>JBEAQQ010000078.1:0-25986 GCA_041163785.1 Pseudomonadota bacterium
CTTGCGCCATGCCCCTAGACTAGTCACTATTTAAGGTGATCACTGAATTTTAAGGAGAAGGTATGTCCGATACGTTTAATGCCATGGTGGTAGAGGATGTCGACGGCAAAGCCCGTGCGGCGATTAAAACACTCACATTGGCGGATCTTCCCGATAACGATGTTTTAGTGGAGGTCGCCTATTCAAGTCTGAACTACAAAGACGGCCTGGTCGTGAAAGGTAACCGGAACAAGGTGGCGCGCAAGTTGCCGATGGTCGGCGGTATCGATTTGGCGGGCACAGTGGTGGAATCGACTGACCCCAATTGGAAGCCAGGTGATAAAGTGATTTGTAATGGCTTTGGTATGTCCGAGGGCCATTGGGGTGGCTACAGCCAACGGCAGCGTGTACGTGGCAAAACGTTGATGGCACTCCCCGAGGCTTTTTCCATGGAGCAGGCCATGGCCATTGGTACGGCGGGCTATACCGCGGCCCTTTGTGTTGAAGCCTTGGAAAACTGGGGTGCGATTCAGAATAGTGATTTGCCGGTATTGGTGACGGGTGCTGCCGGCGGTGTAGGCTCGGTAGCTATTTCCTTATTGGCGGCACGCGGCTACAAGGTGGCAGCGGCGACGGGTCGTCCCGAGCAGGGGGATTATCTTCGTTCACTAGGCGCTACAGAGATTGTGTCTCGTCAGGCGCTGGCGGAAGCGAGCGGCCCCCTGCAGAAGGAGCGGTGGAGTGGGGTGGTTGACTCTGTGGGTAGTACGACCTTGGTGAATGCCATGGCGCAAACGGTCTACGGTGGTGCCGTGGCGGCCTGTGGCTTGGCGGGTGGCATGGATATGCAAGCCACCGTTTTCCCGCACATATTCCGCGGCGTGGCGCGCGTGGGTATCGACTCTGTGATGGCGCCGATGAGTAAGCGGGTGCCTGCATGGGAGCGTTTGGCGCGCGATTTAGATCCTGCCAAGTTAGCAGAAGTGACGTCGGTACACGGCATGAGTGAATTGTTTGATCTGGCGGATAATATCCTCGCCGGCCAAGTGCGCGGGCGAGTGGTCATCGACGTCAATCGTTAGTTTGTATTAATCAAGAATGGAAAAGTCGTCGGCATCGAGATGGGCTGGGAAGGTCTCGCGCCATTCGCGCACGCGATTTAAATCAATGTCAGTGCAATATACGCCAGCACGATCACCGGCATCGAGAACGATCTCTCCGTCGGGGGCAATGACAAGGCTATCACCGGTATAGTGCAGCCCCTTGCCATCGGTGCCTGTACGATTGACGCCAATGACATAGGCTTGGTTTTCAATGGCGCGTGCCTGAAGCAAGGTTCGCCAAGCGAGTCGCCGTGCGCCAGGCCAGTTGGCCACGAAAATCTGTAAATCAAAATCGTTACGGCTGCGGCACCACACCGGAAAACGCAGGTCGTAGCACACCTGTGGATTGATTCGCCAGCCTAAGTAGTTCAACAATAGCTTGTCTTTGCCGCTGACGTAGCGCGTGTGTTCGCCAGCCATGCGAAACAGGTGACGTTTATCGTAAAACGCTGTTTGTTGGTCGGGCTGGCACCACACTAAGCGATTGGCGACTTTATCCCCTACATCCACGCCATAGCTGCCACAGATGGCGATGTTATGTTGTCTGCTGAGTTGCTGTAGCCATTGGCGTGTTTCGCCGTCAGAGGGCTCTGAGAAGCGCTTGGGGTCGCTGCCAAAACCTGCGGTGAACATTTCAGGGAGGATGACGAGATCAGTGGGCGTCAAATCAGCGAGCTGTTCAGCCAGGCTTTGTCGATTGCCCGAGGGATCTTGCCAAATGGGGTCGGTTTGAACCAGCGCAAGTCGCAGGGTGGTCATAGTCAGCTGCCTCGTCTTAGCGCCAAGCTTCAGGGAGTCGCCGCATGACGGCGGGGCCAATGAGCCTGCCTATGATTAAGCCAAGAGCAACGCCCAAACTATTTGCGCCCAAATCAGCCCACTCTGCATAGCGATTGCTGTAGGGTTGTATCAATTCAATTAGGCCGCTGTAGGCGATAATAACTGGAGCTAGCCATATCGCCAAACGACGACGGGCAATAGCCACAGGTAAAATGGCTGAGCAATAGGCGATAAAATGATGCAGTTTGTCGCTGCCTTGTATTTTTGGCAAGGCGTCATTCGGAAAGAGCGAGAGCACCGTAATCGTTAATATAAGCGCGCCAGTCATCAATAATGCACCGCGATCGATGGGGCGGTGAGCTGTGTGCCAACGTTTGTCGAAAATCCGTTTCAAGCTGGTGTCCTAAGATTGCGTTGGCTCAATTGTAGCCGACATTGCTCGATATTGTCGCGGATTTAGAACTCGTGTAGCACGTTGACTAGCCATTGCATTTTGTCGATACCCGGGTGCCCATCGAGCGGTTTGGCGATATCGATATGCATGACATAGCTTCTACCGACGTCACTTTTCATGGCGCGGGTAGGCGAAATGCGCAGGCCAACACCGACATTGCGAAGACTGCCCGTTTCGCTCTGTGGCGTGAGGCTGTTGCCCCAGGCACGCCCTTGATCATAGAACACCGCTGCACCAAGGTAGAACAACGAGAACCACTCTTTCTTACCAAAGTAGCGCTGTTCGATGTTGACAAGATAGCGTTTGTCACCGGTCTGGTAGTAGGCAGGGTAGCCGCGCAGACCACTTTTTCCACCCAGTAGCATTTGCTCTTCAGCGAAGCCGTTGGTGTGCTTTTCTGTGGCTAATGACACATAGAATTGCCCCTGCGGCATATTGTTCCAGTGGTAGCGCATGGCGCCACCAATCGCACCACCCGAGGTACCCTGGCTACTTTGGTAGCCGCGATAAAAAGCATGGGTAAAGAATATGTTGCGATCGTTGAAGGCGTGGGCTTTTGCAACCGACAGTTCGCTGTAAATGGCGCTATTCAGTTCGTTGACGGTGGAATGGGTATAACCAAAACGCGCCTTGGCCTGTAGTCCAAGGTTAATATCCTCGATTTCCGCCATTTGGCGTACATGAACGGCTTCGATGTATTTATCTTGCACGAGTTCATATTCTGCCCAGGCAATATTGGCATCCCAATCGGTGGGCAGTCCACCAAATTCGAAACCAGCGACCTCGTGGAAAGTATTGTCGTGGCGGGTGATACCAACGTTGAGTCGATGGATGTAATCACCGTCTACGTCGAGCTTAGTCCCCCAGAAGACCTCTAGGTTCTTACTCATTTGACTGTACCTGCCTACACTGTCGCCAAGGTTGTAGACCACGTTGTCCTGCTCAAAATCGAGCAGGTCGACACCGCCGGCATTGGGTGTGGTTAATTCAAAATACGGGCGTGTGAAATTGACGTGGTTGAAAGTACCATCACTGTTGTCTTCATAGCGCACAAACAGTGATGTTTGGTGCCAGCCGGTATTGGGATCGTGGTAGCGAAGGATATCACCGGTGCGCTCTTCTAAGGTCTGGTGGATCAGGTCGATGCGTTTGCCGCTGCCGAGGAAATTGGAATCGTGCAGACCAAAACTCCAGTCACTACTGCCACCGCCGCGAGCGTATTTAAGATAGGGCAGTGTGGTCCAAACGTCGCGGGTATTCACTTCGACGTCGGAGGTGCCATCACCGTTGTCTTTGCTGGTGACTGTTGTGTTGTTCAAATAGCGACGAGAACGCAGAATCCGCGCACTTTCTTTTAGCTTGTCGGGGTCGAGTGACTCACCTTCGGCAAACGTCAGGTCACGGTGGATGACACCTTCGTGAGTGCTGAACTTGAGTTTATTGGCTAAGTCATAGATCCACAGGTTTTGACCATCCACTGAGGTGTCAAAAATCGGCTGGATATTGATGTGAATGTTGCGGATCGTCTGACCTTTTTGGGCCTGGCATTGCGTATCGCAAGCGTCGTTGATAATCAGGTCGTTAGCTAGCGAGAGTGCCGAAAGCGGCAGCGTGGCCAAGCTCCAAATTAGTGTTCTCAAGTGGATCACGTGATGTCCTTTTTGCACGTTTAGACGTCAAGTGTAACCCACATTTATTAAGTTTACGTTAATTTCTAAGGCGGCCCGGAGTTAGGCCGCCGTGTTCTGCTTGGCTTGTCCCTTAAGCAGGGATTTAATGTCATCCACGATCAAAATATTGGTGGGTACCATGAACAGTGTAATGACCGTGGCAAACAGAATACCGAATCCCAAGGAGAGGGCCATCGGGATAAGGAACTGCGCCGAAATGGACTTTTCCATAATCAGCGGTAGCACACCGAAGAAGGTGGTGAGGCTGGTGAGTGCCACCGCACGGAAGCGCGATACGCCGGCGATGCGCACCGCCTCCTCCAACGGCATGCCACGTTGCTTGCACTGGTTGATGTAGTTAACCAGCACCAGGCTATCATTCACCAACACGCCGAGCAGTGCCAGCATGCCAAGAATACTTGTGAAGGAAAGGGTGAAGCCGGTTATCCAGTGCCCCAATACGGCGCCGATGAGCCCAAAGGGAATGACCGACATGATGATGAGCGGTTGGCCGTAGGAGCGAAGTGGCAGTGCAAGTAATACGTAGATAGCAAACAACACCATAATTAACGCCGATTGCATGCTGCCAAATGACTCGCGTCGGGCTTTGTCCTCGCCCTCTAGGGAGTATTTAACATTGGGATATTGGAGCAAGAGTTGGTCAATATACTGCGTGAGGTCGTTTTTAAGCACAGTCATATTAACTGCGGTCTTGTCGACTTCGGCGCGCACGTTTAACACCCGCATGCCGTCGATACGTGTGATTACCGACGGCCCTTTGCCTGGCGTCAGGTCGGCGACAACAGATAATGGGATGCGACGACCATCGGGGGCGGTGACTAACATGCTGCGCAGCGTATCAAGACGGCCGCGCTCATCCTGGGTGAGGCGCACGATAACGCGCACGTCTTCACGACCACGCTGAATACGCTGTGCTTCAGCGCCTTTAAAACCGTTGCCAATTTGTCTGACCAAGTCAGCGCGGTTGAAGCCAAGCACTTCGCCTTGTTGAGTCAGCGTCAGTTCGAGTTCTTGTTTCCCATCTGACAGGCTGTCGGTAATTTCATACACCAAGGGATTGCCACTGAGGTATTTTTTGACCTGCTCACCGACTTGGTTCAATGTGCTCATGGAGTTGGCACTGAATTGCACGTCGATGGGAGAGCCCGTGCGCCAAAGTGTCGAGCGATAGCTAAGCGATTCTGCGCCGGCAATTTCACCGACCCTTTGCCTTAGTTCACTCACCAATTCCGCGGTGGTGATACTGCCTTCTGCTCGCTCTTCCACCGGGGTGGTTTCAAAACTGACGCGCCCAACGTTGGGGGCGGAACCACGGCCGCCCGCCGATCCGGCAATCGAACGAATGCTGACGATAGGGCTGTCCCCGGTGGCCGGGTCGCGGTATTTTTCCTGTAGGGCGACGACTTGGCTGGTCATGAAATCGACGTGCCTGTCAGTCACCGAAAAAGGTGTGCCGACGGGCATCGTCAGGGTGACATTGCCGCGGTTGCTCTCGATGGAAGGCCAGAAAGTGAAACGCATCCAGCCACTTTGAAGCATGGCCACAATCAGCACTAACAGGCCAAGAAAAGCGGCCAGTGTCGTGTAGCGATGCCGCAGGGTGATATCAAGTGCCGGTTGATAGTAGCGCAAAATGGCGTTTTCAAAACCGTCGGCGAACCTTGCTTGCCATTGGGCAAAACGACTGTCAGCCCTTGAGCTTTGTATTTTAAGGCCTTTCAGGTGCGCGGGCAGAACACATTTAGATTCTATTAAGGAAAAAAGCATCACGGGGACGACGACCGCCGCGATTGGCATGAAAATATTGCCAAGTCGGCCCTCGATGAAGGCAATGGGCATGAAGGCGACTACCGTGGTGAGAACACCAAATGTTACGGGAATAGCGACCTCTTCCGTGCCCTTGATCGCGGCTTCTAATCCTGATTCGCTGGTCTTGAGGTGGCGATAGACGTTTTCGCCGGTCACGATGGCATCGTCGACCACAATCCCTAGCACCACAATAAAGCCAAATGCGCTCATCACGTTAAGACTGATATCGAAGGCGCCCATGATGGCGAATGCCCCCAAAAAGCTGATTGGTATGCCAAGGAATACCCAGAGTGCAACCGAGGGGCGGAGGAATAGCGACAGCAAAAGTAGTACCAGTACCGTGCCCTGGATGGCATTGTCTCGCAGGATGCCTAGTCGATCTTTTAGATGTTTTGAATCGTCGTCCCAAAACGAGAGTGTCATGCCTTCAGGAACGTTTTGCTGGTTGTCGGCAATGTACTGTTTCACCTTGTGAGCCACGTCGAGGGCACTCTGTTTGCCGACGCGGCCGACATCAATAAACGCCGCCCGTTTGCCATTGAAGCGCGCGCTTAGGCCTTCTTCTTCGAAACCGTCGTAGACCGTGGCGACATCGCGTATGCGCACAATGGCGCCGTTTTCATGCGTCTTAACCACGATGTCTTCAAATTCGCCCTGGCGGTAGGCTTGACCCTTGCTGCGTAAAAGAATGTCGCCGCCGGTGCTGCGTAGATTGCCAGCAGACATGTCGAGGGAATTGCGTTGGATGGCTCGGCTAATGTCCTCAAGGGTGAGGTCCCATTGATTAAGTTTGTCCTGAGAGGTCTCGATGGCGATTTCATAGTTGGCTACCGCGTCGAGATCGACCTGAGTGATACCCTCAATACTTAGTAGATCCTCTCTGACCCTTGTGGCGAATTGGGCTATTTCATCCGCCTGTTGCGGACCAGCGATAGCCACGGTGATCACCGAGAATTTACGCATGGCTAAACTGATAATGGGCTTTTCCATCTCGACGGGAAAACCATTGATAGCATCTACACGGCCCTTGACGTCATCAAGCATGTCGCGCGGGTCGTAGCCGTCCTCGAGTTCAATAGAAATGCGGGTGCCACCCTCGCGTGATTGGCTGGTGATCATGTCGACACCTTCCAAATCGCTGATGGCTTCTTCGATGCGTGTCGCGATACCCAGTTCGACATCTTCTGGTGTGGCGCCGCGCAGCGCGACGCTGACGTTGATGACCTGCGGTTCCGAGCTAGGGAAAATCTCCAGTTCGAGCTCGGTTTTAATAGACAAAATACCCGCCATGACGATCACCGCCATGAGAAGGTTGGCCGCTACGGAATTCTTAGCAAACCAGGCGATCATGGTTGTGCTCCACTAGTGGTTGGTCTGCCAGAAACGACCGGAATGGCTTGTGGATTGCTTTCGGCAATGTTGATTTTTGTGCCTGAGGTTACTTGTCCTAGTGGCGTGGTGATCAGGACATCGCCGGCTTTTAGCCCCGAGGAAATAAGTGCCCGTGAGCTATCCTGCCATGCAATCTCAATATTTCGTCGTTGCAGCGTGTCGTTTTCAGCGACGTAAACAAAGCTGGCTTGGTAAATTGACTGGCTGGGAATGACAATAGCTTCAGGGACAACAAGGCCCTCGATGCTGGCCGTTAAATACTCTCCAATCTTGATGCCGTTCGCGCTATCCTCGCCAAGCTTGCCGTCAATGCGGCCGACGACGTGCAATTGGCGCGAGGCGCTGTCAATGGCGCTTTCCACTCGCGTTAGTTGCCCTAGCCAGTGGCGATCTTCGCTGAGGTTGGAGCGAAACGTCACCCTTGGAGAGAACTCTCCACCGACGTGGTCTAAATCGATGTAATCGAGATCGCAGTGACAGAGGGGTAGGCGAACTTCGACGTATTCGTTGGCATAGATTTCCGCCACAGCGGTACCCGCATTGATGAATTGCCCGATGTCGACGTTGTGCTTAAGGATGCGGCCATCAAAAGGCGCGCGTATTTTGGTGCGTTCTAAGGCGAGTTGGGCTTTGCTTAGCGATGCTTGAGCGGCCTTGTACTTTGCTTCGGCGGCGAGAAGCTGTGGCTTGCGAAGCACAAGATCGCTGGGTGTGTCGCGCCTCCCAAGGGTCTTCCAATCGAGCTCGGCCTGTTTAGCTCTTGCACGCTCTTCGAGTACCACCCGTTCCGCATCCATGGCGTTTGCCTCGGCGGCTTGCACTTCAGCGACATAGTCGCGGTCGTCGATTGCCACCAGCACGTCGCCTTTTTTAACGACGCCGCCGTTGCGGAAGCCCTCTGCAACGCTGACGATTTGTCCCGTCACCTGTGAAACAAGCAAGCTCTGTGTGGCCGCTTGCGCCTCGCCATAACTGCTCAGCTGTACTTGAAAAGGTTCTGCGACGAGGGTTTCAACCTCCACGGTGACTCTGGGTGTTGGCGGGGGGCGTCGCGGCCCGCTATCGGGTGGGTTCATGATTAATAGCGCAGCGCTAGCAATCAACACGCCTCCTACAACGAGGGGAAGAAACTTTTTCGTTTTGGGTGTCATGGTGAAGTTTCCAAAATAAAATGTCATACGTCGCTAATCGCGAAACAGTGCCCTACAGTGGGGCGTAAAATTTGCCCTACAATAGGCGGAATAGCGCGCAGTGGAAAGCGATTTTTTTGCCGCCGTGAGTAAGTATTTTTAGGCTGGCTGCGCACACCACAAAGTTAACGCAGAAAGCCTTGCAAGATAGCCTCAACACAGTCTTCGGGGGCGCCGGTATTACAGTCGACCGTAAGGTCGGCAAAACGCCGATAAAGTGCCATACGCTCCTCGAATAAACTTTCTAAACTTTGTCCTGGGCGACGGGCAATGCCCCGGGATTCATAGTTCTGAACGCGGCTTTTTAAATTGTCTAGGCTAACATCTAAGTGCACGATAGGGCCAAGACTAGCGAGGCGTTTCATGCCCGCTTCGCTGTACACCACGCTTCCACCGGTGGCGATAACGCGGTTGCCGAAATCGGTGCTGAGTAACACATCCTCTTCGAGTTCGCGTAGTATCTGGTAGCCGTCGCGATCCACGATGTCCTGAAGTGAGCGTTGATGCTTCGCTTGTATTAGTAAATCGGTGTCGATAAAGTCGCGCAATGTGGCCTTGGCGAGGAGGGGGCCGATGGTACTTTTTCCAGCGCCCGGCATGCCGGTCAATACAATTACCTGGTGGGTTTGCAATTGAGACATAGTCAGTTTTCCATGTGGCAGCATGTCGCTAAACCGCGCGTCGAAAAGATCCGTGTGCCCCTGCCTGATGATACTTGGGCGGTCACGCAGATGCTGCGGTTAGACGAATTGCACGTGCTGATGTCGGGTAATAAGGTGTTTAAGTTATTGCCCAATATAGTAGCAGCGAAGGCAGCGGGTGCGAAGGGCTTGCTGACTTTTGGTGGTGCTTTTTCCAACCATATTCACGCCACGGCAGCAGCGGGGCACCATTTTAATATTCCTACAATCGGCGTTATTCGCGATACCGGCGCACCACAGACCCCCACCCTGAAGGATGCAGTGCTGTGGGGTATGCAGCTTCATAGGGTGGATCGACAGACTTATCGCCGCCGACACGATCCTGAGTGGCTCGAGACACTGCAGCGGCAATACCCCGGTTTTATGGTGATTCCCGAGGGCGGTAGCAATGACTTGGCCCTACAAGGATGCTGTGAATTGGGTGAATACATCGCTGAACTGGACATTGATCATGTCTTGCTAGCCTGTGGTACGGGGGCAACCGCCAGAGGGGTGGCACTGGGTTTGAGAGCAAATCAGCAGGTACACGCCGTGGCGGTACTGCCGGGTATTACTCGTGAAATAGAGGCATTGAGTAAGATAGGGGCCGTGTGTTGGGAAAACTATCACGCTGGCGGTTACGCCACGTTGACCGACACCATTCGGCAATGTGTCACGAATTTTGAAGCCGCCAATGCGATAAGGATAGACCCCGTTTACACCGCAAAAATGCTCTGGGCGGCGAGCGATCTCTTTCACAAGAGCGAGCTTGTGGCTGAGCGAACATTGCTGGTTCATACCGGCGGGCTGCAGGGCCGTCGCGGTAGGCCTGATGTGTTTGCACCTCAGGGCAATAATCGCGCTTGCACATAACGGCACGACTTGTACAATCACTGCAAAGATTATTGAGAGCCTATTATGCCCTCGGAAAGATTTAGAACAATCGGCGTGCTTGGTCGCGTAGAAAAGAAAGCTGTGATTGAATCGGTACAGGTACTGATTCCGTTTCTGCGTGAGCGCAAGGCGCGTATTATCCTTGAGAGCGATGTGGCTGAAGTGTTGCAATGCTCTGATTGCGAAGTGATGTCGCGCGATGATATTGGTGCCCATTGCGATTTGATCATTGTCGTCGGTGGCGACGGTAGCTTATTGGCGGCTGCGCGAACGCTTGCTAAATACGATGTACCCGTTCTCGGGATCAACCGCGGTCGACTCGGCTTCCTTACCGATGTGCGTCCGGAAGACATCGAGCAACACGTCGGTGACGTTTTGAATGGTAAATATTTGAGCGACTCGCGCTTTCTGCTAGAGGTTGAGGTGGAGCGCGATGGTAAGGTGGTGGCGAGTGCCAGCGCTCTTAACGACGTCGTGTTCAAGTCTGGGCGCTCCGCGCGCATGATTGAGTTTGAATTGTGGATCGACAGTAAATTCGTCTACAACCAACACTCGGATGGCCTGATTGTCTCGACCCCGACAGGCTCAACGGCCTACGCCATGTCGGGCGGGGGCCCTATTATGTATCCCAATCTAGATGCCATGGTGTTGGTGCCGATGTTCCCGCACACCTTAAGTAGCCGCCCGTTGGTGGTGGATAACCGCAGCGAGTTACGTCTCGTGGTATTGGATTGTCACCCACAAATCAGCTGTGACGGCCAGGTGCATATGAATTTGCATCCCGGTGACGAAATCTATATCAACAAAAAGCCGCATCGCTTGAAACTCATTCACCCTCTCGATCACGATTTTTACGCGACCTGTCGCGATAAATTGGGGTGGGGTGGTCGCCTAGTCGAGGAGTAGATGGCGCAAGAACTCTTCCGCTGCGCCACGTCGGTCGACCTCACTGACCTCAGCCGACAACTTTGGCAGCAAGGCTGCGCGCATCGTATTGAATCTATAGGAAGCTGGCAAATCATTAGCGTCGCGGACGATATCGATATCGAAGCCGCTCGCTCTATCGTGGCGGCGTGGATGGCCGGAGAAGAGTTGCAAGTACAGGTGGTGCAAAGTAACCAGCGAGAATCCTTGCAAGCCATTTGGGATCGTTTATCCGCAGTGCCGGTAACGACCGTATTGTGTTTGTTGTCCTTGGTCGGTTTTACGGCGACGCAGTGGTTAAGAATCGATGGGCTGCTGTCTTGGATGACCTTTCAGTCGTTCGAAGTACGCGGCGCGAGGGTTGCCATCGCCCCTTCGTTTGACGCTGTCTTGCATGGTCAGGTTTGGCGATTAATTACCCCAGCTTTTATCCATTTTGGCTGGTTGCACATCGCTTTTAATACCCTTTGGACCATTGAATTTGGACGCTGTATTGAACGCCGTCGTGGCAGTCTGCACTTGGTACTTTTGTTTCTATGGTTGGCCTTGATCAGCAACGTGGCACAGGCATTTATGGCGGATGGATTGTTTGGTGGCATGTCTGGTGCGATATATGGATTTCTGGGATACAGCTGGCTGTGCAATCGCCTTCGGCCGGGAACGCTGCCCTGTGTGCCGCCAGCCTTGTTTACCTTTATGATCGGTTGGCTAGTGCTTTGTATGAGCGGCATTGTTACTATGTTGGGCTTTGGTCAAATCGCCAATACCGCCCACGTCGCTGGCTTGTTGGCTGGCTTGTTGGCCGCCTGGTGGCCATCCCGAATTGGAGCGAGAACATGACACTGGAAGAACTTATTGAAAAAATGACCCCTGAAATGCACACCGTCGTGCGCAATGCGGTCGAGCTAGGTCGTTGGCCCAATGGCCAAGTGCTCGATGCAGAGCAAAAAGACATGTGTATGCAGGCGCTCATCGTATACGAAAGCAAGCGCCTCCCCGAGGAAGATCGAGCGGGCTATATCAACACCGAAAAGCTCGAAAAAACCCTCTGCGATGACGATGTGCCGCAAAATTTGACCTGGGTCGATAAACACTAAGGAGCTATTTTGAGCGAAATTTTAGGAAGTGGTGCCATCGCCAAGATGCGCACCGAGCTTGCGAGCCCCGTGCAGTATCGCCTGCCCATTGGCGACGGTGAAGTGGCGATGAATGCCCTTATTGGCAAGCGCCTGCATTTGTCCTTTATGCAGGCTATTACCTGCTGTCACTGTGGTCGTAAAACCAATAAGTCCTTCAATCAAGGCTACTGTTACCCTTGTTTTACCAAGTTGGCGCAGTGCGACAGTTGTATCGTAAGCCCAGAGAAGTGCCATTACAATGCAGGGACCTGCCGCGAACCCGAGTGGGGCGAGGCGAATTGTTTGATCGATCACTATGTGTATTTGGCCAATTCGTCTGGCTTGAAAGTGGGCATCACACGCGGTACACAAATTCCTACGCGCTGGATGGACCAAGGCGCCACCCAAGCGATTCCCTTGTTAAGGGTGGCAACGCGACACCAGTCAGGTCTTGTTGAAGTCGCCTGTAAAGCCTTTGTGGCAGACAAAACCAATTGGCGCGCTATGCTAAAAGGTGAGGCTGGAGAGATTGATATGCGTGCGGCCGCAGCGGACATTTTAACCAAAGCCAGTAGCGATATTGCGGCTTTGCAAGGTGAGCACGGCATTAACAACATTCAGGTGCTCGACCAAGCGGAGGCGGTGACCATCGACTATCCTGTGGAAGAGTATCCCACCAAGGTGACGTCCTTTAATCTCGACAAGGACCCCGATGTTGAAGCGACGTTGATGGGTATTAAAGGCCAATATCTTATTTTTGATACCGGTGTGATCAATATGCGTAAATACACTTCGTATCATTTGCAATTGTCTGTATTGTCTTAAGGGGCGCTATGTCTACTCCACAAACCATTTATCTCAGCGACTACCGTGTGCCCGACTTCTGTATCGACAAGACCCATTTGTTGGTGCATGTCGATGATGCCTTCACCACGGTGACCGCCACGCTTCATATGCGCAGAAACCCAGCGAGTGATCAACCCAATGCCCCGCTGGTTTTGCATGGCGTTGAGCTCGATTTGGTGCATTTGTTTTTAGATGAGCTCGAGTTGCACCAGCCTGCTTTTAGTCTCACCTTGGAGACACTAACCGTTCACGATGTGCCCGACAGTTTTGTGTTGCGTAGCGTGGTGCACATCAAGCCACAGAACAATACCTCACTGGAGGGGCTCTATAAGTCGGCCACCATGTACTGTACGCAGTGTGAAGCCGAGGGTTTTAGGAAGATTACCTACTACCTTGATCGCCCCGATGTCATGTCAGTTTTTACGACGCGTATTGATGCAGATGCCACGCGATTTCCGGTGTTACTGTCAAACGGTAATCCCGTGGCCAGTGGCAATAATGATACCGGTCGACACTGGGTGGAGTGGCATGATCCCTTCCCCAAACCTGCTTATTTGTTTGCCTTGGTGGCGGGGGATTTGTCGGTCCGCGAAGATAGTTTTACTACCTTTAGTGGCCGCGAAGTGGCCATCAAGCTCTACGTGGAGCCCAAAGATTTAGATAAGTGTGATCACGCCATCGATTCACTAAAACGCAGCATGCGTTGGGATGAGGAAGTGTACGGCCGTGAGTACGATCTTGATATTTTCATGATTGTCGCCGTTGACGACTTCAATATGGGCGCCATGGAAAACAAGGGTTTGAATATTTTTAATACCTCGTGTGTACTGGCGAATCCACAAACCACCACAGACGCCGCGTTTCAGCGCGTTGAAGCCGTGGTGGCACACGAGTATTTTCACAACTGGTCGGGCAACCGTGTCACGTGTCGCGATTGGTTTCAGCTGAGTCTGAAAGAGGGCTTCACTGTGTATCGCGACAGTGAGTTTTCGGCGGACATGGGGTCGCGCGCGGTAAAGCGCATCGATGATGTGAGCTTTCTCAGAACCATGCAGTTTGCCGAGGATGCAGGACCGCTAGCCCACCCGGTGCGCCCAGCGTCATACATCGAGATTTCTAACTTCTACACTCTGACTGTCTATGAAAAGGGCGCGGAAGTGGTACGTATGATCAACACGTTGATCGGTCCTGAGCTGTTTAGACGGGGGAGCGATCTGTATTTCGAGCGCCACGACGGTTGTGCCGTAACCTGTGATGATTTTGTGGCAGCGATGGAAGAGGTGAGCGGTCGTGATCTAAGTCAGTTTAAACGCTGGTATTCACAGGCTGGCACGCCCCATGTCGACGCCAGGGGGGAATACGATGCCGCGAGTCAAACCTATCGGTTAACGCTTGCCCAACGCAGCTTGCCATCGCCTGGTCAGTCCGAGAAGTTGCCCTTCCATATTCCTGTGCAAACGGCCCTGATTGGCGAAGGTGGTGAATTGAGCGCCATGTTGGAAGGCGAGGATATCGCGCGAAAAGACTGGCTATTAGAGCTGACAGAAAGCCAGCAAACGTTTGTCTTTACAGGGGTTGAGCAAGCCCCAGTGCCATCGTTATTGCGCAATTTTTCTGCCCCGGTGAAGTTGCACTATCCCTATTCAGAGGCTGAATTGCGCTTTTTGATGACCCGGGATGGTGATGCATTCAACCGCTGGGAGGCTGGTCAAAATTATGCCCTGTTGGTTATCCATCGCTTGTTGCAGGACTTTGCGGCGGGTCGTGAGCTGGTTCTGGATAAGGCCTACGTAGCGGCGATGGCAGACATCCTCGACGATAGCTCATTAGAAGATGCCTTTATGGCACGCATGATTTTATTGCCGAGTGAGGCTTATATTGCCGAAACCTGTGATGTGGTCGATGTTCACGCTATTCACGCCGTGCGCAAATTTATTCGCCAACAGCTCGCCAATAGCCTTAGAGCGCAATGGCTGGCGCTGTATCACGGCCGACGTTCTTTGCAAAGCTATGAACCTTCGGCAAAGGCCATTGGTCAGCGCAGCTTGGTGAATACCGCGTTGAATTATTTGATGGCTGACGATCAGTACGCCGAGGTCGATTTGTGTTACCAGCAGTTTAACGATGCCAACAATATGACCGATCAGTTTGCTGCCTTAGGCTGTTTGGTGAATAGCGTTGCTGCACAGCAAGACGGGGCCGCGGCCGAGGCGCTAGAGCAATTTTATCGTCAGTGGAGCCACGAACCCTTGGTGGTCAATATGTGGTTGTCGCTGCAGGCTCAAGAGGCCACCCCGGGGGCTTTGATACGTGTTAAAAAATTGCTTGAACACCCTGCGTTTGATGCAAAAAATCCGAATAAGTTGCGGGCGGTCATCGCTGTCTTTGCTGGTCAAAACCCCACCAATTTCCACGCTGAAGATGGTTCGGGTTACAGCTTCCTGGCGGATCGTGTGATTGCTTTGAATAGTGTTAACCCGCAGATTGCGGCGCGTTTAGTGGTGCCTTTGACGAAGTGGAGCCGTTACCCAGAGGCGTCGCAACGGTTAATGAAGGCGGAATTACAGCGTTTACTGGCGGTGGATAATCTTGCCAAAGACATCTATGAGATTGTCAGTAAGGGACTAGCCTAGTGCTATTGCCTGACAGAGATTAACCCCTCCTGCGAGGGGTTTTTTCGTTATAAATACACCATCTTTTATGGGGAGCTTAAAGATGAGAAAAATAATCAGTATCTTGGCTATCGGCGCCGTGTCTTCGTTGATGATAGCTTGCAGCCAGAATGATCAAGTGGCTGCACCGGTAGGGGTGACTGAAGCGACCATTTTGTCGCCGGGTGGTGAGTGGCCAACCGTTGGCCGTACCTACGATGAACAGCGTCACAGCCCTTTAAATGCCATTAACACCGACAACGTGGATCAGCTAGGTCTCGCGTGGTATGCCGACCTGCCCACCAAGCGTGGTGTTGAGGCATCGCCACTCATGTATGACGGCAAGTTGTTCCTGGCGTTGCCGTGGGGTCAAGCCATGGCGTTCGACGCTAAAACAGGTCAGACCCTGTGGCACTTCGACCCTAAAGTGGATAAGTCTTATAGCCGTTACGCTTGCTGTGACGTGGTAAACCGCGGTATGGCCCTATGGGGCAAAAATGCCTACATCGGTTCTATCGACGGTCGTTTGCACGCCCTCGATCAAGCAACCGGTGAGACGGTGTGGGAAGTCGACACTAAAATTGCTAATCACACCTATACCATCACCGGTGCACCACGTGTGGTGAATGGCTTGGTTATTATAGGTAATGGCGGCGCGGAAATGGGCGCCCGTGGCTATGTCACGGCTTACGATGCGGCAACGGGTGAGCAAAAATGGCGTTTCTTTACTGTGCCTGGCAACCCCGCAGACGGTTTTGAAAGCCCCGAGTTGGAAATGGCCGCTAAAACATGGAGTGGCGAGTGGTGGAAGCACGGCGGTGGCGGTACCGCGTGGGATTCTTTCGCCTTTGATCCGGAAACTGACATGCTCTACATCGGTGTCGGTAATGGCTCGGCGTGGAACCAGAAGGTGCGAAGCCCTAAAGGCGGTGACAACCTCTTTGTCTCTTCGATTGTGGCTGTGAAAGCAGACACCGGGGAGTACGTTTGGCACTATCAAACCACCCCGGGCGACACTTGGGACTACACCGCGACACAGCATTTGATCTTGGCCGACATGGAAATCAAAGGCGAGCAGCGTAAGATTGTGATGCAGGCGCCTAAAAACGGTTTCTTCTATGTGCTTGACCGTATCACGGGCGAATTGTTGTCAGCGGATAACTACATGCCAATTACCTGGGCGACACATGTGGATATGGAAACTGGCCGCCCGGTGGAAAACCCGATGGCACGCGCCAGCAACCCTGAGTTTCAGGTAGTGCCTGCACCTTCCGGTGCGCACAACTGGCACCCTATGACCTACAACCCCGATACCGGTTTAACCTACATTCCTGCCATGGCAAACTCAGCCTTGTACTTGGATGATATGCGTATCGCCGACCGCAAAGTGGTGTGGAATATTTACTACAACCCAGAGGCGGTGGTTTTCCTTCCGGATGAAATACCTTTTGAGCAGCGTGCGCCGATCGCCGACATGGTCGCGAAGGCCTATTTGATTGCTCGCGATCCCAAGACCAACCAAGAAGTATGGCGCATTCCACAGGGCTTCTACTCTAGTGGTGGTTTGCTCTCGACTAAAGGCGGCCTGTTGTTCCAGGGTGACTTAGAGGGTGACTTCCGTGCACTCAATGCCAACACCGGTGAAGAGCTGTGGAAATACTCTGCGCAAGGCGGCATCATGGCTGCGCCGATTACCTATGAACTTGACGGTGAGCAATATGTGGCCGTGGCACAGGGCTGGGGGGGCGAAAACGGTCTTCCCTTTGGTGTGATTGCCGGTCCCAAAAATATGATCAACATCAGCCGCTTATTGGTGTTCAAGTTGGGTGCCAAGGGTGAGTTGCCGGTGATTCCAACGCGCGAGCAAGTCTTGGTTGATGCGGATTTACCGCACGGTTCAGACGTGTCTGTCGCTCAAGGTAAAACGCTGTATGGCCAGTACTGCGTCTACTGTCACGGTGGTAACGCGGTCAGCGCGGGTTTGATTCCAGACTTGCGTTATGGTCTGCCGAATACCTATGCTGCTTGGGAAGCCATCGTGCTGAAAGGCGGTTTGGCGGCAAACGGTATGCCCGGTTGGGAAGGCTATTTGAGCCATGCTGAAGTGATGGCGATTCGCGACTACGTTCGCCACGAAACCAAACTCGGTGCTAATCGCGGCGAGAAACGTATCGTGCGCGGGAACTAGACTATTCTAGTAATGAAAAGGCAGCCTGATGGCTGCCTTTTTTTTTAGACGTTCGTTAGGGTCTACTCAAGCGCGTATAGGATTTTAAGGTCTCGACGACCTTCGCATTCATGGTGTTGGCGGGAAAATTCCCCGGCGATGATTCTTTACCCGGCGCATCACCACACAACAAGGTCAGTGCTTCGTCGGCGTGTTCAACCGCGTATATGTGGAAATTATTCTCGGCCACGGCGGCAATTATGGGTGCACTCAGCATAAGATCCCGGGTGTTATTGGCGGGAATGATGACTCCTTGTGACCCCGTCAAACCCCGCGCGCTGCAAATATCGAAGAAGCCTTCAATTTTCTCGTTTACGCCACCGACCGCCTGAACCTCGCCGTATTGATTGATTGAGCCAGTAATGGCGATATCTTGCCTAAGTTCGCGCTTAGTTAGCGCTGATAATAGGGTGCAAAGCTCCGCGACAGACGCGCTGTCGCCGTCGACGTAACCGTAGGACTGTTCCATGGCGATTTGTGCCGACATCGCTAAGGGGAAATCGACGCAGTAGCGGCCGCACAAATAGCCGGACAGCAATAGCACGCCCTTAGAGTGGACGGCTTGGCCAAGGTTGACCTCGCGTTCGATGTCTAGCACGCCGTGCTTGCCGGGGTGAGCCGTGGCCGAAATACGCACTGGGCAACCGTAGGCGCTGTCCCCAACCTGAATCACAGTAAGCCCGTTGCAGCGACCAATGGCGCGCCCTTCGGTGGCTATCTTGATGCGGTCGCTGAGGATGTTTTCCTTGATCAGTTCGTACAGTCTAGCGTTGCGTGTTGCCCGGTACTGTAGCGCCTTATTGATATGCTCAGCGTCGATCCCTTCGCCGTAGCTCGCAGCCACAAATTGACTGGCTTCCACCACCACCTCCATGATGCGGTCGATACTGGCGGAAAACTTGTGTTGGTCCTCAGCGAGCCTGCAGGCATGGTTGAGTAGGGCGGCCACAGCACTGTTGCTAAGTTTGGTGAGATGCATGTCCTTGGCGCGCTGACGAACATCCTGCGCAAAATAATACACGCTTTGATCGTCGACATTGATTTCGGCATCCATATCGACCAGTACACGGAATAGTTCATCGAAGTCGTGGTCGTATTGCTGCAGCGCGTAATACACATCCGGTGGCCCGATTAGAATAACTTTGACATGCAGTGTGACCGATTCTGGTTTCAGTACTGTGGGTAGGCTGCCTTGTAATTCTCCTACCTGGGGGTCAATGTGAATACGCCCGTCGCGTAAACAGTGTTTTAAAGCCTCCCAGGTGTTTGGTTCACGCAGTAGTTTTTCAATGTCGAGTAACAAATAGCCGCCATTGGCGAGGTGTAAGGCGCCGGGGCTAATCGAGCGATAACTGGTTTGTAAACCGCTACTGGTCGCCACGTAGTTGATGCGCCCAAACAGGTTGGCATAGGTCGGATTGCTTTCCATAATCACGGGCGCTCCGCTACGCGAGGCATCGCGGCTCAATACATTGGGCATGAACGTCGCCTGCAGTCCTTGTCGAAGACTGCTAATCGACTCTTTGTTGTTCTCGTTGTCATTGTCTTGCAGATTCTCTTCAATAAAACGCGGCAGGTGGTTGGTCATTTGTGCAAGGTATAGCAGCACACCGGTCTGACTGGCGTATTTTTGTTGCAGCCCTTCGAAGAGTGGCTTGATGGTCTGCTTGATGATGTTTTCGCGCAGCTCTTTCAGTTTGTTGTTGAGCTCGCGCTGCCATTGGGGTAGCTCCAAAAGACGCTCGTTGAGCATTTCTTCCGCTTGTTCCACCGCCTCACGGAAGAGTTCCCGTTGCGCCTCGCTCATCACCGCGAATTCGGCCTCATCCATGGGTTGTCCATCGAGCAGCGGCGTGAAAGTAATGGCGCCGTCTTCTTTGAAAATCGCCATGCTGTGCTCGGCGGAAAAGCGTTCCACGTGCGCCATCGCCTGCTCATAGGTTTGATCATACAGGCGTTGCAAGGACGTTTTAGAGCGCAGATAACTTGGGTTTTCAAACACCGTCGGAAAGAGCGACAACAAGGACTCGATAATATTTTCCATGTCCTTCATAAACTGGCTGCCTTGATGCGGCGGCATACTAATGGCACGCGGTTCTAAGGCGTTGTCAAAATTGTTGACGTACAACCAGTCGTTTGGGGTGGGGCGGCTGCTCGCGAGGGGTTTTAAGAAGGTTTTGACGTGGGCTACGCGGCTACTGCCATTGGGGCCAGCGATATAAAGGTTGTAACCCGGTTGGCTGATATTGATACCGTGGCTCAGCGCTGCGATGGCGCGCGGCTGTAGGGCGCTGGCAATGGTGCTGTCATCGGTGGGGGTATATTCTTCCTGAAGCGCGGGGTGATCTGGACCAATATTGTGCGCGAGTTGGTTCACAGCGAGTTTCATGGCAGCTCCTTGCAATGACTTACTTTGATGCTAGCACATGCGCGTGTGGCTGTAACAAACATTTTTCCACACACAAAAAAGCTTCTTTAATCCTATCCATTTTTGGCCTAAACCCTGTAAAATTATCGGTTTATTGATGTCTCTTTGAAAAGGCTTAGCCCATGACTGTAAGAACGCGTATCGCGCCATCACCCACGGGTGACCCGCACGTAGGTACTGCCTATGTTGCTCTGTTTAACCTCGCTTTCGCCAAGAAGCATGGCGGCGAGTTTATTTTGCGCATTGAAGATACCGACCAGACGCGCTCGACCAGTGAATCGGAGCAGGCTATCTTTGATTCATTGCGTTGGCTTGGGCTCGATTGGGCAGAGGGCCCAGATGTTGGCGGTCCCCATGGTCCCTATCGTCAAAGTGAACGCAGCGAGATTTACGCCGAACACTGCCAGACACTTCTCGACAGCGGCCATGCCTTCAAATGTTACCGCACGCCCGAGGAATTGGACGCGTTGCGCAATGACTTGAAAGAGCAGGGTCTCAATCGTGCACTCAAGTACTGTGATCTAGCGCTGGATGACGAAGAAGTGGCGCGTCGCGAGGCGGCCGGCATGCCCTATGTAGTGCGGATGCATGTTCCCGTGGAAGGCAAGGTAGAGATTGATGATCTATTGCGCGGTACGGTGGAGTTGGATTGGGCTTTGGTGGATGCGCAAATTCTACTCAAGTCAGACGGTATGCCTACCTATCACTTGGCCAATGTGGTCGACGATCATTTGATGCAAATTACCCACGTGTTGCGTGGTGAAGAGTGGATTAACTCAGCGCCGAAACACAAATTATTGTACCAGTACTTTGGTTGGGATATGCCGGTGCTATGCCATTTGCCATTGTTGCGCAACCCCGACAAATCAAAACTGAGCAAGCGCAAGAATCCCACGAGCATTCTGTATTACCAGCGCATGGGGTTCTTGCCCGAGGCCTTGTTGAACTATTTGGCTCGTATGGGTTGGTCGATGCCCGACGAGCGTGAAAAGTTCACATTACAAGATATGTTGGAACACTTTGATATCAGTCGCGTGAGTTTAGGTGGTCCCATATTTGATATGGAAAAACTACGCTGGTTGAATGGTCTGTGGATGCGCGAAGATCTCAGCCTTGAAGCGCTTGCTTCTCGCTTGCACGAGTGGGCCTTTAATCGCGACAATCTGTTGCGTGTTTTGCCTCACGCCCAACAGCGTATGGAAGTGTTAAGCGACTTCGCACCACTGGCGGCCTTTTTAGCCTCGGGCATGTTGCCTATTAACGCGGCTAGTTTCGCGCAGTGCAACATGGATGAAGACAAGTTAAAGCAGGTGTTGCAGTTTGCGCTGTGGCGCCTTGAAGCCCTGCGTGTATGGCAGCGCGATGATATTTTTAATGCCTTGAAAACCCTTGCGGGTGAGATGGATATTAAGTTGCGCGACTTTTTGGCGCCGCTGTTTATTGCCATTTCCGGCACTACATCATCGTTTTCAGTGATGGATGCTATGGACCTGTTGGGCCCTGATATGAGCCGTGCCCGATTGCGTCACGCCCTCAATGAAGTGGCGGGTGAGATAGGTAAAAAGCAACTTAAAAAGCTTGAGAAAACCTACGCTGACCTTGGTCGCAGCGACGCTTAAGGCGTGATCTCTTTATCGCCGTCAGCGCTGAGGCGTTGGCGGCGATGTCCCTGTTTCGATAGCCAAAGCCTATCTATCTCTTTCACCTGCAGTACCAAAACAGCGAAGTTGTCGCGTGCACTGTTGGCATCGTGTTGCAGTGCCGCTAACAACACCTCGCCGGGTGCCGTCACGGTGTCGTAGTCTGCTACCGCGGTTTTGCCGGCAATCTTCGACCAGTGGTTACTGATGTCATCCATTAAGCGCGCATGACAAGATAAGCGAAGCTGTTGTTGACGAGTAGGGCACCATAGCAGCACGGTGCAGGCAGGTTGTTGCTGCAACTCGGTCACTTTTTGGCTGCGCCTATCGGTATATACCAAGATATGCCCCTCATTGGGGCACACTTCCCGCAGTACGACTTGTCTCGCCTGGGGTATGCCACGCGCATCTACTGTCCCTAATCCCGCCACTCGCCAAGCGTCGCCGGGCTCGTTGATGGCGTGTTGGATTTCATTGAGGCATTTTTGTAGCGAATTCATGGTCATCGTCAACAAGGGTTTGTAAGGCTAGATACTAGCATTTTACTCCCCGATGAGGGCACGGTATGCAGTGTTTTATTTAAATGAGAATTATTCTTAAAAACTCTTGAAAATCTAAATAAGAATTATTATCATTTACGTAACTTAACACCCTTACTAGGAATTCTCTTACGTGAAATTCACTGACTTAAACCCCATTAAGCCACTTGCATTAGTCGTCACCGCCGTGACAGCCATCCCCAATGTTTATGCTGATATTGAAGAAGTTTTCATTTTGGGTAACGCCGATGAGCAGTATCAACTTCCCGGGTCGGGTAACGTTATCTATAACGACGATTTACAGGTGTTTAACTATACCGATATCAATCGCATTCTCACCAATGTCCCCGGCCTTTATATTCGTGATGAAGAGGGCTTTGGCTTACGCCCCAATATCAGCATACGCGGGACCTACAGCGATCGCAGCGGCAAAATCACATTGATGGAGGACGGTGTGCTCATTGCGCCGGCACCTTATACCGCTTCGTCTGCTTATTACTTTCCCACGGCAGGCCGAATGCATAGTGTAGAAGTTCTCAAGGGGCCATCGGCCATCACCACTGGCCCTTATACCATTGGCGGGGCAGTGAATTTGATATCGACACCCATCCCAGACGAAAAGTCAGGCTTTCTGCGCCAGGAAGTCGGCAGCTACGGGAGTTTGAGAACCCATTTGAACTATGGCGATGGCAGTGATGATGCCGGTTACCTTGTGGAATACCACGGCGGGCGCTCGGATGGCTTTGCAACGATCGATAATAGCGAAAATGAAACGGGATTTAAGGTCGATGACCTTCTTTTTAAGGGACGTTATCGCAGCACATTGTTCGGTGTGAATGCTGAATATGGTATGAAGTTACAGGCGTCGGAGGAGACCTCGCAGCAGACGTATGTGGGCCTTACTGAGCTGGATTTTGCGGACTCACCCCAGCGACGCTATGGCTTGAGTCGCCAAGATCAAATGGACAATAAGCACCGCCAGGGCGTATTGAGTTTGACGCTATCTGGGGCGGGGTGGCAGATGGCCAACCAGGCTTATTACAACGACTTCACTCGGGATTGGTACAAGGTGGATAAGATTGACGGCGAGGGAATCGATGAAGTGTTGATCTGTGCTACCACAGGTGACTGTCAAAGTATGACCAGCCAATACGGTAGCTATGACCCACTATGGGCACAGCGGGTATTGCATGGCGATGTGCCTGCGGATGTGGCGCTGAAGCACAACAACCGCGCCTATGTGGCGAAGGGCCTGCAAACCACCCTGAACGTAGAACACGGTATCCACAATATAAAGGCGGGCCTGCGCTATCACGAGGACTATGAGGCTAGAAACCAGCCCACAGACGTCTGGCTACAAACCCCTGATGGAAACCTAACCTTAGTCGCGGCAGGTGTGGCTTTAAGCAGTATTAAAGGCAGCAAGGCCGCCTCGCTTTACGTCAATGATGAGATTACGCTGGGCGCCTTGCTTGTGGTGCCAGGTCTGCGCGTAGAGCGCTACGATATCGCTGGTGTGAGTGCCACAGAAACCTTGCCTGGATTGGCTTTGGGCTACCATGCTGATGAAGAAAACTATTTTTTTGCCGGTGTCCATCAAGGCATGTCGCCTTCCGCTTCTAGCAACAGTGCACCGGAAAAGGCCACCAATGTTGAATTGGGTTGGCGCTATCAAGCCGGCGCGGTCGATGCCGAAGTCGTGGGGTTTTACAGTGACTACAACAACATCATCGGTGTGTGTACCAACTCAGGCGGTGCGGGTAGTCAAAGCTGTGAAGCGGGCGATACCGAAAACGGTGGCGCGGCGACGATTAAGGGGCTGGAGTTGCAAGTGGGCCGACAAATGTATACCGAGAGCGGTTGGCAAATACCTCTTAATATGACCTATACCCTAACCGACGCAAGCTTCGACACGTCGTTTGTGGGGGCGAGTGTTTGGGGCGTTGTTAAGGCGGGTGACCGTCTGCCAAATTTGCCGCGACAACAAATTGCCTTGCAGATAGGCGCAGAAAAAGGCGATTGGCGCGTTGATATGAATGTACGCCATCGCAGTGCTTCGTGTGCGGCCGCTGCGTGCGCGTCCTACCAACGCATCGATGCATTTAGCACGGTTGATCTTGCAGTACGCCATCAATACGACGCTGTGACATCATTCTATGGCAAGGTCGACAACCTGCTGGATGAGCAAAATGCCATTGTGTCTCGCGAGCCCAAGGCGGGGGCAAGGGCGCAGAAACCTCGCACTTTTACACTTGGTGTGACCTGGGCGTTTTAACGCATCCCTCTTAGTCCTTTGCCCGCCTAGTGCGGGCTTTTTTTGGCGCTAATTGCGCTATGGTTTTTTGGCTGGTGCATTAACATAGGGCCTTCATAAAAAAAGGAGTTTAACGGGTGCATATCGATGACATTCTCAGTGAAGTGGCGCTTGGCCAGTCGCCCATTGTTCCAGCCAATTGGGCTCAAGGCCGAACCACCTATGGCGGTTTAACCGCCGCGATACTTTTGCAGGCCGCTATGGGTGGCGTTGATCCCGAGCGCAAGCTGCGCACCATGGATGTCAATTTCACTCGGCCATTTGAAGCCGAATCTCCTTATGACATCGAGGTAGAAACCCTCGGTGAAGGCAAAACACTCACGGTTGTGCAGGCGCGCTTGATACAAGACGGTAAACTGCGTGCGATTATCCGTGCCGATTTTTGCCGCCCACTAGACAGCGACACTACCGTGAACACCTTTGAGGTGCCCGCCATACGTCCCCAAGACGAATCGTTTCCCATTCAAGGCCCTATGGTGCCCACCTTTTTTCAGCATATGGAGGCCTTTCTTGCCTCGCATGTGCCTCCTTTCGGTGGCAAGCCATTTCCTGAGATGAATGGTTGGATGCGATTCAAACATGCCCCTTCGCAGGTGGGTATTCCTCACTTGGTCGGTTTGATTGATGCTTGGCCACCTACCGCGGCGACGTATCGCGATCGTCCTGTCCCTGTCTCTACCATTAGTTGGCATATGCATTTCACTTTGGATGCCCACGATTTTGGGCCGGAGGATTTTCTTGGTTATCACTCTAAAGTGAGCTTTGATGAGGCGGGTATCAGCTCTTCGACGGCCTATATTTGGTGTCCAGACGGACGCTTGCTTGCCAAAAGCGTGCAGTCGAATGTGATTTACGGGTAATCCCAACACGAGAGAATTTTTAGTCCCACGGCGACTTTTTGTGCAGATTTTTGTATCATGCGCGGCCTGAGTTAACCGCCACTAGGTACTTTCATGTCTAAGATTGTTGTTTGCGCGCTGTATCGCTTTGTTCGCCTTGAAAATTATGAAGCCTTGCGCGAGCCCTTGTTGGCATTGATGGAACAGTTCGATGTGCGTGGTACATTACTACTGGCCAATGAAGGGGTGAACGGTACCATCGCCGGAAGTCGCGAGGGAATTGATGCCGTTGTGGCCTGGTTGCGCAGTGATGAGCGTCTAGCTCCCCTCGACACGAAAGAATCTTTGCATGACGAGCTGCCTTTTAAGCGCTCTAAAGTGAAGCTGAAAAAAGAAATTGTCACCTTGGGTGTAGAAGGCATCGACCCCAACCGTGTGGTGGGTACCTACGTGGAGCCCAAGGACTGGAATGCGTTAATTTCTGATCC
>JBEAQQ010000079.1:0-9543 GCA_041163785.1 Pseudomonadota bacterium
TGGATGCTACTGGCGGCTTGGATGAGGCGATGGCTGCCGCGGCAGAGTTGGCTGAACTAGAGGACTATGAGGCGCAATGGATTCGTCCAGAGATGACATTCTTCGAAGCGTTTACACAGGCACTAGAAGTGAAGCAGGGCGACGTGGTGCAGGCGATGCTAGGTCGTCTCGGCCAGCATTGGGCTGCTTTGCAAACGCCTTATCTGTTGCTCGATCCTCGAGATCAGTTTGCGCTATGCACGGATTGCGCTACGCCTTAGTCCTTGTTTTATTGGGTGCCAATGTGGCGGCGGCAGCGAGTATGTATCGCTACCGCGGCCCCGCTGGCGAGGTCGTATTCACCGATCGCAAGATGGATGATCCTCGCTACACCCTGCTGAGTCACAGCCGTGACGGACAGTATTTGGGTAAACTTTCAACGCCGGCCACCACGGTTTCTCGTCACACCATCGAGACGTATATAGCCGCCGCCTCTCAACGCTACGCTGTCGATAGTGCGCTGATTAGTGCCATTATTGAGATGGAGTCAGGATTTCAGCCCTACGCGATTTCACCAGCTGGCGCGGTGGGTCTTATGCAGTTGATGCCAGACACGGCGGCGGGTTATCACATTGCCGATTTAATGGATCCCCAGGCCAATGTCGATGCAGGAGTTCGGCATGTGGCGCACTTGTTGCACATCTTCGAGGGAGATGTGGTGCGGGCGGTGGCTGCCTATAACGCGGGTGCCGGCAATGTTATACGTTACGGTGGCGTGCCGCCGTTTGCGGAGACGCAGCGCTATGTTGAAAACGTCTTGCGTCGATGGCGTGAAAAATAGTCGCGGGTTCATTGTTTGCCGTAACGTCATAAAGGCTAGAAGACAGTCGTGTGTTTTTTGGTAAAGATTGGTATGCTACAAGCGTTGTCTTAGCGAAGACGGGGCGAGATGAACTTCTTTAGAAAACAAAAGCTCTCCATCATGAGTGTCGTGTTGCTGCTTGCGCTGCAACTGTTTTCTGTGCATGTCCACGCCGTCGATTTTGACCCTGTCCATGAGCACTGTATCCAGTGTTCGATCGATACGGTTGCTATTGTTGAGCAGTCGTCGGCGTGTCTTTTTGAAAACGTCCTTCAGGCCCCAGGTAGCGATATAGTCGTTACAGCCTATTCATCGATTACCCTCCATTCACACGCAAGAGCCCCGCCTGTTTGAATCGAATTTAAAGCCTATTTAAATCGTTCACATTATCAGGACTTGCTATGAAAAAGTTTCATATTTTGTGTGCAGCCATGGGTTGCTCGCTAGGGCTTGCTGCCAATGCACAGGATCTCGAAGAGATATTCGTCACCGCGCCGCTGCACGGCGATGGCGACAGTTTAGCCATCCCCGTTAACCACTTGAGTGGTGACGAATTGCAAGACAAGCTGGCCTCTACCTTGGGGGCTACCCTACAACAGGAGCCCGGAGTGACGTTCGCCTCTTTTGGCGGCGGCGTGGGCCAGCCCATCATCCGTGGCCAAGGTGCGCCAAGGGTGTTGGTGTTACAAAATTCGCTCGCCGTCTCGGATGCGGCTAATACGAGTGGTGATCACGCGAATGGTATCGAGCCTATTCTCGCCCACGATATCGAAGTGCTGCGAGGGCCAGCCACTTTGTTGTTCGGTGGTGGAGCCATCGGCGGTGTGGTCAACGTTATAGACAACAGTATCGCCAGTGCGGTCCCCGAGTCACTGGAGGGCGCGATTGAAACGCGCATGGATAGCAATGCTCATACCCGATCGACCACAGCGAGGGTGTCGGCGGGCGTCAATAATACAGCGATTTACCTGAGCGGTTTTAACCGTAACAGCGACGATATTCGTCTCCCTGGGACGGCCGACATCGATGGTGATGGCCCCATTGGAGTGTTAGAAAACAGCGCGGCTAAAGCCTCGGGTGGCACGTTGGGTATTTCAAGGGTGTTTGACCAAGGTTACATCGGGGTGTCGTTCAACAAGCTTGCCAATAATTACGGCATTCCGCCCGGTGCCCATGCGCATGAGGAGAGCCCCGACGAAGAAGAGGTTTTTGTTCGCATTGACCTTGAGCAAACGCGCAACGAGTTGCGTGGTGAATTCCGGTTTGATGAAGGTTTCTTTAATCGTGCGAGGCTCTGGTTGGCGGACACGGCCTACCAGCACACGGAGTTTGAAGGGGCGGAAAGCGGGACGGTTTTTGAGTCATCCACCCAGGATGTGAGATTCGACTTGAGTCACAGCGACGATGCCCATAGAAAGGGTGTCGTGGGCATGCAGTGGCAGAAGAACGATTTTAGTGCTTTGGGCGCCGAGGCATTTCTGCCGGCCACGCAATCAAAGGCGGCGGGTGTGTTTGCTATAGAGTCGATCAGTGGTGACATTGGCACCGTGGAATTTGGTGGCCGAGTGAGTTGGGATCAGCACACCTCCGCTACTCAAGTGAAAAAATCCTTCACATCGACCAGCGTCTCGTCATCGTTATTGTTGCCAATAGCTGAGGCGCAGGCGTTCAGTGTGGCGATCGCGTATGCGCAGCGCGCGCCCAGCAGAGAAGAGTTGTTTTCTAACGGTGTGCACGTGGCGACGGGTTCCTATGAGTTAGGTGATGAAAACCTGGGAACCGAAAGCTCTACCAACCTTGACCTTGGATTTGAAATCGAGGCGGATGGCTACTTTGTCAATCTCAGTGCGTTTTATAATCGTATGCGTGATTTCGTGAATATCGTGAAGACGGGCGAGGTATTCAACACCGTCAGTGAACAATTTGAGTTGGGTTGCACGGCGGTGCATGAAGCGGATTGTTTGGCCGTTAGACAATGGACGGCAAGCCAGGCCAATTTTTATGGTGCTGAAATTGAGCTGACCTACACCCTAAGTGACGCATGGTCTATCAAGATTTTTGGCGATACCGTTCGCGCCGCCTTCGCTAACGGCGACGATGTCCCGAGAATTCCGGCTAGCCGCCTAGGCGTGGCGTCGATGTGGCAGCGCGGCCCCTGGGATGCCGAACTGAGTTGGATTGAGGTATTTAAGCAGGCTCGCGTTGGCGTGAATGAGGCGCCCGTCGACGGTTACACGCAGTTGTCGGCGCATCTTAATTACACCACCGAGCTCGAGAGCGGCGAGTTGCAATGGTTTGTACGCGGACAAAACTTATTGGACGAGGATATTCGGCTGGCGACGTCGTTGTTACGAAACACGGCACCGGAGCCAGGTGTCAATATTGAGACCGGGATTAGGTTCTATTTTTAGATGCTCGCTGTGAGCCGGTGTAGTTTGCCGGCTCTACTCGCGGCGCATTAAATGCTGCTGAAGCCGCCGTCGACCGGAATAGCTTGACCATTGAGGTAGCTGCTGTTCGGGTCGAGCATGGCTATCATCACACTGACGATTTCTTCTACCGTGCCCATGCGTTTCATCGGGTTGCGCTCGGTAAATCCTTCCAACTTCTCTGGCTCGGCAATATCCATTACGAGGGGGGTGGGGACGAAGAAGGGGCAAATCGCATTGACCCGCACCCCGAGGGCGCCGAATTCGAGCGCAGCCGTTTTGGTGAGACCCACCACCGCGTGCTTGGCGGCACAATACCCGCCAATGCCAGGCGCGCCATTGAGGCCGGCCATTGAGGCAACGTTGAGCACAATGCCGCCGCCGCGTTGAAGCATGACAGGGATGGCGTGTTTCATGCCAAACAACACACTTTTCGTGTTGATGGCGAAGTAGCGATCCATGTCAGCTTCGGTAGTTTCAACAATGCTGCGGATGGGGCCACCCACACCAGCGTTATTAACAATGGCGTCGAGGCGTCCAAAGTGCTCAACGCAGGCGGTGATGGCTTCAGCAAAATCCGCCTCACTGCTGACATCGAAGGTGAGACAGAGGGGCTTATTTGTCAGTTCCGCGGCGGTTTCTTGCAAATTGTGGCCGTTGATGTCGGTCAGGCATAGTTGCTCGCCTCGCGCATCGAGCGCTTTGGCAAGTCCGCGACCGAAGCCGCTACCGGCTCCGGTGATAAAGGTAACGCGTGCTGGCTTATCCATATTGTGTTCTCTATAGGTTGCTGCGGGTCATGCCGCCGTCAATGACAATGGTTTCCCCGGTGACATAGCTACTGGCTTGAGAGGCTAAGAAAAGCACGGCGCCAGCCATCTCATCCGGTTCGGCGTGGCGGTGCATGGGGATCTTTGCCATGGCAGCCTTGTACGTGGGTTCGTGGTTGAAAAGCGCGCCGGCAAATTTGGTTTTGGTCAGGCCTGGTGCGATGGCATTACAGCGCACGCCTCGATCGGCGCACTCGATGGCAAAGGCTTGTGTCATACTGATCACGGCGGCTTTGGTGATCGAGTAAATGCCCTGCATGTTGCCGGGTAAAATACCGTTGATGGACGCGGTGTTAATAATGCTGCCACCGCCGTTGGCGGCCATGAGTTTGGCGCCCGCCTGCGACATTAGGAAATAACCACGGATATTGACGTCGACCGTTTTCGACAGGCTGCCGAGGTCGGTGTCAAGAATGTGCCCAAAATAGGGGTTTGTGGCGGCGTTGTTAACAAGCACGTCGAGTCGTCCGTGGCGTTGCGCTATGGCACTCATGCACTGCTGAATTTGCTCGATGTCGCCAATATGGCAGGCCATCGCCTCGGCGCTGTCGCCGGCAGCCACAATCTCATCGGCCACTCGTTGGCAGTCTTCAACTTTGCGCGAGCTGACAATAACGTGAGCGCCTTGTTGGGCTAGCAATTTAGCAATGGATTCGCCGATGCCGCGGCTAGCGCCTGTGACGAGGGCAATCTTGCCCTCGAGATCGAAGAGGTGAGTTTTCATTATTGATCCCTAATCTTTGTGTAGGGATCAGTGTGTATAAAACTCGCTGAATCTGTCAATGAAGCGTGATAAATCTGGCGCAGATAGATCGTTGATGCCGGCAGCGGCAGCACGCCCTCCGCCCGTTGGGAATTCCCGACACAAATCGACGGCGCCTTGTTTGTTGCTCAATGGCGCGCGCACGCTAACGAGGTAATGACCGTTGTCTTTTTCGGTGATCACAGCGTGGGCGCGGTCGGGGTTGGACGTGGTGAGGTCGTTGCTGTAAACACCGCTGACACGGCGAGCCCAGGCCGCGTTGGGCAGCATGAATACGGCCACGCTGTCGTTGGCGTGAATGGGGGCAAGTGCCGCCGCTTGTGCCATGTCTTCAGCGTAACCGCATTCGAGTTTTTTGAAATCGTCGCTGTTAGCGATAAAGTCGAGGGCAGAGGGAGCGGCCAGCAGGCGCTTAAAAAGGTCGGCTGGAGCGAAGTGCAGGTCGTCAATACTCGGGCCATAGCCGTTGTAGTTGATGTAGGTGCCGAGCGCTTCAAGAGCGTCGATATCATCCTGGCTAAGCGCCGTTGTCGCCGCCAGCGCGCGAGCGGTTTTGTGTAGGTTGTCACCGAAGGCGCCTGCAATGGCCCAGTCGATATGGGCGTTTTTGAGTAGCCCGTTAACCAACACACTGGTACAGGTGTCAGCGTTTTCATTGATGACGGCGCGAAGCTTGTCGTGGCTTGGAATATCACCGGGGAAGTGGTGATCCACATACAGTACATCCGCGCCAGCCTGCAGCACACGCAGCAGGTCGCTGCTGTTTTTGTCCATCGAAATGTCCAATACCGTGACCTGATCACCCTCGCTAGCATCCACCTGCGCTAACAGGTTGATGTCGCGTTTAACGCCTGTGACAAGTACGCTGTCACGGGGTTCAGCCTTGCGAAGCTGAATGAGGGCGCAGATACCATCAGCGTCGCCGTTAAATACATCGAAACTCTGGCTCATGCGCGTTACTCCTAGATCGCTTGGGCGTCGAGGGCTTGGTAGTAGTCAGACAAAATTTTCGCCACTTCGGGGCGAGAGAATTCCGGCGGTGGTGCTATCCCTTGGCCGAGCATCTCGCGTACCTTGGTGCCTGACAGCAATACGAAGTCGTCTTTGCTGTGGTCTGGGGCGTCCTTCATCATCACCACTTTGTTGAGCTTTTTGCTGTAGGCGGTGTGGTCGGCTTTGAAAATCTCCAGTTGTAGGGCGCCCGCGGGCACTTTTTCATCGAAGATGGTTTGGGCGTCGAAGCCACCGTAGTAGTCGCCAACACCGGCGTGGTCGCGACCAACAATCAGGTGCGTGCAGCCACAGTTCTGGCGGAAGACAGCGTGCAATACCGCTTCGCGAGGGCCAGCGTAGAGCATGTCAAAGCCGTAGCCCGTTACCATCACGGTATTGGCAGGGAAGTAGATTTCTACCATTTTACGTATGGAGGCGTCGCGCACATCGGCCGGGATGTCACCGGGTTTTAGTTTGCCGAGAAGCATGTGAATCAGGATGCCGTCTGCATCGAGCTGCTCCATCGCCATGCGGCACAGTTCTTCATGCGCGCGGTGCATGGGGTTGCGGGTTTGGAAGGCGACCACCTTTTCCCAGCCGCGCGAGGCAATTTCGTCGCGAATTTCAACCGCGGTGCGGAAGGTGTCGGGGAATTCACTTGCAAAGTAAGAGAAGTTAAGTACTTGAATGGGGCCGGAAACCATGCGACGACCGAGGCCTTTAAATGTCGCTACCCCGGGGTGGTTTGCGTCCAGAGTGCCAAAGATATTGATCGCCATGATGTCGATCTGTTCTTCGCTGACTGTTTCCACGGCGTCTACATCCATCACCGCCAGTACGGGTTGGCCTGCCACGTTAGGGTCGCGCAAGGCAATACGGCTGCCGGCGGTGACGCTGCCGTCGTCGGTCAGATTGACAATCGGCACGGGCCAGAAAAGGCCGTCACTGGTCTTCATGTCGATGGCGACTGACATGGCGTCGGCGAGGTTCATGTAACCGGTGAGCGGGTTGAAATAGCCGCCCGCCAGCATCACCGCGTTAGCCGCGGCCGCTGAATTGAGAAGTAGTGACGGTAGTTGCTCAGCTTCCGCGACCAGCGCGGCGCGTTGTGCGTCGTCGGCAACATACAGGGCGTTGAGTTGTTCTGAACCAAAAGGCTTGATCATAGTGTTCTCCAAAACTACTGAATAATACCGCGCATGCGCAGGGCGGTCAGAATAAGGTTGATTTCTTCTTCGAGGCTCATTTGGTCAGTGCGCAAATGAACTTCGGGTGAGGTCGGTGCTTCATAGGGGTCGTCGATACCGGTGAAATTTTTGATCTCGCCGGCGCGTGCTTTCTTGTAAAGACCTTTGGGGTCACGGCTTTCGGCCGATTCAAGCGAGCAGTCGACAAACACTTCGATAAATTCCATGCCGGCGGCTTCGTGCAGGGCGCGAACGGCTTCGCGGTCCTCGCGGTAGGGGCTGATGAAGCTACTTAATGTAATGAGACCCGCGTCTACGAAAAGCTTGGCGCACTCGCCAATGCGGCGAATATTTTCAGTGCGGTCTTCCGCTGAAAAACCGAGGTTTTTGTTGATGCCCATGCGCACGTTGTCGCCGTCGAGGCGGTAGGCCAAGACGCCCATTTCGCTCAAGACGCCTTCTAGCTCAACGGCGACGGTGCTTTTGCCGCTACCGGATAAGCCGGTAAACCAAAGTGTGGCGCCTTTGTGGCCGAGTAGTTGGGCGCGGTGCTCGCGAGTAATGTCGCCTTCGTGCCAGTGTACGTTAGTTGCTTTTTGTTCAGCCATGGGGGATGTCCTCGGTTGATTCATTTGTTTTGAATTTGTCACAAGGATAGTCGTTGTTTTTTAAAAGTAAAACTGGATAATATCGATAGTCATTACCGGAAAAACCGATAGTTATGCGATACACACTTAGGCAACTACAAATTTTTAGCGAAATTGCGCGTCACCAAAATGTTTCGCGCGCGGCACAGCAGCTTCACGTCTCGCAATCGGCGGCGAGCGAAGCCCTGCAAAACTTCGAAAAAGTATTTGATTTGGCGCTGTTCGATCGGGTGGGCAATCGATTGGTGTTGAATGTTCATGGAGAAAGGGTGTTGCGTGAGGCGGATACCATTCTGGCGCAGGCCCAAAGCTTTGAAAATCGCTTGCTAGGAATAAATCCCATTCCTGATATCTCGGTGGGGGCAAGTTTCACCATTGGTAACCACTTGGCGACCAAAATTATGGCGAATTATCTCGAGCAACAACCCGAGGCTCACGTGTCCTTATCTATTGCGAGTACGCCTAGTGTGATTGATAGCTTGGTAGAGGGTGAGATAGACATCGGTATGGTCGAATGGCCGCTAAGTCATCCCGATGTGCAGTTGATTCCATGGCGAGAAGACGAGTTGGTGATATTTTCCGCCGCCGATCACCCCTTGGCTGCTCGCGCCGAATTGAGTGAGGAAGATATTGTCGCTGCCCGCTGGATTGTTCGGGAGGAAAACGCCGGATTGCGACGAGGTTTTGATATGGCGATGGCCCGCTTTGCGCGTTCGATAAATATTTTTTTAGAGTTGCGCCACAACGAGGCCATTAAAACCGCGGTATTGTCGGGCCTAGGTTTGGGGTGTCTGTCTCGTATGGTCGTGGCGCGTGAGTTTGAATACGGTGACCTTGTCCCACTAGTGATCCCCGGTGCGGATATGCGTCGCCAGTTTTATTTTGCAGTGCGCAAAACGTCGGCGAGGTCAGAAGCCCTAGCTATGTGGATGGAATTGAGCGAGGCGGTGGAAATATAGCCTAGCCTGTCGTCAAAAGTGGTCATTTTTATTGGACAATTATCGCCCATTCGCGTAGAATCCTGCACCACTTTAGGTCGCCTCTAAGGCTTTGGTTGAAAACGCTTTTTTGTTGTTTCTTCCTTAGACCACATACATTCATTCGATATGCGAAAGCGAGGTGGGGCCTACTTCATCTCGCTTTTTTACGAGTGAAACCTATTAATCTTCTTTGACTGGAGAGTTAACTTTGACCCAGCCCGCAATTCTCGTTCTTGAAGATGGCAGTATTTTTCGCGGCATTTCCATCGGCTGTGATGGTGAATCTGTTGGTGAAGTGGTGTTCAACACCGCGATGACAGGTTATCAAGAAATTCTGACTGACCCCTCGTATGCTAAGCAGATCGTAACACTCACCTATCCCCATATCGGCAACACGGGCATCAACAGCGAAGACGTTGAATCAGACTCGGTGCGTGTGGCGGGTCTGGTGATTCGTGATTTGCCCTTGTTGGCTTCAAGTTTCCGCAACCAGCAGAGTCTCGACGCCTACCTGCGAGAGAAAAATATCCTAGGTATTGCCGATATCGATACCCGCCGCTTGACGCGCATACTGCGTGAAAAAGGCGCGCAAAATGGCTGCATCATGGCTGGGGCGGTCATTAATGAAGCGCGCGCGCTGGAATTGGCACAGGGTTTTGCGGGTCTGAAAGGTATGGACTTGGCGCAGGAAGTTACCACGTCAGCGTCATACGAATGGCGCCAGGCAAGTTGGGAGCTAGGTGTAGGTTACACCGATCGTGCCGATGCGGATTTGCCCTTCCACGTGGTGGCTTACGACTACGGTGTGAAACTGAACATCTTGCGCATGTTGGTAGACCGCGGCTGTCGCGTCACCGTAGTGAATGCCAAGAC
>JBEAQQ010000080.1:0-2515 GCA_041163785.1 Pseudomonadota bacterium
TTCCAACAAAATTTCAACGACGTTGCGCTCTGCAATCGCACCTACAATGCCACACATATTACTTGTCCTTTTTGGTCGGCTTTTTCCAGCCGTCTATATTCCTTTGTCTTGCACGACCCACGGCGAGTTGATTCTCTGCAACATCGCCGGTCACCGTTGAACCTGCAGCGATAAAGCCGCCGTCGGCTATCTGTAAGGGGGCCACTAGGGTAGAGTTCGAGCCCACAAACACCCCATTGCCCATGAGGGTTTTATATTTATTGACACCATCATAGTTGCAGGTAATGGTGCCTGCACCAATATTTACCCCTTCGCCGACCTCTGCATCGCCAACATAGGAGAGGTGATTAATTTTGCTTCCTGCCCCGAGGAGAGTTTTCTTCGTTTCGACAAAGTTACCCACCTTGCTGCCTTCTCCCAAGTGCGAGCCTGGACGAATACGTGCAAAGGGGCCAACCGTTGCGCGCGCGTCAATACGGGCGTCTTCCACCACTGTATTGGCAAGTATTTCAGCGCCGTCGCCAATTACCGCGTCATAGAACGTGCAATTGGGGCCAATCCTGACGTTGTCGCCCAACACGCAGTCACCGTGGAAAACGGCATTGATATCGATGTAGACGTCATTGCCTACGCTGAGGCTACCGCGCACATCAAAGCGCTGCGGGTCCGCGAGGCTGGCGCCGGCCAACATAGCGTTCTCGGCTTGTTGACGCTGGTACTCGCGTTCTAAGGCGGCTAATTGTACTCGGTTGTTCACGCCCTGCACTTCGATTTCGCTGCTCGCCTTGGCGGAAACGATCCGCAGGCCCTCAGCAATGGCGAGTTCGATCAAATCCGTGAGATAGTACTCGCCTTGAGCATTGTTAGCGCCCAATTTTGGTAAGCAGCTTTCTAATAAATGGCGGGGGATGGCCATAATGCCAGTGTTGGTTTCGGCGATGGTCAATTGTTCTGGCGTTGCGTCTTTGTGCTCAACAATTTTTTGTACCTGCCCTCGGCCGTCACGAACGATGCGCCCAAGCCCGGTGGGGTCAGCTGAATCCACGGTGAGGAGGCCGTAGCTTTGCTGGTCAACGCTATCCAAAAGCGCCTGCAAGCTTTCAGCGCGGAGCAGGGGAGTATCGCCCAATACCACGAGCGCCATGTCCCCTTTGAGGTTTGGCAAGGCCTGCATGACGGCATGGCCGGTGCCCAGTTGCTCTGCCTGGGTTACCCAAGATAAATGCTCACCCGCGATGGAATCGCGCACTTGTTCTGCGCCGTGACCAATCACCACATGGGTAGCAACAGGGTTCAGCGCGGCAACCGTATCAACGATACGTTGTAGCATGGGTTTACCCGCGATGGGGTGGAGGACTTTGGGGAGTTGAGAGCGCATGCGCGTGCCCTTGCCGGCAGCGAGTACGATGATATCAACCTGCATATTCTTCCCTAAATGTTTCAGTGGTGTATCAATATATCAAAAAAAAAAGCAGCCTTAGCTGCTTTTTTTGGATTAACAATCCATTTTAGCCACGTTTGTTGCGTATCTGGGCCAAAGTTCGCAGTTGCGCTGCGGTTTCGGCCAGACGGGTCGCCGCCATTGAGTAATCAACGTCGGCATTGTGGTTGGTGATGTCGCTGAGTGCTTGTTTTTGCGACTCCGCTGCCTTGGCTTCGTCGATATCATCGGCGCGCAATGCAGTGTCGGCTAAAACAGTCACAATGTTGTTTTTAACGACTAGGTAGCCGCCCGAAACGTAGAAAATTTCTTCTTCTCCGTTTTGTTTAACAATGCGAACAGGACCGGGTTCCAGACCCGTCAGCAGAGGCGCGTGACCGTAGCCAATGCCGAGATCGCCCAAGCTGCCGGTAGCCACTAATAGCTCTACCAAGCCCGAGTAAATCGATTCTTCTGCACTGACGATATCGCAATGTAAGGTCATAGCCATGCTACTACTCTCTTTAATCATTGATGTGGTTAAACCACGCTCTCTGTCCTTAGACGATCTAACTCATCCTTGAGTTAGTGAGGTGCTAGGCACCTCTTACTTCATTTTATTGGCTTTCTCGATAGCTTCTTCGATGGTGCCTACCATGTAGAATGCCTGCTCAGGCATGTCATCGTAGTCGCCATTCAAAATGCCTTTGAAACCAGCAATGGTGTCTTTCAGCGAGCAGTACTTACCAGGTGAACCGGTGAATACTTCAGCTACGTGGAAAGGCTGAGACAAGAAACGCTCGATCTTACGTGCGCGCGCTACCGTCTGCTTATCTTCCTCAGACAATTCATCCATACCCAAGATGGCGATGATGTCTTTCAGCTCTTTGTAGCGCTGCAGAACAGTCTGTACGCCACGAGCTGTTTCGTAGTGCTCGTTGCCTATCAACAGAGGATCCAATTGACGCGAAGTGGAGTCGAGAGGATCAACCGCAGGGTAAATACCCTTAGCAGCAATATCACGGCTCAATACAACGGTTGAGTCCAAGTGAGCGAAAGTGGTCGCTGGCGAGGGGTCAGTCAAGTCATCCGCTG
>JBEAQQ010000081.1:0-4082 GCA_041163785.1 Pseudomonadota bacterium
CAAAAACTGCAGGGGTAAAAATCAGGGAACATATAAAAACAATGATTGCTTTACTCATAAGAATTCTCGCCATTGTGACCGTTGAGATGATGATAAAGAGCAAAGCTTAAGAATGTATGAAGCAATATTAACGCAGGCTTACAGCAGAAAATGATTTGCTTTAAGGTGTTTTATTTAGCAAAAAAAGCCAGGCTAGGCCTGGCTTTCAATCAAGGCGTTAGCGTTTATCCCACCACCTTTTTCATAGCGTCGACAAAGTAAGGCAAGTTATTGGCATTCAAGCCGGCCACATTAATGCGGCTAGAACTGACCATATAGATGCTGTAATCGGCCTTCAGCTGAGCCACTTGATCAGGGGTAATGCCCAAGAACGAGAACATGCCATTCTCATTGATCATAAAATCGAAGGATTGGGCCACACCCGCCTCTTTGAGCGATTGAGCGACCAAGGTGCGCAGACCGTTAATTCGATCACACATTTCAACCAATTCCTTGTGCCAAAGCGAGGTCAACTCTGGCGACGCCAAAATCGTCTCAACAATGGCTGCACCGTGATCCGGTGGCATTGACCAAATACCGCGAGCCACAACACCCAAGTTGTCGACAGCGTTGCTCGACGCCTGCTCTGACTCACTCACTACCATGGTGGCACCAACACGCTCACGGTAAAGACCGAAGTTTTTCGAACATGAGGCCGCGACAAGCATTTCTTTGACATTGGCTGCCATGTAGCGAAGTCCCGCCACATCCTCTTCCAAGCCTGCACCGAAACCCTGGTATGCCAGATCAACAAAGGGCGTTGCGCCCATCTCATTGAGAAGCTCTGTTAGCTGATGCCATTGTTCAATCGACAGATCAGCTCCACAGGGATTGTGGCAACAACCGTGAATCAACACCACATCACCCGCCTTCAAACCGCCACGCAGGTCGTTCATCATGCCGGCGAAGTCGATCGATTTTGCTGTGGTGTCGTAGTAGGTATATTCTTTAATGGTTAGCCCAGCGCCTTGAATCAAAGGAATGTGGTTAGCCCAGGTTGGATTGCTTACCCATACATTCGCGCCACTATTGCAACGTGCGATCAGTCTCGCGGCCAAGCTCAACGCACCGGTACCACCCGGTGCCTGCACAGCACGTGCACGCTTATTGGTCATTACCGTATGGTCTTTACCAAACACAAGCTCCAACATGCTTTGGTTAAAACCGGCATTGCCAATAGGCGCCAGATAGCTTTTACTGGCTTGGTTGTTCAACAGGAAAGTCTCTGCTTGTTTCACAGCGGCCAGCACAGGGGTATCACCCGCTTCCGTTTTATAAACACCCACACCCAAGTCAATCTTGAGAGGATTGGTGTCAGCTTTAAACTCAACGGAGAGGCTTAAAATAGCGTCGGCTTTAATTGGCTGTAATTGTTCGAACATTTCAGGTGATCCTGTGTCAAAATGATGAAGGCGTGAATTATCCCACGCTTTAGGTTTCTTGTGCAGTATCTTTAGGTATTTGCTTGAACTCTTTTTTTAAAAAATACACACTCGAACCTCAATTAAGGAGAGTTTGTTTCATGTTTTTCCGACATCGCTATATAAATGCTTTTTTTGCTGTCTTGTTGCTACTGGGGACACCCACTTCTTGGGCCGTGGATTACACCCCGCTATCCCCCACCACGACACAAGAAATCACTACGATTGAAGTGCTCGAAAAGCTCAAGCTTATGCACTTCTCTAGCCGTGCTGTCGACGACCAACTCTCAACCGAGCTATTCGAAGCCTACTTACAGACCCTTGACCCTAATCGCTCTTACTTAAGTCAGCAAGATATCGCCGAGTTTAGCCAGTACCGTTTTAAATTTGACGACCTCTTAAAGCGTGGTGACCTCGATGCGGCCTTCGCGATGTTTAATCGCTATCAGGAGCGTTACATCGCCCGCACAGAAAAGAACATTGCTCAACTTAGCGATCTGACGAACTTCAATTTTGTTAGCGATGAGCAGCTTGTGCTAGATCGATCAGAGATGCCATGGCTTGAGAGTGATGTGGAATTTGACGACCTGTGGAAACGCAATCTTAAATACCAATTACTGTCGTTAAAACTCGCCGGGAAATCGCTTGAAGAGGCCGCGGAGCAGCTTGTGAAGCGCAACAAAAATGCCCTGGATCGCAGTGTTCAAATTGTGGAAGAAGACGTCTATCAAGTCTTTATCAATGCCCTCACCTCGCTCTATGACCCCCATACTTCATACTTTTCTCCACGCACATCGGAAAACTTCAATATCTCTATGAGTTTGTCACTCGAGGGTATCGGTGCCGTATTACAGCGCCAAGACGAATTCACCAAAATCGTTCGCATTGTGAAAGGCGGACCCGCTGACAAGCAAAGCGATTTAAAAGCCGCCGACCGTATCGTTGGGGTTGCCCAGGGAGAAGATGGCGAGTTTATAGACGTTATCGGCTGGCGATTAGATGAGGTCGTCGATTTAGTCCGAGGTCCCAAGGACTCGGTGGTCAAACTCGAGGTCATTCCAGCCGATAGCGACGAGGGTGAACGCACGATTGTTACCATTGTTCGCAACAAGGTAAAACTTGAAGACCAGTCGGCACAGAAAAAAGTTGTACAGACACTTAATGCCGCGGGAGAAACTATCAATGTCGGCGTTATTCAAATTCCCGCCTTCTATATCGATTTTGAAGCGCTGCGCAATGGTGACCCGGAGTACAAGAGTACAACGCGTGACGTCTACAATTTGCTCCATGAATTGATACGCGAAGACAACATCCAAGGCTTAGTGATCGATTTGCGCGGCAATGGCGGCGGCTCACTGCAAGAAGCTAACATGCTCACTGGATTATTCATTAAAGCCGGCCCAACCGTGCAGATAAAACAGGCCAACGATCGTATCGTTCGACAAGGCAAGCCGGTGCCAACCCCCTTTTATGATGGCCCGCTTGTTGTCATGATTGACCGTCTCTCGGCATCGGCTTCGGAAATTTTTGCTGGTGCTATCCAAGACTACCAACGCGGCATCATCATTGGCGAACAATCCTTCGGTAAAGGCACTGTACAGTCAATTACCCCGTTAGAGTCTGGCCAACTTAAACTGACAGAGTCGAAGTTTTACCGTGTCTCAGGCGAGTCTACCCAACACCGTGGTGTTATCCCCGACATTCACTTTCCTGTCAGTATGGATTACAGCAAAATTGGTGAAAGCGCGCTGGATGCCGCGCTTCCTTGGGACACCATCCGCCCTGTTCGACACGATGACTTTGCTCTCGACCAATACGCCGTTGAGCAGGCGCGTAAAGCCCACGACCAACGCATCGCCTCGAACCCCGATTTTATCTTCGTGGAGAAGCGCTATGCGGCCTTGATGGAACGCGCTGAACGCAAAACGCTGCCTCTCAATGAAGCAAAATTAAAAGCCTTGCGTGACGGCGATCGCCAGCTGATGCGCGACCTAGAGAATGCGCGTCGCCAAGCCAAAGGCGAAGCCTTGCTGAGCGATGAAGAAATTAAAGAGATGGTGGCGGCGGAGACTGAACCGACGCCGGCATTGGAGGACGAAGAAAAAGATGATGAGGTTGTCGACTTCTACCTACAAGAAGCCGCCGAGATTATTCGTGACGCCTTTTTGAACAAACCTCAGCAGCTGGTTGGCGCTCGCTAGGTCTTCTGCTTCGCCAGCCAACGGTCCAGCGCGTTGGCAAAAGTCTGCCGGTCCTGTGGCGAAAGAGGGGCCGGCCCTCTGCCCTGTATTCCACTGGCCCGCATCGTGTCGTAAAAGTCCCGCATATTCAGTTTGGCGCCAATATTTTGTTTGGAGAGCGATTCTCCTCGATTATTGAGCACCTCTGCACCCTTCGCGATAGCATCCGAAGCCAAGGGAATATCATTAGTCACAATTAAATCACCGGGCTCACAAGCGGCGACAATGGCGTTGTCCGCCTCATCAAATCCGCCACTCACTACGCGGTAGGATAAAAATTTAGAACCCGGCAGCTGGGTGGCACGATTCGCCACAAAGATCGCCATCACCTGGGTGCGATTAGCCGCCTTGCAGATAATCTCCTTGATCACATTGGGAATCG
>JBEAQQ010000082.1:0-3437 GCA_041163785.1 Pseudomonadota bacterium
CTGCCGGTGTCGCCATGGGAGAACGTAGGTCCAACACCCAATCGGACAAGGAAAAGCGCTCTACAGCGATTTCGCCGCGCCACACACTCGACCAAGCGATATTGAGGTCCGCTTGACCTATGCTCATTGTCGGCCCAGCGCCGGCCACTGGCGCCGCGAGAGAGATATCTTCTAGCGCAATCACCAGAGAGGGGAAGACGCTAACGCTCGGCGCTTGCATCGCCAGTTCATAACCAGTATCGCGCTTAACCCTATGCTTTAGCTCATCGACCAAGGTCTCCAGGGGTAACAGTACCGGAATCGCTATCGCCGCGACCAACAATACCGCTAAAACAATGCCAACTAGCCACGCCATCACCTTCATAACACCCATCCCTATCGCTTAATTCAAACCACACTTTTTTAAGGTTGCATCCCTAACTATCAATAGGTCAAAATTACGTTTATTACCAACCTAGACAGAAGATTATTATGAATAAACTTGAGCAGCTTAGACAATACACGCAGGTCGTCGCTGATACCGGTGATGTGGGTGCGATTGAGACCTACAAGCCCGTGGACGCTACCACCAACCCCTCACTCATCTACAAAGCCGCTCAATTAGATCGCTACCAGGGCCTCCTGCAAGAAAGCCTTGCTTTTGGCAAGCAGTTCAGTGGCCGCCAAGAACAGCTAGACGCCTGTGCCGACCACTTGGCCGTTTCCATCGGTTCACAGATTCTCGACATTATTCCCGGCCGTATGTCGACCGAAGTGGACGCGCGCTTATCCTTCGACACCAAGGCCACGGTGGAGCGCGCCAAGCGCTTGATGGGTATGTACAATGAGCGCGGCATCAGCAACGACCGCGTACTGATCAAAATCGCCTCTACCTGGGAAGGCATCCGTGCAGGTGAAATTTTAGAGCGCGAAGGCATACAATGTAACCTCACTCTGCTGTTTGGTTTTGCCCAGGCACAAGCCTGCGCCGACGCCGGTGTATTTTTAATCTCACCCTTTGTCGGCCGTATTCTGGATTGGTACAAAGCCAATACCGACCTAGTGCTCAACAGCCCCTTTGACGATCCGGGTGTGCAGTCCGTGACACGCATCTACAACTACTACAAACAGCACCAATACAAAACTGTTGTGATGGGTGCGAGCTTCCGTAATATAGGTGAAATCGAGGCACTGGCAGGCTGTGACCGCTTGACTATTAGCCCGCAATTACTCGGTGAATTGCAAGCCAGCGAAGGCGACCTGCCCCGCCACTTGTGCGCTGACGCTAAGAGCCAAGACGCCAAAGAAATGCTCGACGAAAAGGCTTTCCGCTGGGCGATGAATGAAGATGCCATGAGTACCGAAAAGTTAGCCGAAGGCATTCGTAACTTTACGGCTGACTTGCGTAAACTGGAAGAACTCCTCGCCGCGCAATGATAGACAAACTCAAGACGCTTCTCGCAGGTTTCACGGCCGCCGCGCCTGAACAACGGCAGCATACCATCGAGCTCGCTGCCGCCTGCCTACTGATTGAACTGTGCCGCGCAGACACAAATACGAGCAGCGACGAGCTCACAGACATCAGCCACAGCCTAGGCGACATGTTTTCACTCGACGTCGAGGAAGTGGCTGAGTTAGTCCAACAAGCAGAGGAACAGGCCGATCAGGCAACAAGCACCTACGAGTTCACCACCGTCATCAAGGCTTTTTTTGATGACCAGCAACGTATCACGTTGATTTCAGCGCTTTGGCGGGCGGCGTTTGCCGACGGCATACTAGACAAGTACGAAGAGCACTACATTCGCAAGGTCAGTGAGTTGCTTTACGTTAGCCACTCAGACTTCATCCGCGCTAAGCACCAGGCTCAATCAAACGAGCACTGACGCTCTAACACATCGACCAAATCGCAAAACTTAGCCTTGTTATCATCGTTCATACCCATCAGTATACGGTGGGCCTCCACAACTTTTTTACACACTTCCCCTTCGCTGAGATTAACCTGAGGCAATGCCTCCACCTCGGGCTCTTGATTGGGAGCGTAGTGGCGAATATCGAAAACCGCATCAAAACCCATGCTGTCAATAATGCGAGTGATACTCGCGTTACTGGAGAAAATCACCGGGGTTAGCGCAAACTTTTGCTGTGCCTGAATCGCCAGTTTGGCCAGTAAACCCAAACTGGTACTGTCGATACCCTCCGCCTGGCAGAGGTCGATATTCACTGAGACAAACGCCTTGTCGGCAAACATTTTGTCGAGAAAGTCATCGAATGTCGCGCACAGTGTTACCCGCACATCTCCGACCAGTCTAAGCAGATAAGCGCCATTGTGCCGCGCAGCTTGAATTTGACCTTGTATCATAATCTGGTCACCCGCAGCAGAGCCACATCGTCCGGCAGTTCTTCAATTTTGGCAATTTTGAAGCGCTCGATGACATCCTCGGCGGTCACACCGACGCCGTCCATGCGGCAAAACTTCAACAACTGCTGTTCTTTCTCTTGCACGCTTTGCGCCTTTAACAACTCCAGAATCCCATCGGAGTACAAATAGATGGAAAACGTTTCGGGTAAATCAACCGTATTCGCTTGGTATTGAGGGTCGTTGAATAAACCGACTGGCATCCCCTTGCCCTCGAGGTAATACGAATCACTCTGGGTACTCAGTACCGGCAGTGGCAAATGCCCTGCGACGCTGTAGCAGAGGCTATTCTGCTGAAGATCGATAATCCCCATCACCATCGTGACGTGTTTACCTGTCGCCGTTTCCAGCAACTCACTGTTCATGTGCTTTAGGGTGTCAACGGGCGATAATAAAAGATCGCTCTCACCTCGGCCAAAATCACTGCGTAGGCGTGCCACTAAGTTTTTCAGCATGACGGTGACAAACGCCGAAGCGGCGCCATGCCCGGAAACGTCGCCGAGAAAAAACACCACGTAATCACGCTTATCACGCGAAATTGTGCAGTAATCAACAAAGTCGCCGCTCAAATATAACGAGGGTAATATCGCGTGACTAAAGGTGTAGTCGGCCGCCTTGAAAGGGGTTTTAGGCAGAATTTTCATCTGCACGTGACGACCCGCTTGCTGATCCATTTCCAGGGCGCGCAAATACTCTCGCAATTCGCGATTAGCCTGCTCGAGTTCATGCCGGTAACGCTCATTATCACGGCGTAAATTGGCCTGTTCCAAACAGCGTTGAATAGCGTGATCAAGCACCTGCATGTCGAGAATAGGTTTGATCAAATAGTCGGCGGCGCCCAAACGCAGGGCGTCGACCACGTCGGCGACACTGCCGGCACCTGACAGAAAAATTAACGGGGTAGATACGTGGCGGTCAGCGAGAATGCGCAAGACATTCAAGCCATCCATTTCAGGCATGCGCAGGTCGCAAATAATGAGGTCTGGGTGAAGCGCCTCGAACAGGGCAAGACCCTTTTTGCCGTCGCTGGCCACGTCGACAA
>JBEAQQ010000083.1:0-6759 GCA_041163785.1 Pseudomonadota bacterium
AGAGCCAGAGCCAGAGCCAGAGCCAGAGCCAGAGCCAGAGCCAGAGCCAGAGCCAGAGCCAGAGCCAGAGCCAGAGCCAGAGCCAGAGCCAGAGCCAGAGCCAGAGCCAGAGCCAGAGAGCACTAAAATCACAGCGCAAGAAGGCGATGAGATTCTCACTGACTACAGCGTGGGTGATTCTTTTTGGGACGAGCCCGTGGCACCAGTGATTCCTACCGAGGATGCACCTGTCATTGACGATGCTGCTGAGGTGTTGCCTGCTGAACCTCAAACGGAAACCCTTGCTGAGGAAGTGGTAGTATCTGAAGTGGTGGCTACCTTATCTGATGAATCTGAACATGAAGAGGCTGTGCGCCCCCCTGAAACCCCCGTAGCGAAACGCATTGAGCCCAAGCATCTGCAGCGCGAGGATCAACTCAGCTTTGTGATGGATGCGCCCGATGATTGGGAGCTCGAATCTTTTGCAGCCGAGGCACGCTTTGAATCGGAGGAGAAGACTCCTGCCGATGTCTCTATGGTAAAAGAGACGCCTGTGGCTGTGCCCAAGGCTAAAGTTGACGCCCAATCAAAGGCATCAAATTCCCAGAGTAAGTCCAAAAAATCTACCAAAAAAGCGAAGCCACGTTTCTTTGATACCATCAAAGAATTGTTTGCAAGCGATGACGAAGCGAATATTGAAAACAGCCAAGTCGATAAGCCCGCACCTTATAGTGGCCCGATTGAGGTATTAATCTTCCATGTCATGGCTAAGCGCGACAGCGTGTTGACGGGTGCTGAATTGCGCGAGGCGCTGTTGGCGAACGGCCTGCGTTTGGGCGATAAAAGCATTTTTCATCGCGAGAGCCAGCGTGAAGGTGAGCCTCTGTTCTCTTGTGCTAATGCATTTAATCCAGGGGTTTTCGATCTAAAAACCATGGATCAGATGACCACCCAAGGTATTAGCCTTTTCATGCAAATGCCCAATGGTGAGGACGCCATGTATGCGTTTGAGGAAATGGCGATTGCCGCCGGAAACATCGCCGCCAGATTGGGCGCAGATCTTCAAGACGATACGCGCAGCGTTATGACCAAGCAGACCTTAGAGCACTACCGTCAGAAAGTCATCGATTTTGAGCGCCGCCGCAAAATGCGGGTATTGTAAGCATGCGCAGAGACCTGTTTGTCCACGATGAAGTTGTCGCTTTGCGCGCCGAGATTGAAGAACATAATTATCGTTACTATGTGCTCGATGATCCCAATGTCCCGGATGCGCACTACGATCGCTTGATGGCGAGGTTGCGTGAAATTGAGTCTATTCACCCCGAGTTGGTTGACGAAAACTCCCCCACCCAGCGAGTAGGGGGTGCCGCGGCAAAGGGCTTTACCCAGGTAAGCCACGAAGTGCCAATGCTGTCGCTTGATAATGCCTTTTCTGAAGAGGATATGCAGGCCTTTAATCGCCGCGTCCAAGAGTGGCTCAATACTGATCGCGACATCGAGTTTGCCTGTGAGCCCAAGCTCGATGGTATTGCCGTGAGCCTGTTGTATGTCAACGGTGAGTTGGTTCGTGGCGCCACCCGCGGTGACGGCACCACCGGCGAAGACATTACCGCCAATGTGCGCACCATACCGTCTATTCCCTTGAAACTTCGCGGCCTTGGTCATCCCGAGCAATTAGAGGTAAGGGGTGAGATCTATATGCCAAAAGAAGGGTTTAATGCCCTCAATGCCAGAGCCGCTGCCGCGGGAGAAAAAACCTTTGTTAACCCTCGCAATGCCGCTGCCGGAAGTTTGCGTCAGCTTGACGCGGCGATTACGGCGTCGAGACCCCTGCAAATGTGTTGCTATGCTGTGGGTGCTGTTAAGGGTTGGGATTTACCTTTAAAACACAGCGAGACGCTCGATAAGCTACATAGTTGGGGGCTGCGTATTAACGCTGAATCGAAGGTTGTTCGCGGGATACAGGGCTGTTTGGATTACTACCAAAAACTGTTAGAAAAGCGTGACGCGCTAGCCTACGATATCGACGGTATTGTATTTAAGGTCAATGTCATTAGCGACCAAAAGCGTCTCGGCTTTGTGTCTCGTGCACCGCGTTGGGCTATTGCCCATAAGTTTCCTGCTCAAGAAGAAATGACGGTGCTGCAAGATGTCGAGTTTCAAGTGGGGCGAACAGGCGTGTTAACCCCTGTGGCACGTTTGCAGCCGGTCTTCGTCGGTGGTGTTACGGTGAGCAACGCGACGCTACACAATGCGGACGAAATTGAGCGCTTGCAGGTAAAAATCGGTGATACCGTCATAGTGAGACGCGCCGGTGATGTGATTCCCCAAGTGGTGCGTGTAGTCATAGAGAAACGTCCTGAACAGGCCGTGGATATTGCTTTTCCTCGTGTTTGTCCGGTGTGTTCATCCGATGTGGAGCGCCTGCCTGGTGAGGCGGTGACGCGCTGTACTGGCGGTCTTGTTTGTATGGCTCAGCGCAAAGAGTTGATCAAGCACTTTGCCTCAAGAAAGGCGATGGATATCGATGGTCTTGGCGACAAACTAGTAGAGCAAATGGTGGATGAGGGCATGATTAATGACCTTGTCGACCTCTTTAATTTACAGGCAGAGCGCGTCGCCGATATGGATAGAATGGGCGCCAAATCCGCCGACAATCTTTTGGCTGCCATCGAAAAAGCGAAGCAAACGACCCTGCCAAGGTTTCTATTCGCGCTGGGTATTCGCGAGGTAGGCGAGGCTACTGCACTGAATTTGGCACGCCACTTTAAGGATATCTCTGCGCTGTTTGACGCTGATGAGTCAATGCTGCAGGAGGTTGAGGACATTGGCCCTGTTGTCGCGGGTCACATATGCCATTTTATGCAGCAAGAGGCTAATCGTCACTCTATTCAGGCCCTACTCGATGCGGGGGTTACCTGGCCAGCGATGGAAGACGCGGGAGAGCTCCCGCTGAGTGGGCAAACTGTGGTGCTAACTGGCAAGTTAGAGCTGTTTTCCCGAAGCGAGGCCAAACAGCGGTTGCAGAATTTAGGGGCGAAAGTGGCGGGAAGCGTTTCCGCTAACACCAATTGGGTCGTGGCTGGCCCGGGTGCGGGTTCAAAATTAAAGAAAGCTACCGAGCTAAATATCGAGGTATTAGACGAGCAACAATTTGCTGAACGCCTTGTCATACTTGAGGAGAGCGCTTTGTGAAACGAGTTCTTTGGTTGATTTTTGCGCTGGCTGTGCTTCCTGCTTGTAGCACAACACCACCGAGCAATACGGACGATATCTGCGCTATTTTTCAAGAGAAGGACGATTGGTACGACGACGCAGCGGATGCCGCAGAAAAGTGGAATGTGCCCGTGGTTGATATCATGGCGATCATTCATCAAGAGTCGCGCTTTGTTCACGATGCCCAGCCGCCGCGGCGCAAAATTTTATGGATCATTCCCGGTCCGCGCTTATCGAGTGCCTACGGTTATCCTCAGGCAAAGACTGAAACGTGGGAAACCTACCAACGGGCCACCGGGGCCTACAGCGCCGACCGGGACGATTTCGAAGATGCTACCGACTTTGTCGGCTGGTATACCAATACGTCCTACAAGCGTTGTGGGATCAATCGCGGCGACACCTATGCGTCCTACCTGGCTTACCACGAAGGTCACGGTGGCTACAACCGCCGCACCTACGACAAAAAGTCCTGGCTCAAGCAGGTGGCAAAAAAAGTCGAGCAGCGCGCGCAGTCCTATCGGAAACAATTGCAGTCCTGTGAAAAGAGTTTGCAGCGCAAAGGTTGGTTCGACTGGTTTTAGTGGCGTTTCCACCACAGCCACATGGCTGTGATGCCCATAATTAATAGGGCAAAGTAGGGAGGTGCGGCCGCTTCCCATTCATAGAGTGCCCCCGCGATAATAGGCCCCGCAACGAAACCTACCGCCGGAATAGACGACAATAACCCCGACATTGCCCCTTGGTCCTGAAGGTCTACCGACAAGGACGCACCCGAGAAAATACTGGGCATGGTGAGACCCAAGCCCAGGCCGTGTATGCACATACCGACGAGCAGGGCATAAAACCCTGGAACGGCGGCGTAGACCAGTAAGCCTAAAGTCATTAAGGCCACGCCGCGGCGTATGAATTGCTGCGGGCTAAGATCCCACGCTTGCACCAATACCATTTGGGCAAAGACAGAACTTACCGCCCCCATCATCAGAACAATACCCGTGTATTGCACTGTATCGACGGGATTCAGCTGGAGGCTGTCCTGCAGGTTGAAGGCGAGTGTTTGTTGAACCCCTGAATACGCCAAAAACACCCCGAGGGTGGCAATAATAAAGTGACGGTAACGTCTATCGTTGTAGCGTAGTTTGGCTTGCTTACCGCGGTTGATAAGCTGCTGCGAGGCAGGCAGCATCCACCAGATGCCCAACAGAGCAAGCAGGGTGAGTAACGAGCTGAAGTAGAGCGGGGCAAGCAAGCTTAAACTGGCCAAAAAACCAGCGACAGCAGGACCTGTAATCGTACCGAGATTGGTGGCAGCACCAATTTTTGCATAAGCGCGTTGGCGGAGGTTGGGAGCAGCGTTATCAGCGATGTACGCAGTCACCGCTGGGTTGCTGGCCGACATCACGCAAGATTGCAGCATGCGAGTGGCAAAAGCCACGGTATAGAATGTTGTGCCAGTTAGCACGGCCGTGAGTCCTAGCTGAAAGCTTCCCGCGAAAAGGATGTTGCCAATACTGTATCCCGCAAGTCCCAGAATAATGAGCGGCCGTCGTCCCCAGCGGTCGCTCAACCGCCCCCAACGCACAGACATGAACGAATAAACCAGTGCGGAGGAGGAGATGATTAGGGTGATTTGAATCTCGCGCAGTCCAACCTCGCGACCCAGGGCGGGCAAGATGGCAAACACCAGCGTCTGCCCCATGTTGATGCAATACATACACAATGCCAACAGCAGTAACTGCTTGCCTGACAGTGTTTTGTCTTGTGTGTCATGTGATTGCATTGGCTAACCGGTTTAGGACAGAAGTTAGTCATAAGTATAACGAATTCAGCTCGCGACTGAGAGCAGAAAAGACGGCCACATAGACTACAGCGTTATGCTAAATAAATAGTTGCGTGGGTCAGAATAGTATTAATTTGCGGTTGTTTGAAATTAATTCTTGCCAAAAAAAAACTTTCCATTTATAAGGCACTTGTGGTGCGTTATGCGGTTCAAAACACAGAAGCTACCACGGTATATGACACGATCTGTGTCAAAGTCGACCGAGTTGCTGGAGACGACTCGAAAGTATTGATTTTATTGATGCGAGGCTGTTATTTATGCTGAACACCAACCGCAAAACCCTTTGGTACGGCAAGCTGGATACTCCAAATTTCAGCAATACCGTGCTTTTTGACCCTGAGCTTCCTGAGCCACCCAAGGGCAAACTGTATCTTTATAACCACGACCGTGGCCAAGTTGTGCAATACGTGCACGATCTAGTTTCGCCACGTCTTCGCGATTTGACCGATCAAGAATTGGCGGAGCTGCAAGAGGCTGTTGCAAGCCAATGGGAAGGTGTTAAGCGAGACTTTATCAAAGCCCACACCATTCCTAGCCGTTCGGCACCCGCAAGTGCGCCCGCCGCTAGAGGCCGCAGTTTCGATGATGATATCGATGATGGTGGAGACGCTGGTGACGACTTCGGCGGTGATTTCGATTTAGATCTCGACGACTAGTCGGCTAACTACACGGCGCTTTGGGGTTTTACACCCCGTGCGCCAGTGTGTCTTGTTAGATAATTTATTTTGCTATTTCAAATATTTCCCCGTCCATGGCGGGGATGTTAAAGCTCGCCGTCGCAGTCTCATCGGTCACCACTAATTCCCCTTGAGTGCCGCTCAGCTTGCCGACGAGATGATAGTTGCCCGCGCGTAGCGATAAATCCTTAACTAAGTCTGCTGGCAAGTTGAGATTGCCTAGGTAGGCGCTCTCTCTTGAAAAATTGCTCGTGACTAGCCATGTTTGCTGAGGGTGATTTAGGATAAACGTGATACTTTTCTCTTCCGTGTGCAAGGGGATCAGCTGGCCTTGTGTCGCTTCAGCCGTTTTAACGCTATTTAATAGTGCGGAATACCACTCTCGTAGTGCGGCTTGCTGGGCAGAGAGCTGACCGCCATCGAAGCGACCATTGTTCATCCACGCTTGAATAGCAGGTACACCCCAGTAATCAAAAATGGTAGTATCAAACCACGTGCCTTCCTCTAACCCACCAAATCCGGTATTTCCCTCGGCTTTCTCACCCAGTTCCTGGCCAAAATAGATCATGATGGGACCACTGTGCATGGTAGCTGCGAGTAGCATGGCGGGTTTTCCCATGCGAGCATCCTCTGCAAATCCTTTGCTGGCAATACGTCGTTCGTCATGGTTCTCTAAGAAGCGCAACATGTGTTGCTCGATATCCGCCAGGTCTTGATTAATATTCAAGAGCTGCTGGGTTGAGCCACTGCCTTGCATTAACCCGTACAACGCGTCGTATTGGCCTACTTTGTCGTAGAGATAATCCATTTTTCCAAGCTGAATAAAGTCTCTATAGATGGCGGGTGTATAAATCTCTGCTAGAAGAAACGCCTCTGGATTACGCTGTTTGATGCTACTGTTTAAATAACTCCATACTTCAACAGGCACCAGTTCAGCCACATCGAAACGAAATCCATCGACCCCTTTATCCATCCAAAAGTGAATGATGTCGCGATACTTTTTCCATGAATTAGGAACGTCTTTATGCTCCCAAAAAGCGGCGTGCTCCT
>JBEAQQ010000084.1:0-3563 GCA_041163785.1 Pseudomonadota bacterium
TCCGCAAAGAACACACCGTCGGCATCCACGCTCTGCGTCGCACCTGTCAGCAACAAATTCCACTGTGGGTTAAGGTCAATAGACAGCCCCAAGCGCGCCCCAACATAGGTTGAGTCGTTAAAGTTGTCTTCCACTAAATCGGCATTATCCGCCGACAAGAAATTCACTCGGCTGAGATCAGCGCCAGCCTGAAAGCCTTCACGCGTCGAGCTAACCGCCACACCGTTAGCACGAACGGTTCCCGCCGCACGGAAGCGAGCACTTTCAGAGGCATCACGCGTGCCGTGCACGTTATCGATATAACCGCCCTTGTGATCGCGGTAAGCCACAGCGCGCAGCGCTACGCTTTCGCTCACGGGCAGGTTGTACATCAACTCAACGTTGTTACTCGGATCACCTGACGCTGTCGTCGCCACGCCAAACTTGACCTTGCCATACTGACCAGTGTGATCTGGCTTATTGGTTATCAGGCGGACAGTACCAGCCTGCGAGCTAGCACCAAACAAAGTACCCTGCGGGCCCGACAAGACTTCCACGCGGTTCAAGTCAGCCGCATAGACATCTAGGTTTCGGCCAGGCTGGGCCAAGGGCTGTTCGTCCAAATACAAAGCGACGTTGGGCGCCAGGCCCGCCACGCCAGCGGTTGTGAGATTCGGCGTGGTTGATGCCACGCCGCGGATGTAAATCGTATTTTGACCAGGGCCACTTCCACCTGCCGTTACACCAGGTAATTGCAACAAGTAGTCTTCAAAATTGGTGATACCCATCTGCTCGAGTTTAGCCTCGGTAACTGCAGACACGGCGACGGGAATATCTTGGGTCGATGCCGCACGTTTTGTTGCTGTGACCACAACCTCTTCAATGGCCGCAAAACTTTGTCCTGCCACCATAGCCGATGACACAGCAACAACCGCGCCCGCCAACTTATTTCGACTTAAAACCATACCACTCCCCTAAAATTTATTACTTCTTATCGAAAACGTTTAGCATTGTACGCAATTCTGACAAATATTTACAGTCATAAAAGTTAATAAGGGGATTTAAATCTAAAAATAGGCCAATTTACGCGAATCATGGTGCTTTTTTACTTAGTTAACTAAACAAATGATCGCAGATAATTTAATTAGACATCTAAATACAAAAGACCTAAGCGACAACATTCCTAGGCACTTCTCGCCTATATCAGTATTCAATAAATAGAATATTAACGGCGCTGACGCACCGCTTCGAACAGCGCAATTCCCGTCGCTACTGACACATTCAAACTACTGACGGATCCCGCCATGGGAAGTTTAACCAAATAATCACAGCACTCGCGCGTCAGGCGGCGCATACCCTTACCTTCCGCGCCCATCACAACAGCGGTAGGAATCTTGAAATCGTACTGCCACAGGTAGTCTTCCGCCTCTCCCGCCGTACCGACAACCCAAACCCCCTGCTCCTGCAGATTTTTAAGGGTTCTCGCTAGATTGGTGACCGCAAAAAAGGGCATATTTTCAGCCGCACCACAGGCCACCTTTCTGACGGTAGAGGTGATACCCACCGACTTATCTTTGGGGGCAATAACCGCGTGCACACCCGCGGCATCAGCACTGCGCAAACAGGCTCCCAAATTGTGAGGATCGGTGACGCCATCTAGCACTAACAATAAGGCAGGCTCATTCAAGTCGGCCAGCAGTTTAGGTAACTCCGACTCATCGCGCCCCTTAAACTCACGGCAGATAGCCACAACACCCTGGTGATTGCCCTCGACCAAATCGCTGAGTTCATTTTTAGCCGTTTGAACAACCGCCACACCGGCGCGCTTTGCCAAGTCGGCTATCTGCTGGACACGAACATCATCGCGCCCCTTCTGCACCAGCACTTTTTTTACATCGGCGGGACGCTGATCAAGCAATGATTCAACCGCGTGCAAACCAAACACATAATCCATAAATAAACTCTTGTACCCAGTATTAAGACCTAGCGGCGTGATTTTTTCTTGGCTTTGACCGGTTTTTTCGCCGATCTTTTGGCCGCATTTGCGCCATTTTTACCCCGATGCTTTTTACCTGCCCCTGCATCATTATTCTTGTGCCGGCCCTGCTTAGCCGCCACCTCAGAAATCGGGCTGCGATTCTTACCGCTCGAGGGCTTGCGTCGACGCACCGTAGAGACCACGCCCAACAACTCGAGATCAACCTTGCGCTCTTCCAATTTAACGGCGGCCACTTGGACCGACAACTCGTCACCCAAGCCATAGATCACGCCACTGCGCTCACCTATCAGGCACATGCGTGCCGCATCAAACTGGTAATAATCATTTTCAAGCGAAGTGACATGCACCAAGCCTTCTACATAGAGCCCCTCTAACTCAACAAACAAGCCGAAATTGGTCACAGCTACGACCACGCCCTTGAATTCTTCTCCGACCTTGTCGAGCAAATATTCACATTTCAGCCAGCTAACCACATCGCGGGTCGCCTCGTCGGCTCGGCGCTCCGTCGTCGAGGTTTGCTCGCCCAACTGCACCATCTTGGCCATATCGTAGGGATAGATTTCACCCTGTGCCAAGGGCCTAGCACCCTCAACACGACGTACGTAACGACTAGGGATCGTCGAGCGAATCACATAGCGGATGGCGCGATGGGTCAACAGATCAGGATAGCGGCGAATTGGCGACGTAAAATGGGTATAGGCCGGATAATTCAAACCGAAGTGGCCCTCGTTCTCTGGGGTGTACACCGCCTGACTCATGGATCGCAGCATCATGGTTTGAATCAGTCCGGCGTCAGGGCGATCCGCCACCTGTTGCAACAAGGCCTGATAATCCGCCGGCGTAGGACTTTCACCCCCCGTCAGATCCAATCCCAAGCCACCCAGGAAATCACGCAGACTCGCTAGGCGCATCTCCTTGGGGCCGTTATGGACACGGAACAAACCCGGCAAATTGTGCTTCTCAAGAAAACGAGCCGCCGCGACATTCGCACACAGCATGCACTCCTCGATGAGCTTGTGGGCATCGTTACGCACCACCGGAACAATTTCGGCGATCTTCTTGTCGGCCCCAAATACCATTTGAGTTTCTACGGTTTCAAACTCGATAGCACCACGGACATGGCGCGAGTCGCGCAACACCTGGTAGAGGTTATGAAGGTGCTCAAGCACCGGCACCACCGACGCGTACTGCTGCCGCAATGGATTATCCTCACCGCGATCTGCCAGTATCTTGGCGACCTTGTTATAGGTCAAACGCGCCTTAGAATGCATCACCGCCTCGTAAAAGCAGTAAGAACTTAATGTCCCGGTAGCACTAATCGTCATCTCCGCCACCATACAGAGACGGTCAACCGCGGGATTTAATGAACACAGCCCATTGGAGAGAATTTCGGGCAACATGGGCACTACACGGCCCGGAAAATACACCGAGTTACCGCGATTTATCGCCTCGTTATCCAGTGGTGAATGCGGCGTCACATAATGGGACACATCGGCAATAGCCACCCACAGACGCCAACCACCACCGGGCTTCACCTCACAATATACCGCATCGTCGAAGTCGCGGGCATCCTCACCATCGATGG
>JBEAQQ010000085.1:0-14738 GCA_041163785.1 Pseudomonadota bacterium
GTGGGTCGTGCAAGACAAAGGAATATAGACGGCTGGAAAAAGCCGACCAAAAAGGACAAGTAATATGTGTGGCATTGTAGGTGCGATTGCAGAGCGCAACGTCGTTGAAATTTTGTTGGAAGGCCTTCGCCGCTTGGAATACCGCGGCTACGACTCCGCCGGTGTCGCCTTGTTGGCAGACAATGGCCAATACCACCGCGTGCGTCGCACCGGTAAGGTCCAAGAACTGGCTAATGCCATTAACGGAGACAACGGCCTAGGCAATGTTGGTATAGCGCATACGCGCTGGGCAACTCACGGCGGTGTCACCGAAAACAATGCCCACCCACACGTCTCTAAAGACCGTATCAGCGTAGTTCACAACGGTATCATCGAAAACTATCAGGACCTGCGAGCCGAGCTCAAAGCGCAGGGATATGCCATTGATACCGATACCGACACTGAGACCATCGCACACACTGTGCATAGCCTACTTCCATCAACGGGGAGCTTATTGGCCGCCGTTCAGGCGGCGGTGAAGAAATTTCACGGCGCCTACGGTACTGTGGTGATGGACCGCGAAGACCCCAGCCGCTTGATTGTCGCGCGTTCGGGTAGCCCCTTAGTGATCGGCTTGGGCATCGGAGAAAACTTCATCGCCTCGGATCAAATGGCCCTTCTTCCCGTGACGCGTCGCTTTATCTACCTAGAAGAAGGCGATGTCGCTGAAATTACTCGCCGCCATGTCGAAATATATGACAGCAACGGCCAGCGCGTTGAGCGTGAAATCGTAGAATCTAATGTTTCGCACGATGCCGGCGACAAAGGCGGTTATCGCCACTACATGCTTAAAGAAATCTACGAACAACCTGCAGTGGTGCGCAATGCCTTGTTGGGCCGCCTCGATGACAAAGGTCTCGTTCAGGGTATCTTTGGCGATGGTGCTGAAGCCCTGCTGGCCAAAGTCAAGCATGTACAAATTATTTCCTGCGGTACCTCTTATCACGCCGGTATGACAGCGCGTTATTGGCTTGAGCAATATGCAAATGTTAGCTGTAATGTCGAGATTGCCTCCGAGTTCCGCTACCGCAAATCGGTCGTCCACCCCAATAGTCTACTGGTAACCATCTCCCAGTCGGGTGAAACCGCCGACACGCTCGCCGCGCTTCGCCTAGCGAAAGAACTGGGCTATATGGCAAGCCTCACGGTGTGCAACGTCGAGAGCTCGTCGCTGGTACGCGAATCCGACATGGCATTCATGACCCGTGCGGGGGCAGAAATTGGCGTGGCCTCGACCAAGGCATTTACCACCCAGCTCACCGCCTTCTTGATGCTGACATTGGCGCTGGGTGAGCACAACGGTATGTCCAGTACGGACCGTCAAACCATTATCGACGGCCTGCATACGCTACCGAATAAAATTGAAGAAACCCTCGGGCTGGCCAAGGCCATTGAAGCCCTAGCAGAAGAGTTTAGCGATAAGCACCACAGCCTTTTCCTCGGTCGCGGCGAGCAGTACCCGATTGCGATGGAGGGTGCCCTCAAATTGAAAGAGATTTCTTACATCCACGCCGAAGCTTACGCCTCGGGTGAGCTGAAGCACGGCCCATTGGCCCTGATTGACGATGCGATGCCGGTGATTGTGGTCGCGCCCAACAACGAGCTGCTCGAGAAGCTCAAATCCAACGTGGAAGAAGTGCGTGCTCGCGGTGGAATCATGTATGTGTTTGCCGATCGCGATGCGCATTTTGCTAGCGATGACACCATGCGCGTGGTCGATGTTCCCCACTGCAACGACGCGATCGCACCCATTGTTTACACCCTGCCCTTACAGCTATTGAGCTACTACGTGGCCTTGATTAAGGGTACCGACGTCGACCAACCTCGCAACCTTGCGAAGTCTGTCACGGTGGAATAATTAAAACTAAAAACGAGGAGAAAGACATGGAAGTATTAGGATTATTAGGTTTTATCTTTGGCTTGGTCGCCTTTGTGCGGGTGGAAAAATTAACCAAGGCCCTAAAGGAAAAAGGCGTCTTGGGCAGCGAGCATAGAGATTAAACGCGAATGAATATTCGATCGATAGTCGCCAGCGACTTTGTTCAGTGGCAGGCCCTCTACACGGGCTATAAACAATTCTACGGGGTTGCTGTCAACGAAACCGATCTTCGCACCACCTTTGACTGGCTCATCGATGAGCACCATCCGCAGTGCGGATTGGTGCTTGAAGACAACGCTAGACTGATTGGCCTCGCCAACTATCAGCGCCAACCCAACCCGCTGCGCGCTACCTACAGGATGTACCTGAATGATATGTACGTCGATAAGGCATACAGAGGGCGAGGTGCTGGGCAACAGCTGCTTGAAGCGGTTATTGCGATCTACCAGCAGGGCGATTATGAGTGCTTGCGCTGGATGACCGCGCAGGACAATCATGCGGCGCGTGCGCTGTATGATAAGTACGCCAAGCTCAGTTCATTTGTGACCTACGAGGTACGTTAATACCCGGCAATACAATGTGCTAAATGGGCGCAATGCTGAATTGTAAAAAGGTGTTATTTTATTCAGCGAAGCGCTTGCACAGGCGGTTTTGTGTACTAATATTTTTGCATACTACGTCATCGCAAAAGGATGTTTCATGAGCCCGGTTACCCAGATTGAAGTGGAAGATTTCCTATTGCGTCACCCCGGTTGGCGGGTAGAAAACCGTGCGCTTTGCAGTGAGTTTACCTTCGCAGACTTCAAGCAGGCCAAGGCGTTTATCGATGTGGTAGCAGAACAAGCGGAGATCTTAGATCACCACCCCGAGTGGCATAACTTTTTCAATAAAGTGGACGTTGCCCTGAGCACGAAAGCGATGAAAACCATCACCAATCTCGATATTGCACTGGCGCGAGCGCTGGAGCAAAACTACGAGATTATTCGAGATCTATCGTAGCGCTTTGTTGATGAGCTTCTAAAAAAAGCGTTTTTAGCTCGCCCAGCCCTTCCACGTTCACCATATTTTCCTGCCCTGGCCAGATATCCAGCAATGCTTTGTGGGTAATGGTAAGCCGTTGGCTATTAGGCGGTGAGGACTGTTGATAGACCCAGATAAAACTGCGGTCAATTTCGACACCGACAAAGCTCATTGCGAGCGCTTCACCGCTGTCATCCACAATCGCAAATCGCGACATCACATAGTCGGCAAAGCGCTGCTGGGTGACCGGGTCGGCAATGATATCGGCCTTGCTGTCGAACAATTGCTTCACGGCGTGTTCCGCGTCGTGTAACAAGAAACGGTGTGAGACTTCCAGAAGCCCCGAGCGCTCGTTGAGCAGAACTTGAGTAAAGGCCGCTTTCTGTTGGTGGGCCTGAAGTGGCGCTGCGATGCACAGCGCCACGAGGCAGAGGAGCAAAAACCGCAAGGACTAGTCCTCTTTGGTTGTCGACGCGTCTGATTCGTCTTCTTCGGTTTTCAGCTCGGTCTTGATGTCTTGCATGATGTCTCGGTAGACCTTAGTACTGCGCGACGAGCTCTTATGCTTGAACGCTTCGATGCGTGAAGGTTGAATCACACGAGGGAAATGGTTGTTGTCGATGTTGACGTCGGCGGTTTCCCAGTGCGGATCAATTTCAAGCGAGACAAGCTCTTTGTCGGTGACCCAAAGTTTTTTAACTTCTTTGGGGCTACGACGCCACACTTCCGCGGGGATATTCACATCTTCCACACTGCCATCGGCATAGCTAAGGCGCATTAAAATAGGCATCACCAAGCCGCCGTGGTTGCTGAATTCGAAAATGTAGTAATTCTTATCTTCTTTGACGGCGCGGGCCACCGCTTCACGCTCCCAAGGCTTGAGGTCTTTGAGCATTTTTTGGTAGCTGTTGCGCTCTTTGTTGGTCACCGTAAAGCGATCGTTCTCGTCGTAAAAATCGCGAACATCGGGATTATTTTCAACCCAAGTTTTGCGCCCTTCGGCACGATTGTTCACATAAAACATCGGCGTGGGCTTGGCATTTTCAATATCGCGTTCACGGGCGAAATCGATATCGGGATCAAGGGTATCGAGACGCAATTTGGTCACGTTGTCGACGCTAATATCGACGTGGTCGGTGGTGTAAAACCAGCCGCGCCAGAACCAATCAAGATCCACGCCAGAGGCCTCTTCCATGGTGCGGAAGAAGTCAGACGGTGTGGGGCGCTTGAACTTCCAGCGTTGGGCGTACTCTTTGAATGCAAAGTCGAACAGCTCGCGGCCGAGGACCACTTCGCGCAGAATGTTGAGCGCAACGGTGGGCTTACTGTAGGCGTTGGGGCCTAGGTTAAGCACGCTGTCTGACTGGGTCATGATGGGGACTTGATTAGACGACTTCATGTACCCTGTAATATCGCGAGGTTCAACGCCCCAAGGCATCTTTTCGTCCCACTCGCGGCAAGCGATGGCGTCGAGGAAGCTGTTTAGACCCTCGTCCATCCACGTCCACTGGCGCTCGTCGGAGTTCACTACCATTGGGAAGTAAATATGCCCCACCTCGTGGATGACCACGCCCACGAGGAAGCGCTTTTCACCTTGGGTGTAGGTGCGTGAGCCATCGTCTTGCAATTCAGTGCGAGGGCCATTGAAGGTGATCATGGGGTATTCCATGCCGCCGACAGGGCCGTTCACCGACTGCGCCACAGGATAGGGGTAGTCGAACGAGAAGCGAGAGTAGACTTTCAGGGTGTGAATGACCGCTTCAGTCGAATATTTCTTCCACAGGTCTCCGCCCTCTTTGGGATAAAAACTCATCGCCATGATGGTGTCGTTACCTTGCTGATAACCTTTGGCATCCCACATGAATTTACGTGACGACGCCCAGGCAAAGTCGCGCACATTGTCGGCCTTAAAGCGCCATGTTTTGCGCTCGGTGGTGCCTTCTTTTTCATTCTCTAGGGCTTCTTCTTCGGTCACAATGAACACGGGGCGTTCAGCGGTGCGCGCTTCTTTCAAGCGCTTGCGCTGGGTGCTGGTGAGCACTTGATCAGCATTTTGTAAGGCGCCGGTTGAAGACACCACGTGATCGGCGGGGACATCCATGGTGACATCGTAGTTGCCGAATTCGAGAGTGAATTCACCGCGACCCAAGAACTCTTTGTTGGTCCAGGCTTCGTAGTCGGTGTAGGCGTGTAAGCGGGGATACCACTGTGCCAACAAGAAAATGTCGTTGCCGCCCTCGCGCGCGTCATCGGCAAAGTGCTCGTAACCACTGCGGGCCCACACAGCGTCTTCTTCCACGATGTTGTAGGCATACTTCATCGACAATGATGTCTTCTGGCCAGGCTTAAGTGGGCGGCTTAGATCGATACGCATGTTGGTGCCAACAATGGTGTACGCCAGAGGTTTGCCATTGGAATCGGCGATACTTTCGATGCTGAAACCCAGTTCATGGTCTGCCATAAACTGCATGCGACGCAGCTCTTCGAAGCTCAATTTGGCGGGTTGGCTACCACTTGAGTTTTGCGTGACGGGGCCACGGCGGCCGATACCCGCAAAGGTATTGGTCAGCTCCGACATAGAATCGTTCTTGAAAATATTCTGATCGAGTTGTAGCCACAGGTATTTCAGGGTGTCGGGGGAGTTGTTGTGATAGGTAATCTCCTGCGACGCGCTCAAGCGGCGAGCGTCCTCGTCGAGGCTAGCGTTGATTTTATAATCGACCTGTTGCTGCCAGTAGGCATGGCCAGGCTCACCCGCAGCGTTGCGGTAGACGTTGGGTGTCGGCAGTGTCTCGTCTAGCTGGCGGAACTTGTCAACAAAGTCGCCTTTGCTTTGCACAACTTGTGCTTGGGTGGTTGCTGCGAGCATGACGCTCAATAATACCAATAAAATTCTCACAATAAGCCCTCCGATGAATCGTCGAATTCTAACAGAAACTTATCGCCTGCCGAGATGATTTGTCGCCATAAATCGTCACCTTGTAAGGATTTTTTAATACTAATGGATTAGTATGATCGCAACGTAACGAGGTGATCATGTCGCAATCTAGAATTCTTGTCTTAGCTTCTCTGTTTTTAATGATTGCGGGTAACGCAGGGTTGTATCAGGCGGTCACCCAGACCTATCCGATTAATTCAGATAACCTACTGTTTCTAATATCATTATTCTTCGTTTTTTGGGCGGTTAATGTCTTTCTGTTGGGCTTGGTGTGCTTCCGCGTCACCATCAAGTGGCTGCTACCCATTATTTTTGTTTGCAGCTCACAGGCGGCTTACTTCATGGATACTTACAACGTGGTGATCGATGACACCATGTTGGAAAACGCACTGGCGACCGATACCGCGGAAACCCTAGATCTTCTAAGCATACAGCAACTGCTGTATTTGCTATTCATCGGTCTACTGCCCTCGTGGCTGGTCATTAAACTACCCATAGACGAGGTGAGCTGGGGGCGTGCATTGCTGCAACGCGCTGCGCTCATGGTCTCTGCCATCGTGGTCATCGCTATTTGTGTCGGTAGTCTCAGCACATTTTATGCCTCGTTCCTACGCGAACATAAGCAGCTGCGTTTTTACGCCAACCCGAGTTACTACCTCTACTCGGTGGGCAGACTGGTTAAAAATCGCGTCGATGTTACCGACCGCACGCTTAAGACACGGGGCGATGACGCGGTACAAGCCTCCCACGACAAGCGTCGCTTGGTCGTGGTAATTGTGGGTGAAACGGTGCGCAGCGACCACTTTGGGCTCAACGGTTACACGCGACAAACAACCCCTCTGCTTGCGGCGCGCAAGGATATTTTTAGCTTTACTGATGTTTGGTCATGCGGCACCTCGACCGCCTTTGCCGTACCCTGCATGTTCGCCTTGGAAGGCATGGACGATTACGACCGCGATGAGGCGCGCTATATTGAAAATGTACTCGATATCGCGAAAAAAGTCGGCGTCAATGTCGTTTGGATCGACAACAACTCAGACTCAAAAGGCGTGGCGGACAGGGTTTCATTCGTGGATTACAAAAACCCCAAGAACAACCCCGTGTGCGATGATGAATGCCGTGATGAAGGTATGTTGCAGGGCTTAACAGATGTCATTCAACAGCGTACAACCGGTGACATTGTGGTGGTGCTGCACCAAATGGGAAACCATGGCCCGGCCTACTATCGCCGCTACCCTGCCGCCTATGAAAAATATACCCCAGTTTGCAAAACTAACCAGCTAGAAAAATGCCCGCGTGAGCATATCGTCAATGCCTATGACAATATTATTCACTACACCGACTATGTGGTGAACGGCGTGATCGAGACGCTGCAAAACTATCAGACAGAATTTGCTACCTCCATGCTGTATGTCAGTGATCACGGTGAGTCACTGGGTGAAAACAACCTGTACTTACACGGTCTGCCCTATGCCTTTGCCCCCGACGAACAAAAGCGTGTGCCCATGGTGCTATGGCTTGGAAATGGCGTACTCGCCGAGGATCAACATGCGGCCGTCAAGGCAAAGCTTAATGATACCTTGAGCCACGACGTGATATCGCACACCCTCATGGGCCTGCTCGGTATTTCGTCCTCTGAATACCGTGCCGACTGGGACTTACTCGGTGAAGTGCGTGACCGATAACCTACCGCGGCGTATCTTGCTGACGACCCTTGCGCTGTTACTGGTGGTGGCGTTTTTTGAATTGACGTCTGTCGACATGTGGTTGCAACAACACTTTTATTCAAACGGCCTGGGAACGTGGATTATTGACCACGACGCGCAACCATGGCGCACCCTGCTTTACACCGGGATTAAAAAAGTCTTCATCGTGTTCTCCCTAGCATTGTTGCTGATGGTCACTCTCATGCACCGTCGCCTTCCCTGGGTGGCGGCCAACCGAAGAGAACTTGTGGTGGTGCTGCTCACCCTCGTGTTGTTGCCGTTGCTAGTGAATTTTTTAAAGTGGTACACCGACGTGCCCTGCCCGCGCGATATTGAGGCGTTTGGTGGGTTGGCCCCCTACGTCACCCTGTTTGAGCACTATCCCAGTAGCTTTCATCACGATGCCAGTCTAAGGTGCTACCCCGCAGGTCATGCCAGTGGCGGCTTTGCTTTGATGTCACTCTATTTCCTTTTCAAACAGCGCCGGCATCGTTGGCTTGGTTTGGGCGTGGGCCTGGCCACAGGATGGGTCACGGGGCTATACAAAATGGCGATAGGTGACCACTTTCTCAGCCACACCGTGGTCAGTATGTTGCTGGCTTGGCTGGTGGCCTGCGCCGTGGCACATTTGGTGTTACAACGACGAGTGATTAGCGTCGAGGTTGAAGAAAGCAGCGCGTCATAGCGATAACGCTATTGATGGCGCAGGTTTTGTAGGCCTTTAGATAGTTTTCTCAAGTGCTCGTCGACCGACGGGCCCTTCATTTTAGACACCCCAACCGCTAACACATCGACAACTGCCATATGCACAATGCGCGAAGGCAGCGGGGTATAGTGGTTTTCATCGGCTTGCTGTACGTCAATATGGATGGGAACATCGGCTTGCTGAGACACCAAACTGTTGCGGGGTGCGAGGGTAATGATTGTCGCCCCGGAGCTTTTCGCCATGCGCAGTGCGTCGACCAGATTCTGGGTGCGGCCTGATTGTGAAATCGCAACCACCACATCGTCTTCGCCCAAAGACATCGCCGACATGGCCTGAATGTGTGGGTCAGAGTACGCCGCGGAAGCAATTTGCAAGCGGAAGAACTTGTGTTGTGCGTCCATCGCGACCGACGCCGAGGCGCCAAAGCCATAAAACTCCACTCGGCGGGCGTTGGTTAAGCACTTCACCGCCTTTTCAATGGCACCGTAGTCAAGGGCCTTGCGCACCGCCGTCAACGTATTGGTGGTGGTTTCGAAAACGGTTTCGCAGTAGTCAGCCGTGGTCGCATTGACCGGGACATTAAAGCGGTTAAAGGTCGGTTTCGCCGCGAGTAACTGCGCCAGCTGTAGTTTAAATGCTTGGAAGGAGTCGCACTGAATGGCGCGGCAAAAGCGTACCACCGTCGGCTCGCTGACGTGTGCCTCTGATGCCAAATCGACAATGCGCATGTGGATGACTTCTTCGGGGTACTTGAGCACAAAGTTGGCAACACTGCGCTCTGATCGGCGCATGTTGTCTAGGTTTCGATTGATATTATCGATGATATCGTCGCTCACCGCGGGCTCCTTTTATTATGCTGTCACTATAAACCAAGCGGAGCCAAAGTAAACTCATGTTTGCACTGCCTGTCGTTGCCAATCCTTGATAGAATGCCTCGATGGATGTTTCTCATATATTAAATAATCTCAACGACGCCCAGCGCGATGCTGTCACAGGCGAATTGGATAACATGCTGGTGTTGGCGGGAGCAGGCTCCGGCAAAACGCGCGTGCTCGTGCATCGCATCGCCTGGTTGATTCAGGCCGAGGGCTTATCTCCGCATCAAATTTTGGCAGTGACCTTTACCAATAAGGCCGCTAGGGAAATGCGTGGCCGAATAGAAGAGCTATTAGGTTTTGCCAACCGCAGTATGTGGGTGGGTACCTTCCACGGCTTGGCGCATCGGTTATTGAAAATGCACTGGCGCGAAGCCAAGCTCAATGAAAATTTTCAAATCCTCGACTCAGACGATCAACTGCGGCTAGTAAAGCGCATTGCAAAGCAATTAGATTTAGACGAGAGCCATTGGCCAGCCAGACAGATCGTCGGTTTCATCAACGCCCAGAAAGATGAGGGCCGTCGTGCGGCGCACATTGATCCAGGCCAAGGCGATCTTTATCAACGCACCATGGTACGGGTGTACACCGCTTATGAAGAAGCCTGTGAACGCAGCGGCATGGTCGATTTTGCAGAATTGCTACTTCGCGCCCACGAGCTTTGGCTGTACCACCCCGAATTACTGCAACTATATCGGCAGCGCTTTGGCCACATCTTGGTTGACGAATTTCAGGATACCAACACCATTCAATACGCCTGGTTGCGCGTTTTAGCGGGCGATGTGGTGAGCATTACGGCTGTGGGCGACGACGACCAGTCAATCTACGGCTGGCGCGGCGCCAAAATTGAAAATATTCAGCAGTTCAGCCGCGATTTTAGCGACCCCAAAGTTGTGCGACTCGAACAGAACTACCGCTCAACGGCGAATATTCTCAATGCTGCCAACGCGGTTATTGCCAACAACGCCGGCCGCTTGGGCAAGGAGTTGTGGACGGATGGCGTCGAGGGAGAAAAAATCGACTTTTACGCCGGCTTCAACGAGCAAGACGAAGCGCGTTTCGTGGTCGACCAGGTTCAAAAAGCCGTCGACAGCGGCATGGCGCGCAGCGATATGGCCATTCTTTATCGTTCCAATGCCCAGTCGCGGGTGATGGAGGAAGCCCTCATTCGCGCCGCCGTCCCCTATCGAATTTATGGTGGCCAGCGCTTTTACGATCGCTTAGAAATTAAAAACGCCCTCGCCTATATGCGGTTGTTGATGAACCGCAACGACGACGCAGCCATAGAGCGTGTCATCAATACACCGGTGCGTGGTATTGGCAGCAAAACCCTCGACACCATGCGCGAATACGCCAGGGATCACGGCTGTTCGCTTTGGCAGGCTGGCAGCGCCTTGGTGGTGAATAAGTTGCTCCCCAACCGTGCGAGTGCGGCATTGGAAGCCTTTTATTCACTGATCGAGCGCTTGGATGAAGACACACAAGAACTCGAGCTCGCCGAGTTGGCAGACCATGTCATTACCGTCAGCGGCTTGGTCGAGCACCACCGCAAAGAAAAAGGCGAAAAAGGTCAGGCTCGAGTAGAGAACCTCGAGGAGCTAGTGTCGGCCTGTAAGGCCTACGAACCCGACGAGAACGAAGAAGATCGCAGCATTTTAGCGGAATTTTTGGATAACGCCGCCCTTGATGCGGGCGAGGCACAGGCCGACGAATTTGAAGACAGCGTGCAGCTGATGACGTTGCACTCCGCCAAAGGCCTCGAATTCGACACAGTGTTTATGGTGGGCGTAGAAGAGGGCCTATTCCCGCATAAAATGTCGGTGTCGGAGCCCGGCCGCTTAGAGGAAGAGCGCCGCCTGTGTTACGTGGGTATCACCCGCGCCATGAAAAAGTTGTTCATCACCATGGCAGAATCGCGCCGCATGCACGGTAGTGAGACCTACAATACGCCCTCCCGCTTTATCAAAGAAATTCCCACCGAGTACCTGAATGAAATTCGCATGCAAGCAAAGGTGTCGCGCCCCGTGAGTTTTTCTCGTCCCTCCCCAGCTGCGGGATTCGACGACTACGACATCCCAGATACGGGTATTTCTCTGGGGCAGCGGGTGTACCACTCGATTTTTGGCGAGGGAGTGGTGTTAAATTTTGAAGGACAGGGCAAAAGTGCTCGCGTTCAGGTCAACTTCGACAACGAGGGCAGCAAGTGGTTAGTGCTAGCCTACGCAAAACTGCAGGCACTATGATGACAAAACGCTTACATCACAACCCCGCGCTGGTCGTTTTATTGTTAGCGATTATTGTGGCGCTTAGCATGGCCATTGTGGTGCAACGTGCAGACGACTACCGTGCACAAGATAGTCAACAGGCCGGCGAACAGCAGGTGTTTCACTGGCGCATGGTGACAATGTGGCCGAAAAATTATCCTGGCTTAGGCACGTCCCCTGAGCGCTTCGCCGACAACGTCGCGCGCATGAGCAATGGGCGCCTGCTAATTAAGGTACACGGCGCAGGTGAGATTGTGCCGGCGCTTGGGGTATTTGACGCGGTGTCATTGGGCAATGTCGAAATGGGCCACGGTTCTGCCTATTACTGGGGCGGCAAACTCAAGGGCGCGGCGTTGTTTACCACGGTGCCTTTCGGGCTAACTGCTCAGGAGCGCAATGGCTGGCTCTATTACGGTGGCGGTATCGAGTTGTGGCGCGAGGCTTACGACCCCTTCAACCTCGTTCCCCTCGCCGGCGGCAGTACCGGTGTGCAAATGGCGGGCTGGTTTAACCGCGAAATCAACAGTATTGAGGATTTGAAGGGCTTAAAAATGCGTATTCCCGGCATTGCCGGTACCGTATTGGGCCGCCTTGGCGGTACCCCTGTCACCCTGCCCGGTGGCGAAATTTACACCGCGCTACAAACCGGTGTTATCGACGCGACGGAATGGGTGGGACCCTACAACGACCAAGCTTTTGGGCTTTACCAAACCGCCAAATACTATTATTACCCGGGCTGGCATGAGCCGGGCCCAACGCTTGAAATGATCGTGAACAAACAAGCGCTGGCCGCACTGCCCGCGGATTTACAGGCCATTGTTGAAGTGGCCGCTCGCGCGGCTAACCAAGATATGCTTGACGAGTACACGGCGCGCAATAATGACGCCCTGCAGAGCTTGATAAACGACCACGGGGTGCAGTTGAAAAAACTACCTGACGATGTGCTTATCGCCCTGCGAGATACCTCGGAAGACGTCGTTCGCGAATTGGTGCAAGGGGATGAATTTGCGGAGCGGGTTTATCAGTCGTGGCACCAGTACCTAGAAAAAGTCAGTGCCTATCAGCGAATTTCAGAGCAGGCCTTCGTCAATGCGCGCGACCTGCCCCGATCAGACAATTAATTATTAGGTAGGCTGCGTGTGCGGCCTTTTTCATCGATGGCGACAAACACAAAGACGCCGTCGGTGACCTTTTGCAGTTCGAGGGTTTCGTGGTTGGACGACCACACCTCAATGGCGATGGTGACGGAGCTGCGGCCCACATTGACGATCTCCGTGTAAACGCTGACGACATCCCCCACCTTGACGGGCACCATGAAACTCATTTGATCGACAGAGACGGTCGCAACACGACCTCGGGCTTTGTTGCCCGCAGCGATACCACCGGCTAAGTCCATTTGAGATAGTAACCAGCCACCAAAAATATCCCCCTGGGGGTTGGTGTCTTTTGGCATAGCGATGGTTTGCAGGGTAAGTTCGCCAATGGGGCCGGGTGTATCGTCGATATCAGACATGCAGCATTCTCTTAGAAATCAAAGTCAACATACTATCGTGTTACGCCTTAGCAGGCATTAGTTTTTTAGCACCATGGGCAGCCACGTTGCCACGTCTGGCCATGCCACCAATAACCCCATCACCAACCACTGAATCACAATAAACGGGACAGCGCCGCGATAAATGTCCTTGGTGGCTAGGCTAGCGGGTGCAACACCTCGCAAGTAGAACAGCGCAAAACCAAACGGCGGCGTGAGGAAGGAGGTCTGCAAATTCATGGCGATGAGAATGCCCAACCAAATCGGATCAAAGCCCATTAGCATTAAAATGGGACCGACGATGGGTACCACCACAAAGGTAATTTCAATAAAGTCGAGCACAAAGCCCAACAGAAACATAAACAGCATCACGACCAATAACGCGGCGTAGCGACCGCCGGGTAAGTGGTTAAAGAAGGCCTGTACCATTTCTTCGCCGCCAAAACCGCGAAAAACCAGCGAGAACAAGGTGGCGCCAATTAAAATCATGAATACCATGGCGGTTACTGTAAGCGTACTGCGGCTAATATCAGCGGTGATTTGCCAGTTTAAAGCTTTCTTGTGAGCGGCGAGGACAAGCGCCCCTAGCGCCCCCATCGCGGCGGCTTCTGAGGGCGTCGCTATGCCGGCTAAAATCGAACCAAGCACAATCAAAATCAGTGCTAAGGGTGCAAGCAACGCAGAGTAAATCTCGCTTTTAGGGACCGGGGGAAGGTCGACAGCGGGTGCATCGCTGGGGCGCCACTTGGCCACCGAGCCCACGTAAAGCGCATAGCTTGCGACAAGGCACAGCCCGGGGATGATCGCCGCAATGAACAGGTCGCGAACCGAGATCGCTTCGCTGTTGAAGATGCCTTGTGACATTTGTGCCTGTTGGTAGGCGTTAGACAATGTATCGCCAAGCAAAATCAGGGCGATGGAAGGCGGAATGATTTGCCCCAGCGTACCGGTCGCACAGATCACGCCCGAGGCTAGCCGCGGCGAGTAGCCCGCCTTGAGCATGGTGGGGAGCGACAAGAGCCCCATGGTGACCACGGTGGCTCCGACAATGCCTGTGCTGGCGGCGAGCATGGATCCCACTAGAATAACCGCCAAGCCAATCCCGCCTGGGCGGTGCCCAAACAGGCCAGAAATGGATTGCAGCAAGCCTTCGGCGATACGCGTTCGCTCAAGGGTGACCCCCATGAACACGAACAAGGGAACAGCGGTTAGGGTCGCGTTGGTCATAGTGCCAAAAATGCGACCGGGGAAGGCGCCAAGCAGAGATGGGTCAAAATGATTACTGAGAATGCCCCCAGCGGCAAACAGCAGCGACACGCCCGCCAAACTGAAGGCCACGGGATAGCCCAGCATCAACACGAGACACAGCGACACAAACATCCACAGGGGTAATAATTCTACTAACATACCGCCTCATGCTCGTCGTCGTGTTGAAAGGGCAGGAAGCCGGTGAGGGCGAGGGTATGTTTAATCACGCTCGACAGTGCCTGCAGAAAAAGCAGGCCGCCACAAACGGGGATCATCGTTTTTAAAAGGAACACCAGCGGCAGCCCCTCAGCCTCCATTGAACCTTCGGTTTTATCCCACGCTTGAGCAACGAAGTCCCAGCTTAACCACACCATGCTGAGCGCCATGGGCAGCATGAAGATCAAGCCGCCGAGGATGTTAATCCAAGCGCGTTGTGGTGCACTAAAGTGACGATAAAAAACATCGACACGCACGTGGTCATCGTGCACAAAAGTATAGGCGGCGCCTAGCATGAACAGCGCGGCATACATAT
>JBEAQQ010000086.1:0-3654 GCA_041163785.1 Pseudomonadota bacterium
AATTCAATATTAACGCTCGCAAAAAAAGCAGATCGGTCAATGCTCGGTGTCAAGCAATCGAGACACTCGATATCTCAAAAATAATATTCTGTAAATAGGTGCGCTTTCGCACTTACTTCGGATGCATTCATATTCAAGATGAATACACTCCGTGTTTTTACAAACACACATTGATCATTATAAGGTCATAACAAAGAAGGAGATCGCTGATGAACGATGGCTTGCCACGGCATCTTGATTTCATGGAATTGATTCAAAAGGAGCTTCCGCTTCTATATCAAAAGCGTCATCGTCGCTCACTTCGCCACCGCGAACGCCTTGATCTCTCATCAGAGACCCGAAAAAATATATATGTTTTAGACACCGCTATCGTCTCCTTAGGTGCAGATCTTTCGGACGGTCGTAGCGCGGAGGTGGCCATACTCGGTTCGGGTGCCATCCTCGGGGTATGTCAGTTATATGGCTGGTCGGCACCACCTTATTTCGCAACGGTTCGCCAAGCCGGTGACGTTTGGGAGCTAGATGTGGCAACGCTAAAAGCAGCATTTACGCATTCACCGGCGCTTGTCGAACAACTTGGATTTGCGATGGAACATATCTTTGTACAGGCAACGCGATCTGCTGTGTGCAATCGCCTGCATTACATCGATCAACAATTAGCGAAAACCTTGCTCCTTTATCAGGATCTCACAGCACATCACGATCTGCAGGTAACCCAACAAGAACTTTCTGAATTACTGGGTGTCCGACGGGAGGGGGTGACACAGGCGATGGGCAAACTGCAGGCCGTAGGGGCCATTGAAACTACCCGTGGCCGTATATACGTCCGTCATCGTCAGCAGCTCGAACAGCATGCCTGCGAGTGCTATCAGCCGATCTCGGCGTCGGTTCACTCACAGCTCACTGCCGCGACAAGCGAATGCAGGCGAGGGCCTGTAGAGTCCCTCAGCGCCGCTTGATAAACACCATGAGCACGGCGGATAAGGCGAAAACACCTGAAATTAACGCTGCATTGGTCAGTGCATGACCGTAGCCAATACGGGGTACATCGATAAAAAAGTAGGGGTATAACCCCGTCGCCTCGCCACGCACAATCAGATATATCAGGTAGGCGACGGGGTAGGTAAGCATGCGCCACACATCACTGAGAACCAGCCCTCCTCGTGGGATGATTTGCCACCAAAAAATCATAAACAGTGGGGGGATCACGTAATGCAGGGTGCTATTGACCCAAAAATTGATCCCTTGCGGGTTATACATATTTCGCAAGAGCGCGAAATAAATGCTGCCGACCATGACGATTGATAAGGTGGCGGCGCTCACCACCCAGGGAGCACGCAGGGTGTCCCCGAGTTTTGCAGTACTCTTTGGCCAAGCATGAGCCGAAGCTACCGCGGCACAAAAAATATTCGTTAATAGGGTGAAGTAGCCGGTGTACATGAGTACGCCAAACGCTGCGCCGCGACCCGCACGAATTTCAGCCTCAACACTCAAGTAAAGCTGCGTCAGCACCGCAGCCCACCCAAGCACGGCCAATAGTGTGGAAAAACGTCGCACTTTATTTTGACTTGGGATCCAGAGCGTCACGAAGTCCATCTCCAATGAAATTGAAGGCAAACATTGTTGCAGCAAGAAATGCGGCAGGTATCAGGAGCAACCAAGGCGCGCCATCCAAGGTGGCTGTTCCCTGCGAGATCAGAAGCCCCCAACTCGTGCCCGGCTCTTGGACGCCGAGCCCGAGAAAGCTCAAGAAGCTCTCGACTAGAATCACCGTCGGAATGAGTAAGGTGGAGAACACGATCACGGGCCCGATGACATTGGGTAGCACATGTCGTGACACGATACGAAAAAAAGGCACTCCTAGCGCTCGTGCCGATTCGATGTATTCCATTTCTTTGACTGCCAGAGTTTGACCGCGAACAATACGTGCAATGGTCAGCCATTCAACACATCCAATCGCTAAAAACACTAATATGATATTTCGACCGAACACAGTAACCAAAATGATGATGAAAAAAATGAGAGGGAGCGCATACAGGATATCGACGAACCGCATCATCCATTGGTCTAAACGACCACCGACATAGCCAGCAGTCGCTCCATAAAGAATCCCAATAATGAGCGATGTTAACGCGGTCACTAAACCAATAGCCAAAGAAATCTGGCCGCCTGCAGCGACCCTAACAAGCAGGTCACGTCCGTTGGAATCTGTGCCGAACCAATGTGAATCCTCTAGTGTAGGCGCGATTTGAATACGCTCCCAATAAGTTTCCTCCATGTCGTGGGGCGACAACAGTGGCGCCAGAAGAGCAAAAAGCGTGATGGCGCCGAGTAAAAAAAGCCCGAACACCGCACTACGATTTTGTAAAAACCGCTCCCATGCCCCCTGCCATAAGGATTTGCCGCGAATCTCGGCGGCGGCTTGTACGAGTGCGTCACGCGCGGGGGAAATGGGCGATTCAGTGGCAGACATAGGTGGTCTCTCAAGAGGCAAGCATACGTTTGCGCGAGCGAGGATCGACAGCCCCGTACAGCAAATCCGCAAGCAGGTTCATGATCAATACCGCCGCGGCATAAACAATCACGACCCCCATGACCAACGGATAGTCGCGGCCGAGTGCGCCGTTAACAAAGTATCGTCCAACGCCAGGTAGGCCGAAGATTTGCTCAATCACGATCGATCCCGTCATGATGCCCGCAACGGCGGGTGCGAGATAACTGATGAGTGGACTGAGTGCGGGCGGCAGCGCGTGTCGGCCAATTACGCGCCATTCGGGCAAGCCACAGGCGCGTGCGGTGCGAATAAAGGGCTGATTCAAGATTTCAAGCAGGCTTCCTCGAGCGAGTCGCGCCACGATCGCTAGCTGAGGCAACACCAGCGCGGTCACCGGTAACACCATATGCCGCCAATCACCCTCCCCCCAGCCACCGACCGGTAGCCATTTAAGGATCACCCCAAATAAGAGAGTGAGTACCGGAGCGGTGATCAAGGTGGGGACAGCAATACCCGTCATTGCCAAGGTGCTGATGGCGTAGTCGAGGGTGCGGTTTTGGTTCAACGCCGCCACGACACCGAGTGCCGTGCCCAGCAGTGCTGCGAGGGTGAGTGCTGTGAGTCCGAGCTTTAAGCTGACCGGCAGCCCGATAGCGATGAGCTCTGAGACGGTGTAGTCCGGGTAGCCAATGGACGGCCCCAGATCTCCTTGGAAGACACCCGAAATAAAAATGCCAAACTGTGACCACAACGGCTTATCGAGATCATAAGCGGCGCGAAGATTTTCAAGGACTTCCGGCGCGAGCTGTGCGTCCGCATCAAATGGCCCACCCGGCGCTGCGCGCATCAAAAAAAACGATAAGGTGACGATGATCAGAAACGTCGGCACCATCACCCCGATACGGGTGAGCAGATAGCGTGTCACACTTAGCTGCCTTTGAGCGCGAGATAACGCGTCAGATTCGCACCTCGGCTATTTTCGATCCAACCCTCGACCCGCGGACCCACCAGCTTTTGACCCTCTGCAAAAAAGAGTGGAATCACCGGCATGTCGCGCATCAAGATGGTTTCAGCGGCAGCCAAGGATTTGCTGCGTGAAGCAGGATCTGCCTGCCGATTGGCAGCGCGTACTGCTGCATCGTAGTCGCTATTCGAGTAGC
>JBEAQQ010000087.1:0-3462 GCA_041163785.1 Pseudomonadota bacterium
CCTCGCTTTCTGTCACGGTGTTTGACGATCAAGATGCAATCTTCACGACACCCCTTACGGTGAATTTTACCAGTAGCTGTTCTTCTTCGGGGGATGCGCGTATCGATACCGCTGTGCAAACGATCAATGGCACCGCGACAGCGACCTATGAAGCCAGTGGTTGTGCCACCACCGACAGCATCCAAGCGAGCGTCGTCGAGCTGGCAGATGTCACCGCCTTAGGTTCGTTGAGTGTCGAGGATGCACCCGCCAACTCCATTCGTTTTGTCTCGGCAAGCCCTTCGGCGATTGCCATGGCCGGTACGGGTGGGAACAGCCGCCAAGAATTCGCGACCTTGATCTATGAAGTGGTGGATCAGGCCGGTCAACCTAAATCGGGGGAAGCCGTGTCTGTAAAATTGAGCACGGTGCTTGGCGGCATTACCCTCACGGGCGACCAAAATAACGATGGCCAGTTGACGGGTGCGAGTGAAGTGCTTTTGTCGAATGCCGATGGGCGTGTCTCTGTCATCGTCAATGCCGGTACCGTAGCGACTTCAGTGCGCGCGGTGGCCAGTATTACCGTGGCCGGGCAGGAAATTAGCAGCGTATCTGACAGCTTAACCATCAGCACGGGGCTTGCGGATCAAAATTCGATGTCGCTCAGTGCGACCATTCTCACCCCAGCGGGCTATGAATTTGATGGCTTTACATCGACGTTAAACCTGCGTGCGGCCGATGCCTTTAACAACCCAGTCCCCAATGGCACGGTGATTAATTTCACCACCGAATATGGCCGAATCGTGGATTCTTGCACGACGCAAGAGGGCACCTGTTCGGTGATTTGGAATAGCCAAAACCCACGCACGCCTGACAATACCGGTGACACAGGCCCCGTGCCAAATTTAACCAGTCGGCAGTGCGATGCAAATTTAGACGGTACCCCAGATACCATGAGTAATGGTTGGGCTGGCGGGGTGGTCAGCGCCGGCGCCGTACCGGTACCCTTCGGCGTACCCTGTGCTATGTTGACCGGCAACGCCATGGTGGAAGCGCTTACCGGTAATGCCTTTACCAGTGTGATCGCCGATATCGCCGCAACGCCTACTTATCCCGGCCAGATATTTGGTGGTCGTTCAACTATCTTGGCCTATGCCATCGGTGAGGAAACGTTTATCGATGCCAACGGCAATGGCCAATACGATGCAGGCGAAGCCTTCTCTGATATGCCAGAAGCGTTCATCGATCACAACGAGGACGGTGTGTTTGGCAACATGAATACCGTCGGGGCCTGTGTGAGTCGCGACGCGATCAAAACGACCTCTGGTACCACCCCGGATCTTGGTATGTGCGATACCTGGCAGAGCGGTGGCGAAGAAGAAGAGTTTGTCGATTTCAACAATAGCCAAACCTATGATCAAGGTGACGGTGTATACAACGGCACACTGTGCCCCGCAGGTGCGGCGACAAGTGTTTGTACACGTGACTTGATCACCGTGAGCGACAGTTTGACGCTCAATGTCGGTGGCTCATCGCCCTTCATCGGTATTTACTCGACCACTAATGTGTTGCTTGACGGTGCAGATGTCGGCGTAGATATTACCGATGCCGATAATAGCAATGTGCGGCGAGTGTATGTGTCAGACGTTTTTAATGGTCGTCTTCCTGGTGGAACCACTGTAGCCTTTGCCTCTGATAACTGTGAAGTGCAGGGCGTCAGTAGTTATGAAGTCGTCGACACCAGTGCCTTTGGCAACCACGTGTTTGATGTCTTCTTGGGTGAAGATACCTCCACCGACAAAACTTCGGGTCTAGTGACCATTACCGTGTCGGTGCCCGAACGCGCTGGCAATGTGGTGGCTACCGCAAGCTTTGGGTGTGTAGACCAAGACTAAGGCTAGTTATTCCGACTATCCCCCGCCTGGCGGGGGATTTTTTTTAACAATCTGCTAAACTCCCGCCTTTGAAACCATCTCATTGACAGCACGGACGTTTAAAACGTAAGTTAGCAAGGAGCAATTTTCATGTCATCAGTTTTTCTACTGTCAGACAGCCCGGTAAAATTTGGCACCAGTGGTGTGCGTGGTTTGGTCGAGGAGCTAAGCCACGAGGTCTGTTATGCCTACGCCACTGCCTTCTGGCGTGCCGCTGGGGCGGGTGATCGCGTAGTGATTGGGCATGACTTGCGTCCTAGCAGCCCCGTTATGACCCAAGCCTGTTTGGCTGCCATGCGCGATCTTGGCGTCAATGTAGATTATGTGGGGGCGCTGCCTACCCCGGCGATTGCCTACTACGCCTCGCTGCAAAATGTGCCAGCCATTGTTATTACGGGCAGCCATATTCCTTTCGACCGCAATGGCATTAAATTTTACCGCCGCGAGGGCGAAATCACTAAGGCCGATGAGGAAGCGATGTTGGCACAGGTGGTAGAAATTCCGGCGAACATTTCCCTGTCCGAGTTGCCGGCGCCTGATGCGGTAGCCTTGAACAGCTATATCGCCCGCTATAAAAGCTTTTTTGAGGGTGTGCTCTACGGTAAGAAAATTGCGGTTTACCAGCACTCCAGTGTGGCGCGCGATGTGATTGTGGAATTGTTTGAAGCCCTTGGCGCCGAGGTGGTGGCCCTGGGCCGCACTGAAACCTTTGTGCCTATCGACACCGAAGCGGTGCGCCCAGAAGATGTCGCGCAAGCGGCTGAGTGGGCAAAGGCGATTGGCTTTGATGCGATTGTCTCCACGGATGGCGACGCCGATCGCCCGCTGATTGGTGATGAACACGGTCAGTGGCTGCGCGGTGATATTGTGGGTGTGCTCACCGCGCAATACCTAAAAGCTGACTACGTTGTGACACCGGTTAGCAGTAACAGTGCCCTAGAGCGCTCTCACCAGTTTAGCGACTGTGTACGTACCAAAATTGGTTCGCCCTATGTACTGGCCGCCATGGATAATGCGCCTAAGGGCGCCACCGTATTGGGCTACGAGGCCAACGGCGGTGTGTTGCTTGGCAGCGATGTGGTCAAACACGGGCAGCGCCTGAAAGCGCTACCTACACGCGATGCCATTTTGCCCATGCTGGCCATCTTCGCGTTGGCAGCCGATCAAAAATGCCCCGTGTCGCAGTTGATGGCTGCGTTGCCAGCTAGGTACACCCACAGTGACCGCATTCAAAACTTTGCCACTGAAAAGAGTCGCGCTCTGATTGCGGCATTGGCAGCGGGTGAGATCTCTACGGAAAGGGTGATGGCGCCCGACAGCGGTGAGGCTGTCAGTAAGGATTTAACCGACGGCTATCGCGTGACCTTCAGCAGTGGAGATATCGTGCATTTACGCCCCTCGGGCAATGCCCCAGAGCTGCGCTGCTACGCTGAATCAGAGAGTGTCGCGCGCGCTAAGCAACTCTGCGATGCCTGCTTGAAAGCTGTGCAACGCGCTTAAGCGTTGAGTTTGGTGATGTGCTGGTTGCCTACGCTAATCGGCACTTGCT
>JBEAQQ010000088.1:0-3793 GCA_041163785.1 Pseudomonadota bacterium
CTCATTAGCCAGATGGACTTTTTGTCGGATCGCGTCGATTTTATTTCGATAGGTTCCAATGATCTAACGCAGTATCTTTTGGCGGTAGACCGCAACAATGAGCGTGTCGCGTCGCTATTCAATCATGTGCACCCGGCGGTGATTCACGAGGTTTACCGCATTGTCCGCAAGTCGAAGAGTTTGGGTATCAAAATCGGTGTTTGCGGTGAGATGGCCTCCCACCCGCTGGCGGTGATTTTGTTGCTAGGCATGGACGTTGACAGTTTGAGCATGAGTGCCTTTCAGCTACCAAAAATTAAGTGTTTGATCCGTGCTTTGTCGCAAGAGCGTGCGGAAATGATCTTGCAGCGCGCTCTGCGCAAGAGTTCGGCGGCGGCAATTCATGAGCTGTTGTTGCAGGAGTTGCGCGACTCCGGCGTCGATTACCTATTTAAGTCTTTAGGATAGCCCATGGTTGTTCATCATTTATTCGACACTCACGACGGTGATGGTGAGGAGCTGTTGTTTGCGCGCATTGCGCAGGCGATTGAGGGCGACGGATATTGTGTTATCCCGGCGGGCATGCCAAGTGACATGGTATTACCGTTGGCGGTTCAGGCGTGGCAACGTATGGATGAGTTTGCGGCGGCAAAGGTGGGGCGTGGTCAGGATGTCACTAAAAACAGTTTTGTGCGGCGCGATAAAATTGCTTGGATCGACGGCGAAACCGCGGCAGAAAAGGTCTGGATGGCCTGGGCTGAGCGGCTGCGTATTTATCTGAATCGCCGTTTGATGCTGGGGTTGTTTTCTTATGAAAGCCACTTTGCACACTATGAGTGCGGTGACTTTTACCGTAAGCACTATGATGCATTTCGCGGTGAGGCCAACCGGGTACTGTCTACGGTGCTGTATTTAAATTCGGGCTGGGCGCCGGATGACGGTGGTGAGCTGGAAATTTTTGATGCTGACGATCGATCTCTCGTTAAGGTCACGCCGTTGTTGGGTACGTTGGTGGTATTTTTGAGTGAGGAGTTTCCTCACGAGGTGCTGCCGGCGCAGCGTGATCGTTTCAGTATTGCGGGCTGGTTTAGGTTGAATCAGTCGATGGCTGGCAGGGTGGATCCCCAGCGCTAGGCGAGCTGCTGAAGTTCTCTTTCTAGCATGTCTGTGTCGCCTAGGTTGAGTTCTACTAGGCGTCTCAGGTGGCTAATACTCTCTAGGTCGATATGATCGCATTGAAAACCGGCGCGACCATCTTGTTGGTGGGTGAGGCGGGTAATCATGTTGATGGCGATGTCTCCTCCAAGGTGGATATACACGGTGGTGTCTTTGGTGGGATCGCCGTCCCATGTTTTTGGTAGTGCGACAAGTACCCCATTAAGTGAGATGTCGATGAGCTCGACAGGCCAGCGTTTGTCGCCCTGGCAAAGGTAGGTCTCGGCATCGAAGCTGATTCGGCTAAAAATTCGGCGTTCGTGGGTGTCTTTCATGCGTGCTGTCTCGGTCTGCTCGTTTTAAGTATAGATAGAGTCGGCAACTTTGCGAAAAAATCGATGGGTTTAGGGTGTGTAGGTTCAGTAGGCACCGCCATATTGGTAAGTTGACGCTGTCACATACTCCACCGAACCGCCGTGAATACGTCCGTATAGGCTAAGCGGCAGCCTCCCTGCTGCCGATTTTCGGTTTGAGTATGTGAGCAGCATCCCGAGACAATGTGCCAGATTCTATTAGAATTGACTCCTGCACAATGTACCGGCAGCAGGCTAAGGCTTATTTAAGCTTGGTGTACTTAACGCGCTTCGGTGGCTCATTGCCCATGCGCGCAATACGATCTTCTTCATACTCCGTGTAGTTGCCCTCGAAGAAGGTCAGTTTCGCCTCGCCTTCGTAGGCCAAGATATGCGTCGCGATGCGGTCAAGGAACCAACGATCGTGCGAAATACAAAGGACGCAGCCGGGGAAGTTCTGTACGGCTTCTTCCAGTGCACGCAACGTTTCAACGTCCAAATCGTTCGACGGTTCGTCAAGCAGCAGCACGTTTGCCCCTTGCTTTAAGGTATTGGCCAAGTGCAAACGGCCACGTTCACCACCCGACAACTCGCCAACACGTTTCTGCTGGTCAGAGCCTTTAAAGTTAAAGCGACCAACATAGGCGCGCGAGGGAATCTCGTAGTTGCCGATGGTCAGAATGTCCGAGCCACCTGATACCGCTTCCCACACGGTCGCCTTGTCATTCAGATTTTCGCGGCCTTGTTCAACGAAGGCGACCTTGACCGTTTCACCCAATTCAATAGATCCACTATCCGGTTGTTCCGTGCCGGCAATCATGCGGAACAGGGTGGACTTACCCGCACCGTTACCGCCGATGATGCCCACGATGGCACCCTTGGGAATGCTGATATTCAAATCTTCGATCAACAGTTCATTGCCAAAGCCTTTGCTCACATTCTTAAACTCAATGACTTTATCGCCTAAGCGCTCGCCGGGTGGGATATAGATTTCATTGGTTTCATTGCGCGACTGGAACTCGCGAGATTGCATTTCTTCAAAGCGCGACAAACGAGCCTTGTTCTTTGCGTGGCGGCCTTTTGGATTCTGACGAACCCACTCCAACTCGTGTTTCAACGCTTTGGTGTGAGCCTCTTCAGCGCGTTGCTCTTGCACTAGGCGCGCTTCTTTTTGCTCTAGCCAAGAGGTGTAATTGCCCTCGTAGGGAATGCCGTGGCCACGGTCTAATTCCAAGATCCAACCGGCGGCGTTATCCAAGAAATAACGGTCGTGCGTAATGGCTACCACCGTACCGGGGAAGTCGACTAAGAAGCGCTCCAGCCAGCCAACCGATTCCGCATCCAAGTGGTTGGTGGGTTCGTCTAGCAACAGCATGTCGGGTTTTGACAGCAATAGGCGGCACAGGGCAACACGGCGTTTTTCACCGCCAGACAGCTTGCTGACGTCGGCGTCCCACGCTGGTAGGCGCAGCGCATCGGCGGCGATTTCTAGTTGGTGATTAAGATTGTGGGCATCCCAAGCGTTGATGATATCTTCAAGTTCGGCCTGGCGTTTGGCGAGCTTGTCGAAGTCCGCATCGGGCTCGGCGTAGTCAGCGTAGACCTGGTCGAGAGCGGTGAGAGCGTCGAGCGCTTCGCGCACGCCGTCTTCCACGTTGCCGCGCACGTCCTTGTCCATGTCTAGTTTTGGCTCCTGCGCTAAGTAGCCCACCTTGATGCCCGGCATCGGACGTGCTTCACCGTCGATGTCTGTGTCTATGCCCGCCATGATTTTGAGGAGGGTAGATTTACCCGCGCCGTTCAAACCCAGTACGCCGATCTTGGCGCCGGGGAAAAACGACAGTGAAATGTCTTTCAAAATGTGGCGTTTAGGTGGAACAATTTTGTTCACACGGTTCATGGAATAGACGTACTGTGCCATGCAAGAATCCTTGTTGTGTCAAAGGCTTTAAAGGGCGTCATTATAGCACCGCCAAGGGGATGGATTGTACTGTTATAGGGTGGATATTTCGTGTACAATTTGCGCCTTAATTTTATCGCTCAATACTCAGAGGAAAATCAATGTTCAGTAATGACATGACAATTGCCGGTTTCGATGAAGAACTGTTGGCGGCTATCCAGGCCGAAGACGTACGCCAGGAAGAACACATCGAATTGATCGCTTCTGAAAACTACGCTAGCCCACGTGTGATGGAAGCTCAGGGCAGCCGTTTGACTAACAAGTACGCCGAAGGTTACCCCGGTAAGCGTTACTACGGTGGTTGTGAATACGTCGACAAAGCCGAAGAGTTGGCCATTGAGCGTGC
>JBEAQQ010000089.1:0-4265 GCA_041163785.1 Pseudomonadota bacterium
CTGGATCGACAGCCAAAAATAAATAGATCATAGGAAGATACATCAGGATGAAGCCAAACGAAGTAGATCCACTGGTACAGTGTCTACTTGCCATGGCGCGCTTTCACGATGTGACCGCTTCTGGAGAGGCGGTCACCGCGGGGTTGCCATTGGTTGAGGGTAAACTCACGCCCTCATTATTTAGCCGCGCAGCAGCAAGACTAAACTTAACGAGCAAGCTTGTTGCTAAGTCGTTGGTTGATTTACAGGCTGATCACTTTCTTCCTCTTATCCTTATTACCGACGACAACGGGGCCTGTGTGCTCACTGGTTGGAGCGAGGATAAAAAAACCGCCAAAGTGTTGTTGCCCGAGCTCAACACAGCCAAAGTAGACATACCTACAGAACAGTTAGCGATACGCTACACCGGCACCGCCATTATGGTGCGGCCGGTATTTCAGTTTGACAGCGCTATGAGTCAGCGCCGTCATGAGGATGAGGGCCACTGGTTCTGGTCGGCGATAAAAGCCAATCGCGTGGTTTATCGCGATGTCTTAATGGCGGCATTTTTCGTCAATATTTTCGCGCTAGCACTGCCCTTGTTCACCATGAATGTGTACGACCGAGTGGTACCCAATCACGCCATGGAAACGCTGTGGATGCTGGCGTCGGGGGTGGTATTAATCATGTTGGCCGACATCGTGCTGCGCACGGTGCGGACCTATTTTCTCGACCTGGCGGGTCGTCGCGTCGACATTAGCCTGTCGGCAAAAATCATGGAGCGCGTGTTAGGGTTGAAGCTGGAAGCACGGCCCAACTCTGTGGGTTCTTTTGCGTCAAATCTCCGCTCTTTCGAGTCGGTACGAGACTTTATTACCTCGGCATCGGTTACCACACTTATTGACCTACCGTTTTCGATGATCTTCATCGCAGTGATTGCCTGGGTGGCATGGCCCATTGTGGTGCCGGTCTTGGTGGCAGTGTTGATTGTGCTGGGATATGCCCTAGCCACACAGGCGCGCCTCAAAACCTTGTCTGAGACCATGTATGTGGCCGGAGCGATGCGTAACTCGACCTTGGTTGAGTCGCTAGTGGGCTTAGAAACCCTCAAAGCGATGGGCGCGGAAGGCACTATGCAGCGCAAGTGGGAGAAAACCACCGCCTTTTTGGCGCGCGTGGGTGTGCAGCTGCGTTTGCTCTCCAATGCCAGTATTTCCGTTACCCAGTGGACCCAACAAATGTGTTCGGTGGCGGTCATTATTACCGGGGTATACCTGATCATCCAGGGTGAACTGAGTATGGGCGGCTTGATCGCCGCCAACATGCTGGCCAGCCGAGTCATGATGCCCTTTTCGCAAGCGGCGGGTTTGATTCTGCAATACCATACCGCCCGCACGTCGTTGGATTCGCTTGACGAAGTGATGAATAAGCCCATTGAGCGCGAGGCAGGACGGCAGTTTTTATCGCGCAATCAGATCGAGGGTAACTTGGTCTTTAACAACGTGAGTTTCGCCTACCCCGGCAGTGATATTGGGGCGCTTAAAAATATTAATTTCAGCGTCAAGGCGGGCGAAACTGTCGTGGTGTTAGGCCGAGTGGGCAGTGGCAAATCAACCATGTTGAAACTGGCCATGGGGCTGTATACCCCCAACGAGGGTGCCATTACGCTCGACGGTATCGACATTCGCCAGCTAGACCCGGCCGACCTGCGTTTGGCGGTCGGCTACGTTCCGCAAGATGTGGTGCTTTTCCGCGGCACACTGCGTGAAAATATTATGCTGGCGCAGCGGCACGTGAGCGACGCAGAAATCATGCGCGCTACCGAAATGGCTGGCTTAGATGAGTTTATCAAGCGCCATCCAAAAGGTTTGGATATGGACGTGGGTGAACGCGGTGAATCGCTTTCCGGTGGGCAACGCAAGGGTGTCGCCTTAGCACGCGCGATGGTACACAGCCCCTCGGTGATGTTCATGGACGAGCCCACAGGTTCCATGGATCACTCCACAGAAGTGGCCGTGGTGAACAAGCTCAAACGTTATTCTGTTGGCCGTACTTTGTTCCTCATCACCCATCGTACCTCGCTGTTAGATATCGCCGATCGCATTGTGGTGGTGGATAACGGTCAAATTGTGGCTAACGGCCCCCGCGATAACGTGGTTGAGGCTCTGCGCCAAGGCAAAATTGGGAAGGCGAGCTGATGGACGATAAAGAGATGATGCCAGCCCCTCTCGAGGTCTCTAAAAAGGATGTGTTGCAGCGCGCTAGCGAGAACATTTTCGTGCGGCTATTTGATCGCATTATTGAAGCGGTATTCGGGCCTTGGCTGAAAGAAGTCAAGGAAGAAGAAAAGCATTGGAATGCCGATGTGAACCGCGCCTTTGTTGAGCAACAACCGCTGCGCGTCCATAGTTTGCTGTACACGATTGCTTGGGTGGTGATTTTTCTTGTCATTTGGGCAGCTTGGGCGAAGATCGACGAAGTGACCCGCGGTGAAGCCCGAGTCATTCCCTCGCAGCAGGTGCAAATTATTCAGTCGCAAGACGGCGGTGTCGTTAAAGAAATCCTGATCCGCGAGGGCGACATTGTTGAACAGGGCCAGTTGCTGATAAGTCTCGACCAAACGCGCTCCGAGTCGATGCTGCGTGAAAGCCGTGCTGAACTGCTTGGCCTACGCGCTAAGGTTGAGCGGTTGAGTGCGGTCGTTAACGACCAGGCCTTCCAGCCCAGTGAAGAGCTACAGCAGCAGATTCCCACGATTTTGGCGCAAGAGAAACGCCTTTATGGCGATAACCTCGAGCGTTTGAAGGCGATTCGCAACATTGCTGAAGAACAGCTCACCCAGCGCAAACAAGAGCTTACCGAACTACAGGCACGACGCACCCAGCTAAGCAAGTCGTTGCAGTTAAGCACCCGTGAATTAAATGTGACGCGGCCGCTGGTCAGTTCCGGGGCCGTCTCTGAAGTGGAGTTGCTTCGCCTTGAGCGCGACACCACCAATATTAGCGGTGAGCTAGAGCAAACCAAGGCGCAGATCGAGAAATCACGGTCGTCGATAAGTGAGGCCGAGAACAGCAAGCGTGAGGTTGAGCTCGTCTTCTTTAACGAGATGCGCGAGGAACTGTCGGCGACCATTGCTCGCGTAAATGCCCTAGAGGAAAGCAATACCGGATTGACTGATCGCGTTAATCAGACGCTGGTGAAATCGCCGGTGAAAGGCACCATTAAGCGCCTCTATTTCAATACCGTGGGGGGTGTGGTGCTGCCCGGGCGCGAGATTGTTGAGATTGTTCCCCTCGACGATACCCTATTGCTTGAGGCTAAAGTCCAGCCACGCGATATTGCCTTTCTGCGCCCAGGGCAGGAGGCTATGGTGAAATTTACCGCCTATGATTTTGTGGTTTACGGCGGATTGAAAGGCACCGTGGAGCGAATTGGTGCCGACACCATCATCGACGAAGAGGGCAATGCGTACTATAACGTGAGGGTGAGGACGACCGAATCGTTTAACCGCGATGACATGCCCATCATTCCCGGCATGGTCGCTGAAGTCGATATTCTCACCGGTAAGAAAACCATTCTTGCCTATCTGATGAAACCGGTATTACGCGCCAAGCAGTACGCTTTAACGGAACGATAAATGAAGCACATTTTTGTGGGCCACGGCGGACAACTCCGCCCGCGATGGCAGGAAGCCTTCCCCGATGCCCAAGGACTATCATCGTTGTTCGAGTTGGCGCCAGCCAAGCCTGGCGAGGCGCGTATGCTGTGGTTTGATATCTCCAATACCTCTGCCGCTGAGCGTATGGCGTTAGTGAATCAATGCATCAGCAGCGGATTACCGGTGATCGTCATGTCTTCCTTGCCAAGCGACGAAGAAGCCTACGATATGCTCCGCAATGGCGCTTACGGTTACTGCCACAACGTGGCCGCGCCTAGCCAGTTGATGGAAATTGCCCAGGTCGTCGAACACGGTGGCCTGTGGGTGGGGGCAGCGATACTGAAACCGTGACGGTGACCATCACGGGTACTAACGACGATCCTATTCTGACCGTGGGCACTTTAGCTGCCACTGAAGATGGTGCCTCAGTGTCTGGCACTGCCAGCTTCACCGATGTGGATACCTCCAATACCCACACTTACACTGTATCCAGCATGCCTGCTGGCGAAGGTTCGGTGAGCATCAATGCCACCACCGGTGAATACACCTACAGCCCAGGTGCTGACTTCCAAAGCTTAGCAGCAGGTGAAACCACCACGGTGAGCTTTGATGTGACGGTGACTGACAA
>JBEAQQ010000090.1:0-6461 GCA_041163785.1 Pseudomonadota bacterium
ATACGTACAACAAACTTATTTGTTGCTGTCATGCTTATGGGTATTTTTAGCCTGCTAATTGCCATTAACTTCTTTCTGTTAGATGCCGCCGATGTCGCCCTGACCGAAGCCGCCGTAGGAGCGGGCATATCGACCGTTCTCTTCCTAGGTGCGCTGGCCTTTATGAATGAGCAAGAACGGAAGCAAGCACCCAAGCGGTTAGCCGGCCTAATTTCGGTGAGTATCACAGGGCTCATAATGGCTTACGCCACCTTCGACAAGCCTGCCTTTGGGGATCCGAATGCACCTGCGCACCAGCACCTAGCGCCTTGGTTTTTAGAAACAACACAATCTGCGGTGGATATACCAAACGTCATTACCGCCATCCTGGGAAGCTTTCGAGGTTACGACACCCTTGGGGAAGTATTCGTCGTACTGACGGCCGGCATAGGGGTGCTTTTTTTGCTTGATACCCCGTCTGCAGGTGCGATGCTCAAGCGCGATGAGGGCTTACGTCACTACCTCATACCCAGAATGGTCGGTCGCTTGCTCATCCCATTTATCCTGCTGTTTGGGCTCTATGTTCAGTTTCATGGCGAATATGGCCCCGGCGGCGGTTTCCAGGCCGGTGCTTTAGTCGCCGCTAGCATCATTTTATACACTCTGCTGGAAGGACAAGACCGGGCTCTTGAGGTCTTACCCCAGCGCGTTCTGACTGCACTGATGGCATTTGGCGCCTTACTTTACGGTGGCGTCGGCATGGTCGGCATTTTTAAGGGGGCTAATTTTCTCGATTATAGCGTTCTTTCCAGTGACCCAGTGGCGGGCCAACAAATAGGAATCATACTGATTGAAGCGGGTGTGGGCTTCACGGTAACAGGCGTGCTGCTGAGCATATTCCACGCTTTCGTGGCCCGAGGCCGAACGCAATGATCGTCTTAGATCTTTTTCATTACTGGACTTTCATTGCGCTCCTAATGATGGGCTTTTACACCGTTATCGTTAAGAACAACTTGGTTAAGCGCTTGCTCGGACTTTCACTTTTCCAATCCGCCGTATTCTTACTCTTCATTGGCATAGCTAAAGTAGAGGGCGGCACAACACCTATTTTCACAAACTTAGTGGACTCCCAAGTCTTCTCAAACCCCCTGCCGCAGGTATTAATTCTGACCGCCATTGTTGTTGGAATTTCAACCAGCGCTTTGGGGCTCGCCATCATTTTGCGTATAAAAGAGGCGTACGGCACGATCGAAGAGGATGAAATTCAAAGTAGAGAGGAAGAGGCCCAGTAATGCTGTCCCATCTTCCTATTTTACAGGTCGTGGTGCCCATGCTCATGGCGCCTCTCGTCCTTTTGATTCAGCCTGCGAGACTCGCATGGGCTCTGACGCTTGCGACAAGCGCCTTGGCATTTGCCATTGCTATCAACCTCGTGCAACTGACCACCAGCGACGGCCCCATGCTATACCCTATCGGCGGCTGGGAAGCACCCTACGGTATAGAACTACAGGTAGACGGCCTAAGCGCGCTGTTTCTACTTATCGTTTCTGGAGCATCAACATTTGTTCTTTTGGCAGGATATCAGAGCTTAATCAGCGAAATTAAAGAATCAAAGTTGAATTGGTTTTTTGGAGCATGGCTGCTCGCGCTGGCGGGACTGTTAGGGATTGTTGTCTCTGGAGACGCATTTAATATCTTCGTTTTTATGGAGATCGCATCACTGGCAAGCTATGTTTTAATTGCAGGTGGACCAAACAGGCAAGCGCTTCCCGCCGTCTTCAAATACCTCATCATGGGAACCATCGGGGCCACCTTTTACCTGATCGGTATCGGTCTGATCTATATCATGACCGGAACGCTCAATATGAGTGATATCGCCACCAAGCTGCCCTCAGTCGTGGATCAGACTCCGATCTTGGTCGCCGCAGGATTTATATCGATTGGCCTGGCGCTTAAAGCGGCCATATTCCCCATGCATGCCTGGCTACCCAATACCTACTGCTTCGCTCCCAACATGGTCACCGCGTTCCTAGCCGCATGCTCGACCAAAATTGCGATCTATGTACTTTTGCGTGTGGATTTCACCTTATTCCAATCCAACTTAATTGGCCACCTGATTCAGTTCAAAATCTTCTTAATACCGTTAGCCTGTATGGCAATCCTGGCAGGTGCCTACATGGCGATGCGCGATACTCTCGCGAAAAAGATTTTTGCTTGGTCCTCAGTCGGGCAAGTGGGATACATTATTTTAGGTGCTGCCCTGGTAAGCCATAGCGGCTTAACATCAGCCCTTTTGCACAGTTTCAATCACGCCTTGGCAAAAGGGACGATATTTATCGGTATCGGCCTACTCGCCTTGCAAGCTAAGTCGGGTGAACTGAGCAGTTTCGCCGGCCTCGGGCGTCGTCACCCCCTAGCCGCAATCGCCATTACAATAGCCGGCCTCAGCTTGGTTGGCATTCCGGGGACAGCGGGCTTTCTAAGTAAGTGGTTATTGATTCAGGCCGTTTTCGAACAGCCAAACGGCGTCATAGCCCTACTCGCGATTGTACTGGTGAGTTCCCTGATGTCCGTGGTCTATCTGGCGCGGTTTTTAGAAACGTTGTTTTTCCCGCCAGCGCCCGCTGGTAGCGAGCCGACTCTGCCCCTTGGTGCTACGGCGATACTGGTCATGCTCGCGCTTAGCTCAATCTATTTTGGGTTGGCGCCCGCGCTACCCATGGAACTCGCCACGCAAGCAGCAGATACTTTGCTGGGGTACGGAAAATGAGTATAGAGCAGCAACTCATCGCGCTACTGGCAATCCCCGCCCTAGGTGCAGTACTCATTGGCGTTATGGGGCGATTGCACCCAAACTCGCGTGAAGCCGCTACCTTTATCACTGCCGTGATGCTGGCCTCTGTAGCCTGGTCTTTAGCCAGCGCAGTCGCCCATGGCGCTCGCGGAGAGATTGTATTAAGCCAACTCAATGCGGCACTCTCGATCAAACTGCATATAGAACCCTTGGGGGCTCTGTTTGCGACCTTGGCTGCGAGCCTATGGATCGTGAATTCGCTGTATTCCGTGGGCTACATGCGAGGCAATAAAGAGAAGCATCAAACCCGCTTCTATATCTTCTTTGCAATTTCGATTGCAGCGGCAATGGGCGTAGCACTGGCGGGCAATCTATTCACCTTATTCTTGTTTTATGAGCTACTGACTTTAAGTACCTACCCCTTGGTTACACACAAAGGAGATCAAGCAACAATAAAGTCGGCACGCATCTATCTTGGGATCCTAATGGGCACCTCTATCACCTTGTTTTTGCCGGCTGTGATTTGGGTCAGCATGATAAACGGCGGGGAGTTTACGCTCGGCGGCACTCTACAAGGAAAAGTCGATGGTCCAACAGCGGGCTTGCTTCTCGCGTTATTTACCTTTGGCATCGGCAAAGCCGCGGTTATGCCAATACATCGCTGGCTCCCCGCCGCCATGGTGGCGCCGACACCGGTCAGTGCCTTGCTACACGCGGTGGCGGTGGTCAAAGCCGGTGTGTTTAGCATCACTAAGATTATTCTTTATATCTTTGGTGCAGATTGGCTGTTCAGTCTCAATACAACCCAGTGGTTAGTCTGGATTAGCGCTTTTACGATTATCAGTGCCAGCATCGTGGCTTTGCGACAAACGAACCTTAAGCGATTACTTGCCTACTCAACCATTGGGCAACTTTCCTATGTTGTGATGGCTACCGCTATTTTAAAACCGATGGCGGAAATCGGGGCAGCGCTCCACATGGTTGCTCACGCTTTTGGCAAGATCACGCTTTTCTTTGCCGCAGGTGCTATCTACGTTGCCAGCAAAAAAATCGATATCACGGAGCTTGCGGGCATCGCAAAACGGATGCCCATTACCATGACCGCCTTCACAATTGGCGCACTTAGCATGATTGGTGTCCCACCAACCGGTGGATTCGTCTCCAAATGGTATATATTAGCGGGCGCGTTCCAGGCCGATAACTTCTTGGCAATCTTTACCATCATCACAAGTACTGCGCTGAACGCGGCCTATTTTTTGCCCATAATCTATGTGGCGTGGTTCATGCCAGAGACCGTGGCTCCAAAGAAGGAGCACGGAGAGGCTCCCCTGGCCATGGTAATTGCACTCAGCATTACCGCCTTACTCGCCTTAGGCTTTTTCTTCTACAACGCCCCCGTACTCGATCTTGAGCGCCAATTGGTGGAGGTCATGCAATGAGCGTGGAAAAGCAAATTCGAAACGCATGGGTACTGTTCTCTATTGTGCTAGCCGTCACACTCATAGTCGAATTCTTTGTACCCGGTAAAACCCCCTTCGAGAGTACCCAGTGGTGGGGATTTGGCGCTGTATTTGGCTTTTTTAGCTGTTTCATAATGGTGATAGTCGCCAAGGTATTGGGCTATGCGCTGAAGAGGCCCGAAAATTATTACGCGGAGCACAAAGATGTTTGAGTTGCTTCCGCCCGGTTTGATTATGCTTCTTGGCGCTGCTTGGATCGCCGCCGTACCCGGTGTTTGGGCACGCATTGGTTTGTTTCTTGCGCCATTATTGACGCTGTTAGCTATCTGGTCTGTACCCGATGGCGTTTCGCTCACGGCAGGCTTCTTAGACTATGAGCTGCAACTGATCGAGACGAGCCCAGAACGACGATTATTTGCAACCATCTTTGCCATTATGGCGGGCGTTGGGGGCCTGTACGCCTTCAAACATGCGAGCAAAGGGGAGCTTGCAAGCGGTTTCGCCTATGCTTCGGGCGCAGTGGGTGTTTGCTTTGCAGGCGATATGATCACGCTATTCTTGTTCTGGGAACTCATGGCGCTGTTTTCGACTCTCGTTATTTGGTTCGGCAATACACCGAACGCCCGGGCTGCAGGCATTAGGTACGCTATTCTGCATTTGCTGGGTGGGGTGATTCTGAAAGTCGGTATAGAAGGGGTCGTTGTACACACTGGCTCGATCGATATCCAACCGCTGGCCGCAAACAATTTTGACGCCTACATGATGTTGATCGGCATCTTAATCAATGCCGCAGCACCACCCGTATCTGCGTGGCTGTCAGACGCCTATCCAGAAGCTTCGCCCACGGGCTCAGTTTTCTTATCGGCGTTTACCACGAAGACCGCCGTGCTCGCGCTCATTTTATTATTCCCAGGTACCGAGCTGCTCATCTATTTAGGACTCTTCATGATCATATACGGGATCATTTGGGCTCTCTTGGAAAACAACGTCCGCCGGATTCTAGCTTTTTCCATTGTCAACCAAGTCGGATTCATGGTGGTAGCCGTGGGCATTGGCACCCCAATGGCACTCAACGGAGCAACAGCCCACGCGTTTGCCCACATTGTTTATAAAGCCCTTCTGTTCATGAGCGCGGGTGTTGTGATCCTCCACACAGGCAAAGAAAAATGCAGTGAATTGGGTGGCCTTTATCGCACCATGCCAATCACGGCTTTCTGTGGGATAGTGGGCGCATTGGCCATTTCAAGTTTCCCGCTGACTTCGGGATTTACCACCAAGACGATGATTTCTGAGGCGGTCTCACTGCAGGGTTTGGAGTGGGTTTGGTATCTACTTGCGGCGGCATCCGCCGGTGTATTTCTGCACGCGGGTATCAAGTTCCCATGGTACGTCTTTTTTCAAAAAGACTCCGGTATGCGTCCGGCTGACGCACCCTGGAATATGAGTTTAGCGATGGGCATTTTTGTGGTGCTCTGCTTTGCCATCGGCATTGTGCCCGAACCTTTTTACGAGTTGCTGCCCTACCCGACCGACTTTAATGCCTACAAACCCGGCAAAGTCGTTTTCTACCTTCAGCTCCTACTCTTCTCAGGCTTAGCGTTCTTTCTGTTGTTACCGCTCATGAAGCGAACCAACACGCTCACGCTAGACACCGACTGGTTCTGGCGCCGACTCGGAAAGTCCTTGACGGAGCACTTAATCAATTTGTTAGAGCGCGGCAAAGAATCGACTGTCAATTCACTGCTGACGCGAGTGGGGCGTATCATTCATGCCGGCGACCAGTTACTGACTGGAGGCGACTCAAAAGACCCCGGCGCACTTGGGAGTGCTTGGTCTATCGGCACAACGGCTCTTTGGATTGTGGTTCTACTTAGCGCTTATATTGGAATTTACTATCTCTGAGCCCGAGCGTCGCAGGTCGCAGGTCGCATCATCTAAGATAAGGTGAAGACGCGCTGCTAAGTGCTAAGGTAAACCTATCACTTTCCGTTGAGAAGTCTAAAGCGATCTTTCAAAGCCTAATGCAAAACAAGGCCTCAAACTGAGGGGCTGTATGCGTTACAATGGGCACTCGCTCGCTTTCGGAAATAACGATGGATAACACCTTCACACTAACAGCGACCTGCCCTGCACGCAGCGGTATTGTCGCAGCCGTAACCACCTATTTATCGGACAAGGGCTGCTACTTAACTGAACTACATCAGTTTGACGATGAAGATACCGGTCGT
>JBEAQQ010000091.1:0-3285 GCA_041163785.1 Pseudomonadota bacterium
ATATCACCACCGCGATCGCCCTTGGCGGCGACGATGGTCAATTCGCCCGATTTGCGTGCTTCCACGCGGCGCACAACGCCATCGGTGAGCGGTTGGTCGTTGTCTCGCCACTCGCAGCCAAAGCATTGAATGGGTGCCCAAGGCCAGGGTTCAAAGTTCAAGCCGTAAAGGGACTGTTTGCTAGAGACGGGGAGGTTGGCACAGGCGCTCAGCAAGCATAAGCCGAGTATCGCCACCAGGTATTTTATGTTTTGCATGGTGTGATCCTAAAAAGGGTCTTTGAGTATAAAAGGTATTTTGCTTTTCTCACAGAGATAAAGGAAGGCTATTCCTCACGGGCAATGTCTACAATCAGTCGGCGCAGCCATTGGTGCCCAGGGTTATGCTGTAGCAAAGGGCTCCAGATCATTTTGATTTCAATGGGTACCAATGGGAAGGGTGGTGTACGAATAGCCAAGCTTGGGTCGTTGGCGTAAACCTGTGCCATGCGGCGGGGTAGAGTAGCAATCAAATCGGGTTGTGTGGCCAGAATCGAAGCGACCATGTAGTTGCGCGTAAACACGCGAATGTTGCGCTTCACATCGAGTTCCGCCAGCGCCTCGTCAATCCATCCCAGTCGTGAGGTGTTGTCTCGGTCCATCCCCGTGCCAACACCCATGTTGGTCTTGTTCACCCAAACGTGGTTCGACGCTAGGTAGGCCTCGAGGTCAAAGCTATCTACGCTCGGGTGCGATGCACTGAGTAGGCAGGCAAAGTTGTCCCGCCACAGCGTGGTTTGGTGGAAGGATTGGGGTAGCTGGTTGAAACGGTTGATCGCCATGTCCACCTTACCCTTTTCAATGTCTTGAAAGCTCACATCGCTGGGGGTGAGAATGTCGAGGCAGATACCGGGGGCTTGCTCCGCTAAGGCGGCAATCACCTTGGGAAGTAAGGTGGCTTCGATATAGTCGCTAGCCATGACCCGAAAGGTACGATCGCTGGTCGCGGGGTCAAAGGGGGCCGAAGGCTGAACGGCTTTTTCTACTTCGTTGAGGATGTTGCGAACCAGTGGCTGCAAGGCTTCGGCGCGCTCAGTGGGTGTCATGCCCTCGCTGGTGCGAATCAATAGAGGATCGTCGAGAAGATCGCGTAAGCGTTTTAGGCCGTTGCTCATGGCGGGCTGGGTAATGCCAAGTTGTTCGGCAGCTTTGGTTACGTTTCTTTCGCGTAACAACACGTCAAGAAACACCAATAAATTGAGATCAACGCGCGATAGGTTCATTTATGTGCCTAATAGTGATTATAAATTCCATAAAAAACAGTGATGTTTTACCATGCCTGTATCGTGACTACAAGTCTGTAATGACATGGTAATAAACATGCTGAGTACCCCCGACCTTTGTGATGCCCATCCCGACGTGGTGCGTTGCCTGTTAGCCGACTGGCGCCACTTTGGTGGTGTCACACAGTTTGCTGGCCCAGTCAGCACTATCGCTTGCTGGGAGGATAATTCCCGCGTGGCGGAAGCGGTGCAGGAGCCCGGTGAGGGGCGAGTGCTGCTTGTCGATGGGGGTGGTTCGCTGCAGCGTGCTTTACTGGGTGATCGACTCGCGGGACTTGCCTTAGACAATGGTTGGGCCGGTGTGGTGGTGCATGGGGCGGTTCGCGACGTGGAAATTTTTGCGGACATGCCCATTGGTATCGTGGCGTTGCGTGCTTGCCCCTTGAAAACCGAGAAGCAAAATCGCGGTGAGAGAGATGTTGAGCTTAACTTCGATGGTATCAGTGTGCGCCCGGGGATGTGGTTGTCGGCAGATCTAAACGGGGTTATTGTTAGTGAACAATCATTATAAGGACTAACTATGCCAAGCCAGCAGCAGCGGCTCAAAAATGATACGGCGCAACGCCTCGCCAGCGCCATTCTGAATGGCTTTGAAGCGATGTTCGCCGATTTCACCAATGTCACATTGGGAGCCAAGGCGCGCTTTGAAAAGGCGGATTGGCCTGCGGTGCAAGAAGCCTCTTCGCAGCGCATAGAAATTTACAAGGGCAAGGTACACAGTATCGCCGAATTGCTGAAAGGTTTGGTGGGGCCACCTATCTACGAGCCTGAAGTGTGGGTGCTCGCCAAGTCCTATTACATCGAAATCTTGCAATACCACGCCAACTACGAGATCGCAGAGACCTTCTATAACTCGATCTATTGCTACGTGTTTGGTCACGACAACATTAATGACGAGCACGCCTTTGTGACGTCGTCTCAAAAACCCCAGGCCCTTGAGGTGGGTCGTCATCTCTACCACCGTTACTCGCCGGGAGAGCAGGTCACCGATCTCACTAGAGAAATGCTCGACGGCTGCTTATTCAACGCGCCATGGGAAGATAAAGAGCGAGATATCCACAACATTGTTGAGGCTTCGCGCCAACCGCTGCTGAACTTCTCTGCTGACGAGCGCAACAATATGCAGGTCGATGTTCTGAAGTCGGTGTTTTACCGTTCCAAGGCGGCCTATGTGATTGGTCGTATTGTTCTGCGCGACAGTATTATCCCCTTTGTGCTGCCGATCATGCACAACGCCGAGAGCGAGTTGTATGTCGATACGGTGATTTTTGACCGAGATGAATTGTCGGTTGTCTTCAGTTTTACGCGCTCGTTCTTTATGGTTGAAACCAATGACCCCTCGAGTATCGTCGACTTCTTGAAAATACTGATGCCGCACAAAGCGCGCTCTGAGTTGTACGCCTGCATCGGTTTCCGCAAGCATTCCAAGACCGAATTCTTCCGCGATTTCCGCCGCTATATGAGTAAAACTCAGGAGCAGTTTGTCATCGCGCCCGGTATTAAGGGAATGGTGATGTCGGTGTTCACTTTGCCGAGTTACGACTTCGTCTTTAAAATCATCAAGGATCGCTTTGCGCCGCCAAAAGATATGACGCGCGAACAGGTGAAAGAGAAATACCGTTTGGTATCGCGCCACGACCGGGTAGGTCGCATGGCGGACACCCACGAGTTTTCTAATTTTGAATTTGACAAGCGTAGCATCTCGCCAGAGTTGTTGGACGAGCTTTACCAGGTGGCGCCCTCGTTAATCGAAGAGAAGGGCGAACACCGCCTGATAATCCATCATATGTATATCGAGCGTAAGATGGTGCCGCTCAATATCTATCTGCAGGACGCGAGCGACGAAGATATTGTCGATGTGATGGATGAGTACGGTAATGCCATTAAGCAATTGGCGGCGGCGAATATCTTCCCCGGTGACATGCTGTTGAAGAACTTTGGGGTGACCCGTCACAAGCGTGTGG
>JBEAQQ010000092.1:0-4270 GCA_041163785.1 Pseudomonadota bacterium
CGGTTTTCCAAACGTTACCGTAGGAAAATCCTCGCCTTCAATTTTTAACAACGCAAGGTCTGAGCGCACATCGGTACCCACTAATTTGGCCTTGTATTCCGAGCGATCAGGCAAACGCACCACAATCTCATCGCCACCATCGATGACGTGATTATTGGTCAGCACAAAGCCGTCTTCAGAAATAATAAAGCCCGAGCCCATGGATTGTTGACGCGGTTGTTGTGAAGGACTTGGCTGGCCGCGCTGTTGAAATAAATCGCGAAATATCTCAGGGATACGCGGGTCGTTGTATTGTTGATAGGGGCTCTGGCGCTGCTCGGTGATGGTCGTGGTAGTAATTTTCACCACCGCTGGGGCATTCTGTTTAACGATGTTAGTGAACTCAGGCAGATCTCGCGCCTGTGCTGTTATTGAAACAAACGCAAGAAAGATACTGATGATCGCTGCCGATAGGGATTGGCGCATAGATGTACTCCGTGTTTTCCAAAACTATTCGGACAAGCTCTGGTTAGGAGAGTTCCACCACGGTAGCAGAAATGTGGCAATTTTCTTCACGATTCCCCGTGATGAGCACAGGATGGTTGCGAGACTTTAATGCAGCACGCTTAGAAATAGCAAAAACACAGCCAAAGCCCACACCCAATCCCGCTAGCGCCCCCATCGCCGCAGCTAGGTCCGATTCCAGCAGATGCTGTGCGAGAAGCGCCCCGCCTAACATCCACAACACTGGTAACATGTAGACGATGAAGGCAAATTTCAAGACCATGCCCGCAGGAACGCCAATACGCACATAATCTCCGACGTTTAAGGCATTAGCCGAACGATCGCCTAGAGGAATCTTGAGGTGGGTATCGCTTGCAGAGCGCCATTTACCGAGCAGATACTGCCCACACCCGGACCTCGAGGCACAGTTCGCGCACGTACTCTTTTGAATGGTCTCTACCCAAACAGCATCTTCACTGATAGACACCACGCGGGCACTTTCAATGTTGAGATCGGCCATATTATTGCTCAGTCGAATCAGCCTGGGGCGACTGGGATGGCTCAAGTGCTGGCAATACAACACGTGCACCTGCAGAGAGACGTTCCAAAGTCAGCGGGGGCAACTCACCCACAATAGTGAGAACCACCTCCTCAAGGGGCGGCGATAAACGACGGGACAACGCCATGGTGCCACCCTGCTGAGCCCATCCATCGATATCGCCCGCCTCAGCTGCCAACCTCTCCAAATACACCGTAAACACAGCCAAGCCATCACTGAAGGTGAGCGACTCAAAACCCGGCTGCAGTGATTCAACCTTGACGAAGCCACGCGGTAGCCACTGGAACTGCAACAGATCAACCAAGCGTTGCTCGGGTTTAGCGCCATCAACTGTCGAGGTAAGATCGTGATGATTGTTAATAATCGTAGGATTGGCCGTCTCCGCTTCGAGCATATTGGCCTCGATAGGTACACCCGCGGCAATAATGGAAAACTGAAACCGCTCTAGAATTCGGCCCTGGCTATCATGCATCAGCGAGCGCAACAACAGTCCCGTATTCGCATCAATCGACAACACATAGCTATGACGATAATCATCGTTGGCCTGCATAATGAGCTTAACGGCTCGCCGACCTGCCACGCGTTCTTCCCCTGCTAGCGCAATTTGATAATAGGACTGCAGTTCTTGAAAATCACCACCAAAGCGGTCTGATAAGTTGCGCCGAATTTGCCGGCTATCCGAGCGCATCAACGACTCACCATTGTGGATACAGTCGACGGGGTGGCCTTTGCGAATAATCTCATTGGGCTCACCATCCATGTGCATCAAGCGCTCATACTCTACACCGTCGCGCACCACATGAAAAATGCGCAGCGTTTGATTACTCGCACCGTGCTCGTAACTAAAGATGCCAAAGTAATCCAACTGGCGAGACGCACGCGACATTTTATCGAGCCAATCGGTGGCTGAGAGGGTTTCTTGTGCTTGCGCTGAAAAAGAAAACGCTAGCCATATCAAGGACATGACTAGCGTGCGTGGATGCAACATAACTATCCTTTAGGACTATTTAGACGGCTCTTCATTGATTCGAGCATAGGGGATGACACCCAAGTTTGCATTGAGCGCAGACTGCTCGGCATGCTGAGACATGAAATCTTGCAAGCGCGATTGCGCATAGGGGCTAACTCGACGCACCACTCGCACCACCTGTGGATTGCTGCGTGCTTCGGGCCGGCTTTGCTCCGTACCATACGACGCGTAGGTCTCACCCTGCTGGAGAGTGATCGCGGGAAGCTCAACGCCCTGCACCGCGGGTCGATCCATCGCAGAGGCCATCGCGTCTGACGCGTCGATCAGCTGGGTATTGTAAACACGCACGCCCACTAGAATAGCGAGTGTGACAGAGGCGGCCACCGCCATACTTCCAATGGCGGTCACCCAAGATTTTTTGCCCGCAGCCTCGCTTTCTATGGCACCGCTGACTGCCGAGGATATATCGATGTGACTAAACGAAGAGACATCATTGCGCATAGCACTACGCGCCACATGATAGCGCGACCAGCGAGCGCGAAGCTCTGGTTCATGGGCTTGATTCAACAGGCGATGCAGTTCAAGTTCATTGGTCTCATTATCCATTAATGCAGACAATGACTCAGCTTGCTTTTCGCTCATAGCTACCCCTCATTTGAGATACGTCTCTGACGTTATAACTCAGAGTTTTCCATTCATCAAGCGCTCAACCTGAAGATCGACCGCTTCTCGCGCCCTAAAGATTCTAGAGCGCACCGTTCCCACCGGACATTCCATCACGGCGGCAATTTCTTCATAACTCAACCCGTCATATTCTCTGAGCGTCAGTGCCGCTCGCAAATCTTCGGGTAGAGACTTAATGGTGGCCTCAACCACACTACGCAACTCTTCTGCTGCCAGCCGCTCCTCGGGGGCGTCAATATCTTTCAGCGCGCCCCCCATGTCGAGGAATTCAGCATCTTCAGCGTCGATATCCGACCCAGGGGGTCGACGACCACGTGCCACCAAATAATTCTTAGCCGTATTGGCTGCAATACGGTACAACCAGGTGTAAAAGGCGCTGTCGCCTCTAAACCTAGCGATGGCGCGATAGGCTTTAATAAAAGCCTCCTGTGCAACATCCTGCACCTCGGCACTGTCCGACACATAGCGCGATATCAAAGACATCACCTTATGTTGGTACTTCAATACCAATAAATCGAACGCGCGCTTGTCGCCCTTTTGTACCCTTGCGACCAGTTGTTCATCAGTGTCTCGCTGATTTGTCACTCATATTCCTTACTGAAGCGAAACGCCAATAAACGCCGGCGTTGTTGATATGACCTTGCACAAAGTCAAAAGTTCTATCCTTTTTAAAAAAATTTCTACTCGTTAATACAATGACTAAATTGCTGTGCATCTTAACACGTTTGCCGTGCTAATATAGGCGATCTGCGCTTTGGCGTAACGACGAATTATTTAGCTAGCTGAGAACGCTTGAGATATGGGTCAATCCTTCAACTATGATGTCCTTGTCATTGGGAGCGGTAGCGCCGGTTTATCTGTCGCTCTGAATCTCCCTGCACACCTGCGTGTCGGCGTGGTGGCCAAAGCGGATATTCAAGAGGGCTCGACCTATTATGCCCAAGGCGGTATTGCAGCCGTTCTCGACGACAAAGACAGTATTGAAAAACACATCCAAGACACGCTCATTGCCGGTGCGGGTCTCTGCCACGAAGATGCGGTGCGCTTCACTATTACCAATAGTGCCGCCGCTATTAATTGGCTGGTCGACATTGGCGTGTCGTTCACTACGCGCATTTCTGCCAGCGGCAAAGAGGAACTCCACCTCACCAAAGAAGGTGGCCACGGCGAACGACGTATCGCCCACGCCGCCGATGCTACTGGTAAAGCAGTATCTGAAGCCCTGATCGAACAATTGCTGCAGCACGACAATATTGAGGTCATGCCCAAGCGCGTCGCGGTTGATCTAATCACCAAGGACAATCAATGCCAGGGTTGCTATGTCTTTAATATCGACAGCGACAACGTAGAAACGGTCAACGCCAAAACCGTGGTACTTGCCACAGGCGGCGCCAGCAAAGCGTACCTATTCACCTCCAATCCCGACGGCGCCACCGGCGATGGCATAGCACTGGCTTGGCGCGCTGGCTGCCGCGTAGCCAACATGGAATTCAACCAATTCCACCCCACGACGCTCTACCACCCCAATGTTAAATCCTTCCTCATCACCGAGGCGGTGCGAGGTGAAGGTGGTA
>JBEAQQ010000093.1:0-2774 GCA_041163785.1 Pseudomonadota bacterium
CTGTCGTTTTTCTGGGGCATTGGCATGAATTTCTATATGGAAATTGCCAAGCTGCGCGCCGCACGTTTGTTGTGGGCTAAAATTGTCAGCGAATTTAATCCGCAAAATCCTAAGTCTTCGGTGCTGCGTACCCACAGCCAGACCTCGGGTTGGTCGTTAACCGAGCAAGACCCCTACAACAACATTGTGCGTACCACCATTGAAGCGATGGCGGCGGTATTTGGTGGTACTCAATCACTTCACACCAACGCACTGGACGAGGCGATTGCACTACCCACTGAATTTTCAGCGCGTATTGCCCGCAACACCCAGCTCATTATTCAAGAAGAAACGGGCATCACTAAGGTGGTCGATCCTTGGGGTGGCTCCTACATGATGGAGAGTCTCACCCAGGAGATAGCTGACAAGGCCTGGGAGTTAATTGACGAGATCGAGGCACAAGGCGGTATGGCGAAAGCCATTGAGACCGGCATGCCAAAACTTAAAATTGAAGAATCTGCGGCGCGCAAACAAGCCCGTATCGACCGTGGCGAAGACGTTATTGTCGGCGTGAATAAGTACACCCTGGCGGAAGAGGAAGCGGTGGATATTCTTGAAATCGATAACGATAAAGTCCGCCAGTCACAGCTCGATCGTTTGGCTACAATTCGCAATAATCGTGATGAATCACAGGTTGAAGCGCTGCTTGAAGACATATACAAGGCCGCTGAGTCAGGGCAGGGTAATTTGCTCGATCTCGCCGTGAAGGCGACACGAGCGCGTGCCACAGTGGGTGAAATTTCCTATGCCGTTGAACGGGCTGTCGGGCGTTTCAACGCGACCGCGCAAACCGTGTCTGGCGTTTATGGGGCAGCTTACGAGGACGATGATATGTGGCAGGGTATTGCAAGTGATATCGAGGCTTTCGTGGCGCAATTTGGGCGTCGTCCTCGCATGTTGGTCTGTAAAATGGGTCAAGATGGTCACGACCGTGGCGCCAAGGTCATCGCTACGGCCTTTGCTGACGTAGGTTTCGATATTGACCTGTCGCCTATGTTCTCCACGCCAGAAGAAGTGGCTAAACAGGCCGTCGAAAACGACGTCCACGTTGTGGGTGTGTCTTCTCAAGCAGCGGGTCACAAGACGCTGGTGCCGCAACTGATAGAAGAACTGAAAAAGCAGGGCGCCAACGACATTATCGTTGTGGCTGGTGGTGTGATTCCGAAGCAGGACTACGACTTCTTGTACCGTGCAGGTGTCGTTGGCATCTTCGGGCCGGGCACTAAAATTCCACTGGCGGCGCGTGATGTGCTGGAAAGCATCAAAATGGCCCAAGTATAAGGCTACTGATGAGCATGGATGTCGAGGGGTTAATTGCGGGTAATCGGCGGGCACTAGCCAAGGCCATTACCCTTATTGAAAGTTCTCGCGATGTCGATCGTGAGGCTGCTCAGGCCTTGCTCCAATCTATTCTGCCGCATAGTGGCAAGAGTATACGTATCGGTATTACCGGCATCCCAGGTGTCGGTAAATCGACATTTATTGAGGCCTTTGGCCTTTTTCTTCTCAGCTGTGGTAAGCGCGTAGCTGTGCTTGCCGTTGACCCCAGTTCACCGATTTCCGGTGGCAGTATTCTCGGTGACAAAACACGTATGGAGGTGTTGTCACGCCAAGATGGCGCCTTTATTCGACCGTCACCTTCACAAGGTTCGCTGGGCGGTGTGGCACAAAAAACGCGAGAAACCATGCTGCTGTGTGAAGCAGCGGGCTACGATGTCATCATTGTCGAGACAGTCGGCGTTGGCCAGTCTGAATACCAAGTCGCGGCCATGGTCGACTTTTTTATGGTGCTTATGCTTCCCAATGCAGGCGATGAACTGCAGGGCATCAAGAAAGGCATTATGGAGTTAGCTGACGCCTTGGTCATCAATAAAGCTGACGGCGACAGCGTTAATCTTGCCAAGCAAACAAGGAGTCACTACCAAAGTGCCCTGCATCTATTAACGCCGCAAAGCTTTTGGTCACCACCGGTGTTGCAGTGTTCAGCCCTTCACAACGAGGGTATTGATAACGTCTGGAGCATGTTGCAGGACTACACGTCACAGGCGCGTGAAAGTGGCCATTTCGATGATAAGCGGCAGCAGCAAAATCGCGCTTGGATGCAGAGTCTTATTCAAGAAATGTTACAGCAAAAACTGCATGCCAACCCCCACATTCGTGCCTTGCTGCCCTCTTTGCAAGCGCGTGTTATGAAGGGTGAGGAAACGCCCCTTGTGGCGGCTAGAACCATCATCGAGATGCTCTAATGGCCACCATCTGGATAGACGCCGACGCGATTCCCAATGTGATCAAGGAGATTATCTGCAAGGCGGCTAATCGCACCCAGGTGATGGCGATCTTTGTGGCGAATCGTGCCACCCAGCTACCAGGTTCTAAATTTTTATCCTACCGCGTGGTGAGTGGTGGATTTGATGAAGCCGACAATGCCATTGTCGCCGCTTGTGAGGCCGGTGATTTAATTGTGACTAATGATATTCCCTTGGCTTCGGATGCTATCGCAAAGGGCGCAGAGGTGATCAATAATCGTGGTGAACCGCTCTCCAAACAGAATATTGGCGCCAAGCTTAATATGCGGGACTTTTACGACACGATGCGGGCAAGTGGAATGCAGGGCAGAGGGCCGGCCCCACTTTCGCCACAGGACCGGCAGACTTTTGCCAACGCGCTGGACCGTTGGCTGGCGAAGCAGAAGACCTAGCGAGCGCCAACCAGCTGTTGAGGTTTGCTCAAAAAGG
>JBEAQQ010000094.1:0-4233 GCA_041163785.1 Pseudomonadota bacterium
CCGGCAGCTACACGCTTGCGCTCGAGCTCCAATTGACGCTGGGTCGACTTTTCGTTTTCCTTGGTCAATTCAATCAGCATTTTGTAGCGCGCGACTTGCAAGTAAGCGGTAATGCCTTCTAGCAGGACATCTTGCGTGGTCGCCGACAAATTCATCGAAGAAATATCTTGATCAATCGCCGCACTCACTACGCGAGCAACGTCTTTACCACCGGCATAGATCGATGATTCCATACCAAAGCTTACCTTGCTGCCGTTTAGGTCACTGTATTGCTCTAAACCTGTGCCCGCATTGCCAAGAATATTGTTGTCATCTGGCAAATAACTTTGCGTAGTAATCACCTCGTTACCCTTAGAAGCACTAATGGTAATACGCGGCATCAAGCTAGCCTTCACTGAAGCAAAGCGTTTCTCTGACGAGTCGATCGCCAAAGAGCTTGCCTTGAGCAATGGGTGCGAAGACACCAAATGCTCAAGTTCACCTTGCAGCGGTTTCGCATTTGCGCTCATACAAATACCACCCATAAGAGTAGCGAGCACCGTAGTTTTAAGTTTCATTTTTTCCCCCTTGTCCGCGTCCTGCGGCACTAAGTTTCACGTAAAGCTTCATGTTTAATCTTCAAAATAGGGCGCAGTAAGGCCCATAGTACGGATTGTGAGTCGACTTTGATAGCCACCTCGCCTGTCATGCCTGGTGTTATGCGCATGCCTGCAGCTTCTGCACCGATATAACTCTTCTCGGTTTCTACAATCACACGATAAAATTGCTCTTCCTGTGGGCCGATCGTGGTATCAGCGGCAATCGACGCCACCTGCCCATCCAGTCCACCATAACGGTAATAATCGTAAGCTGAAATTTTCACCAACGCAGGCTGATCTTCCACGACATAGCCACGGTCAGCGGGTGACAATTTAAGCTCGATAACCAAGCGATCTTTTTCCGGAACCACTTCCATAATCGGTTCACCGGGCTTCACAACGTTACCCAAGGCTTGGTACTTAATATTTTTTACAAAACCATCAATAGGCGCACGAATCACAGCGCGACTCGCCTGATCACGTGCTTTAGCAACTTCTTCATTAAGGCTGGCAATTCTGCGCTCAACGTCGCCGAGCTCATCCGAGGCGCGACGCTTAAAGCGGGCATTCTCTTCCTGCGCCCGGCCTTGCGACTCTTCCACTTGTGCCTGCGCACCTTTAATGGCTTCTTTGGTTGACGCAATGTCACCGCGGGCACGTTCAACGGCGCGTAACCGTTCAAAATGCTCGAGTTCTGACACCAACTTATCCGCGACCAATTTTTGCGAAATCGCTAGCTGCTTCAAGGCGATTTCCAAACCTTGCTCTAAGGCATTGAGCTGCGCCGATAATTCCGACACACGCTTTTCCGCCTGTGATCGTTGGCCGTTAAGTGTGGCCAAGGTGCCGTTTAACTCTTCCTTGCGCGTACTGAAGGTATTAAGCTCGGCGACACCCGACTGCTGCAGTTTAGGGTCTAAATCGTCTGGTACTGCGAAATCACCGGCTCTGGACTCAGCGATTAATCGTAGCTTAGAAAGATTAAGCGCACCGAGTCTTGCTTCCATTTCCGCCAAATTGGAACCACTGCTTGCCAGATCCAACGAAATGAGTGGCTCGCCCTGCTTCACATATTGATCATCGCGTACGTACAGCTGTTCGATGATGCCGCCTTCTAAGTGCTGGATGACCTTGACCTTGTCGAAAGGAATCACCTTACCCGGCGCGGTTACCACGCGGTCAACTTGTGCGAATAACGCCCACAATACCGCGGCGGCAAATAGGAAAAGAACCCGCTTGTCTCGCTTGCGCCAGTTGCTGCTGCCCTGCATGGCAATGACTTTGTCTAGCATACGCCTAGGCATTGTCACCCCCTATAGACGCTACCGCAGGTTGACGAATACCAATTTTAGGCAACATGTCTTCACCTTTGCCCGCGGCAATCACCCGGCCATTTTCCATGATCACAATGCCGTCGCACTGGGTGAGAACGGACGGGCTGTGGGTCACTAAGATGATGGTGTGATCTTTGGCGAGCGTCTTCATTGCCTCAACATACGCGCGTTCAGCTTGGGCATCCAAATCTGACGTAGGCTCATCCATCAAGATAATAGGCGGGTCGTTAATCAGCGTTTGCGCAATTGCGATGCGTTTGCGCTGCCCATTAGAAAAACGTGACCCTGCTTCACCGACTTGGGTGTCAAACCCTTCGGGAAGCGAGACGATAAAGTCATAAGCACCCGCTAATTTACACGCATGGATGAGTTGCTCATCGCTCACGTTAGCGGCACCAAGCACAATGTTATCGCGAATCGTTCCCAGTACCAGCCGTGGCTGTTGAGGTAGATAGCCAATCCAACGAGAGAGGTCCGTTTGACCAAATTGTTTAATATCTGCGGCGTCGATTGTGACGCGACCTTCGGAGGGTTGGTACAACCCACGTAGAATTTTCAAGAGGGTTGTCTTGCCTGACCCATTGTTACCCACGATGGCGTGAAGACCGCCAGCACCGAGCCTCCCCGATACGGCCGTCACCTGATGTTCCTGTGAACCCGGGTAGGCAAAGTGGACATTTTCCATCGTCACCACACCCTTTGGACGAGGCAGCGCTACAGGAGACGTTTGGCGATCGAGGTGCATGTCGAACAGTTGGTCGAGGCGTTGTTTAGCGGCAATAAATTGACCGTAACTGCGCCACTGCGACACGAGCTGAACCATGGGACCAACCAATTTGCCCGTCAATATATTAGACGCAATCAACGCCCCCATGGTCATCAACTGGTTCAAGATGGCGACCGCACCGAAACTTGTCATGATCACAGTAGAGGCAATCGTCATACCTTGAGAAATATCACGGAAACGATCTCCGTCCGCGCTGCGGCCGAGGGCTTCTTCCATCCAGTGGCCGTAGTGCTCTTCCCACTTATTAGTCATCAATTCTGAGGGCCCAACAGATTTAAGCTGTATACGCGCGGCTGAGAGATCCGCCAACATCGCATCACGGCTCATCATCTTCTCTTTTTCTGTTTCGCTGGCTTTTTTCAGTACTTGTTCAGAGCGCCAAGCCAGTAAACCGAAAGCGATCAACAGACCAATCGCCAAGGGGAACAGCGGCGGTGCAATGATGCCTATGACGACGAGCGTCATGATGGTGAAGGGTAAATCAATCAACAGCAGGGCAGGCGCGCCCGTCGCTGTCGAGCGAATCAATTCGATATCGCGAAACACGGTTTGCCAAAATGCAGGTGGCTTTGATTCAAGCTCCAAGGTGGTCAATTGCGTAAGGCGTTGATAGACAGATCGTGCAATGGCTACCTCTACCTTTGCCCCCACACGACGCATCAAGGCAGAGCGGCCCTCACGAAGAATGAAGTCGACACCAATGGCGATAAACATACCAACAGCAAGGGCAACAAGGGTTGAATCACCCCCTTTGGCCACTACGCGATCGTACACTTGCAAGGCAAAAATCGAAGCAAACAGACCGATCACGTTGATACCAAACGCCATCAACAAGGCCTGCTTATACGCCGGTTTCAATGGCTCAAACAAGCTATTCAACCACCCGCCGTCTGCCTCTGCATTGATACCGTCGGTGGGTATCCTAGCGTCATCGACATGCATGTCACGGCCAGACTTACCCGCAAAGAGAAAGCGCCCGAGCCAAACAATGGTTCGGTAGACGCCATCTAAGGCAAGTACCAGCCTCGACGCACGGCCGCGGGGTAATGCTGTTGCATCACCCTCGGCCTGGGCAGGCGAGTGTTGAGCTAATTCATCTGTCATCAGTCAATTAGCTCAGTGTCGCTGTCAAGTCAGTGGCTACGTAGACATCGTTAGTGCTGTCGTAGTAAACGCTGAAGGAGTCTGAACCACCATTGATGGTTGTGGTGTCACCGGTATCGGTGAAGCCAACCAACTCGAGCGAGTCAGAACCTGCAGTGCTATCGATCACCAACAGTTTCTTACCTTGGTACGTGGCATTATCAGCTACGCTGTTGGTGCCCGTTACAAAGTCAGCGATGTTAGTGCCATCCAACTTGATGTCTTGATCGCCAGCGCCGAGTTCGAATATCTCAACGTTATCGATGTAAGCCAATGTGCTAGCGGTAAAGTCGAGTGCCTCGGTAGTAACGAATTGGATAATATCCGTATCGTATTCACCGTTGATGTAATCAACAGAGTCACTTGCGAATTCAATCACATCGTTGCCCCA
>JBEAQQ010000095.1:0-8411 GCA_041163785.1 Pseudomonadota bacterium
AAGGTTCGGTGAGCATCAATGCCACCACCGGTGAATACACCTACAGCCCAGGTGCTGACTTCCAAAGCTTAGCAGCAGGTGAAACCACCACGGTGAGCTTTGATGTGACGGTGACTGACAACGATGGCGGTAGCGATACCGAAACGGTCACTGTGACTATTACAGGCACAAACGATGCACCGACGATTGAAGCGGTAATTCCAGCGACAAGTTTTAACGAAGACGCAAGTACAACAATTGATTTAGCGGCAGCGTTTACCGATATAGAAACGGCAGATGGTGACTTAACGTTCAGCGTTTCAGGTAATACCAATATTGCGGTATCGATTGTGGGTGGCGTTGCGACCCTGAGTAATGCCACAGCGGATTGGAATGGTTCAGAAAGCATCACCTTTACTGTGACGGATGCAGGTGGTTTGACTGAAACCCAGACGGTGATTGTGACAGTTGCACCTGTTGTGGATATTGCTGATGACAATGCTGATGTGGTTGAAGACACGGCCACGATCATCAACCTGTTGGGTAATGACGGCTTTGAGAACATTAGTGCGGCAGTAACATCGGTTGGCACAGCCAGCCATGGTTCGGTGAGTTTGGTGGGTGGTGTTGTGACCTACACCCCTGATGCGAACTATAACGGAGCAGATAGTTTCACATATACCGTGACATCGGGAGGTGTGACTGAGCAGGCCACGGCAACGATTAACGTGACACCGGTGAACGATGCACCTATTTTATCAACCGGACAAGGCGAAGTAACAGAAGATCTGAATCTACAAGACTCTGGAGTTCTAACTATTGTGGATCCAGATAGCGGAGAAAGTTCTTTCCAAGCCCAAACAGATGTTGCAGTTACATACGGGACATTCAGCATAACTTCTGATGGCTCTTGGACATACAATTTGGATAATTCAAATCCAGTTGTTAAAGCTTTAGAAACGGGCAATACAATTACAGACTCAGTGATTGTTAAAAGTTTTGACGGTACAGAAACAACAGTCGATATTACGATTAATGGTTTGTCTGCACCAATTAATTACACTGGAGATGCTGCTTGGAAGATGAGTGTTTCGGGAGGTTCAGGAGAAGGGTATTCATTCCAGCCTAAAATAAGTGGTTCTGAGTCTATAGATTTTGGTCCTAATGGATCGATTTATTGGGATTTCGTCGTAGATTTAAGCGACCCTTCAATAACTGGAGTTGATACGGGAAGTTTTGTGGTCAACGGGCTCGATGATCCAGAATTGACATGGTCTGTTCAATTGGTAGGTGAAACAGGCTCAGCTGCCGTTTACAGAGTTTTTATTGAGAACACTTTAAACGTGACTAAGTCGATTGATAATAGCCGCACCTATCAGTTCACAATTGATTTAGATTCCAATGCTGGCCTAACCACTGACAATACGATTTTGGTCAGCTCCGATGAATACGTTAAAGCGCACTCAAACGATAGCTATTACGATATTGATGAAAGTCCAGATTTAGTTTCGCTGCTTGCAAGTTTTGGTGTTACATATGATGAGCTTGATATGAATAGTATTCTCACAGGTAGCAATTCAGATGACATCATCCTTGGAAGGAATGGCGTTGACATAATCCAAGGTCAAGTTGGGAACGATGCACTTATTGGCGGTAACGATAACGATATTGTTTATGGCGGCGCTGGTGATGATACCCTTACTGGCAACTTGGGAGACGATGTCTTCGCGTGGTCATTGGGCGAAACTGGTTCGGATACTGTAACAGACTTTGGTACAGGAACTGATGGATCTGATTTAGATTCGGTAGTCGATGCTTTAGATCTTAGTGACTTGCTTGTTGGTGAGGAAAACTCAAATGATCTCTCCGCTTATTTGAATATTTCTGATTCTGCAAATGGTGTTGTTATTGAGGTATACAGTAATGGTACGAATGATGGATTTGCCACCCCAGATCAATTGATAACCTTATCGGGAACATCAATGAATGATCTGTTAACATCTTATAGTGGCTTAGATCAAAATTTGATAATTGAAGATTTGATTCAAAGTGGCAAGCTAGTCCTTGATCAAAATTAGAGAATGCCATTTGGTAGTTTAACAAGGCACACTGGAGCCTTGTCTTAAGTTATGGAATGTAAAAATGCCCTACATCAAACGCAATACCACGGGCCAAATCTTGGCGGTCTCTGAATCCCCCCTCCCGGGGTTTTCTGAGGCGACCGAGCAAGACGCGGACGATATCGCTGCCTTTGGGGTGGAATTGATCGGTGCCGATGAGGCGGAGCTGGTTAAAACCGACCTGGAGTTTGTGCGGGTATTGGAGGACGTGATTGAGTTGTTGATGGCGAAAAACGTCATTCAATTCACTGAGCTGCCTGAGGCTTCTCAAACCAAAATGCTGCAGCGTAAGAAATTGCGAGGCGGGTTGTCGAGCAAGCTGGATTTGTTAGAGCAGGACAGTTTATTTTTTTCAAATGAATGAGTCGGAGCCGCCGCCTTTCCGAGGCGGTGCCTACTTGTGACGATTGCTGCGCAATGTCACCCACAAGATATTCTTTGCCTGTAGGTCGCGAACGCGAAGCGCTCGTGACGCCTTGGCTACCTCTTCGAAGCAGCGCTTATTTTCGCTGTCTTTCAGCCTCTGGCCCAGTGGCACCATCAAGGCCTAAGCCTTTCAGAGTCGTCCACTCTTGCTGAGTCGTTACCATCTCAGCAATGGCCATTAAACCAATCGAGTGCACAATGGTGCATAGCGCGCGCAGCATGGTTTGGTTGGCGGTATTCTGATCGACATCGCGTACCATGGAGGAGTCGATTTTAACGTAATCGATACCCAGGTCATGCAGTAAACCGAGCTGTTTAATTTCTTGGCCAACGTGCTCAATACCGATGCGGCAGCCCAGCGGTTTCAATAAACGGCACATGTCGCGGAAGGCTTCGAGGCGGTGGTACACGCCGTATTCTGGAATCTCTAGCCACAGGCGGCTGGCTTCTTTGGGGGCCGCTTTTAAGGTGTCGATCAACCACGTCATAAAGGCTGTGTCGTCTAAGGCATTGGCGGAGAGGTTTACGCCGATGGGGTGGGCCTGTTCGCTCAAGCTTTGTAGCGCCAAGATCACGGCCTGTTTGTCTAGCTCGGTGGTCATCTGTAAGCGGTTGACCCAAGGTAAGAATTCGCCGGCGGGAATTAAGGTGTCGCCTTTCACAAGGCGAGCGGGGCATTCGTTGTGAATGAGTTCACCATCCATATTCACCACGGGGAAGCTAGCTAGGCGGAAATGATGGTTGGCAAAGGCATTTTGAAGCACGTCTAGCCAGTGTTGGCGCTGATCCACAGCGTTATCTGCAATATTTTCGTTGTCATCTGGCTCGGCGGCTACTAACAAGGTTGAATCGCCTTCTTCTTCGGCGTTCTGCAGGCACGCATCTAAGCGCCCAAGTATCGCGGCCACTTCTTCGTGGGCATGGTAGTGCGTGACGGCGGCGGGCAGTTGTGTTGCGTGCTCTAGCTTCAATGCCGTCAGTATGCCGAGTAAGGCGTGCTGAATAGCTTCGGCAATGGATTTGGGGTTGCCAGTAGCGGGGGCCAGCACAGCAAAATCTGAGCCGTTTAAGCGTCCAGCTTCCCAAAATTCTTCGGCATCGGTGAGGTTGTTGAGGGTGGCGCCAAATTGTCCAAGCAGACTGTCGACCACGGCGCGGCCTTCGCTCTGATTAAGTTCCATTAGGTCGGCGACTCTAAGAAGTATCACGGAGCCACTCGAACTGACATCATCTCGGTCAAGCACTGCATTCAGTTTACTAATGAAGGGGGCGCGGTTGAGCAGTTTGGTCACGCTATCGAGTTGAGCATCTTGGCGCCATTGTTCTAAGCGTGCAGCTTCTTGCGCCAGCATATCCTTGATGCGGCTCGACAGTGTATTCATGGAGCTAACGACCGCTTTGAACTCCAGTGTGCTTGGTTCCGGCGTGGTGATGAAGCGACGTTCTCCCAATGCTTGGGCTTGATCGACCACGGCATCCAAGGGCTTGGTAATCAGGCGCAATAAGAAGCTTCCGGCAATGCCAGCCAGCACCGCGGCCACCACAAAGTAGCTCACTAAACGCAGCGTGCTTGCCCACAGTGCGGTGTAGGCAAAGCGCGAATGGCTTTCAAGAGTGAGGGTACCAACTTGGTTCCAGCCGTTTTGAATTTGCGCGAAACCGGGCTCTGCCGACAGGGGGAATAAGCTCACAAACCATGCGGGGGCTTCCACTATTGGGCTGCTGTCTTCACGGCTTAAAATCACGTTACCATCGGCGGCAGTAAGCACGATGCGCTTGTAAAATCCGGTATCGAACTGGGCCGATAGCGTGAGTTCGAGCATGATTGGGTCAGCTTCGGCGGTGGAAAGCGACAGTGCAAGGGCATTGGCGTTGTCTGAGTTTTTAATGGTCAGCTGTTCTTGCAAGTAGGCCTTGGCCGACATGCTGCTCACCACAAAGCTGCCGCCAAAGGCCAGCGTCATGAGCAGGGCAATTCCTATCCAAAGTTGTCTATACAGTGACATGGTCGCACTCCATTAGTTGTCGAGCGGGCATTATTGCAACCCCTCGTTCTGCATTCTTGCAATTAAGTCGCGCCAGCGTGACAGCTTAGCGCCGGGATTATTACTGGCGGCCTGGGTGGCGCCTCCCACCCAAATACCCGCCGAATTAAAGCTAAACACGGGAGTTAGGTCGCTGCGACGCGACGCCGGGCGAATCTCGGGAATGAGGTTGTCGAGTAGTAAGGGCTCAGCATTGGGGGCGGGGTAGTAACTCACGATCATATGCGCTTGGCTAATGGTGCTGTTGCGACCGCCAATTTTGGCTTTTACGTAGGTCATGCGCAGTTTATCTATGGGCACGCCGACCAGTTGAAGCGTGGTGTATTTGGCGATGCTGAAGTCTTCACAATCGCCCTTGGCGACACCCATGGTTTCTAATGGTGTGGCCCAGTAATCGCTTTGCTTCCAGTTGATGATGTCATCGACAAAGGCCACGCGCGAGTTAAAAAAATCATTGACCTTGTTCAGCTTTTGCAACTCATCGAGCTGTGTGACATCGTTTATTAATTGCTGCCACTCGGCGACGGTGTTGGCGGCGCGGTCGCCGTAGCGCTGCATGGCGAGGGTTTGCATGCGGTTAAAGTCTGTGGTGGCGACGGCACTGGAAAGGCTGATAAGGAGTATCCATTTCGACAGGCGCAGCAACCTTTTTAGGGACGATGGCTGCCCCCAAAATAACTGCGTGACATGTCGAAAAGGCGCGGTAGCCAAGGCGAATTAATTCCTTTTGTAACAAAAACTTGTGGAATTTTTTCCTTATATCCTAAAGTAATAACAGGAAACCGAATAGAACAAATATTAATTAAGTAAAAAATTTATTACAGACTATAGTCTGTTTGTAAACGCTACACAAAGGAGCCCCTTAATGGGGAATGCGCATGGAATTACAAAGTGTATTAAAAACAAAAATCGCGCTCGCATTGTTCTCTCTCAGTTTATCGACAGCCACACTTGCCGATACCGTAGGTGACTACCGCGAAGCCGTCCGCGAAGCCGTCATGAATAACCCCAGCGTGAAGGCGGCGTGGTATGCATTCAAAGCGGCTGAAGACGAGCAGCGCGTAGCACAGGGTGGTTACTACCCCGATGTCGATTTAACGATGGATGGTGGCAAGCGTTGGACAGAGCGACCCGGGGTTAGTGAGTTTAGCTACAACCATCGCTCGGCGAGTTTAACGCTGACACAAATGCTATTCGATGGATTTGAAACGCGCTACCAAGTGTCACGCTTGGGGCATGAAAAGCGCGCACGCTACTTTGAATTTAAACAGGCGGCAGAAGACGCGGCCCTAGAAGCCTCGCGCGCCTACTTAGATGTGGCACGCGAACAAATTTTGGTCGAACTGACCAAAGAAAACTACATTGAACACCGCAAAATCTACGACCAAATTTTACAGCGCGCCGAGGGTGGCGTTAGCCGTGGCGTAGATCTTGAACAAGCTAACGGCCGTTTGTCGCTCGCCGAAACCAATCTGTTGACGGAACTGACTAACCTGCACGACGTATCAGCGCGCTTTCAGCGTGTCGTGGGTTACCTGCCCGACGACACCCTAAAACCCATCACGGTAGATAGCAGCATGATTCCAGGCGATCGCATGGATGTGTTGAAAACCGCTTATCAGGAAAACCATTACCTGTTATCTACCGTTGAAGGGCTCTATGCAGCGGATGCCAGTATGGCCTTGCGAGATGCGGCCTTTATGCCAAAACTTGATCTCCGCTTGAGCCAGTCGCAAGAGAAAAATCGCTTGGGCGCTTCTGGCACCTATAATGACCGTGCAGCGGAGTTGGTACTAACTTACAACTTGTATAACGGTGGTTCCGATAGCGCGACTAAACGTCAGTATGCCAACCTGAAAAGCGCGGCCACTGAGCGCCGCCTAGAGGCGTGTCGCAACGTTCGCCAAGAAGCGATGATCGCCTACAACAACATCAGCAGCCTACAAGAAAAGTTGGGATACTTGGACGACAACCAACTAGCGATTAGTAAGGCGCGTGTGGCGTATCGCTCGCAGTTTGATATTGGCCAACGCACCCTGCTCGACTTGTTGGATACTGAGAATGAGTACTTCGAAACCCGCCGCGCCTTGGTCAACGCTGAGCACGACTTGAGCATTACCCAAGCGCGTACCTTGGCAGCCATGGGTCTATTGGTGGCCTCACTCGAAGAGGCGGCCCTTGAGCGCAAGGCTGACGATATCACGAGTCCTGCCTCGGAGGACTACACCATTTGTCCTCTGCAAGCGCCCACCGAGTACACCATCGATAAGGACGCTTTATTCGCTAGTTTGATGGCGGGCTCTGATCGCTACGTAGCGACGGATCGCGGCTTGGAAATTGAATTGAACGTCACCTTCGCGCACAACTCTTCGCAAATTACGGAAGCTTTTGATGCTGAAATTGCTAATACGGCAGATATTCTTAAGCAAAATGCGGCGCTGCATGTGATTATTGAAGGGCATACCGATAGTACCGGGCCTGATCAGTACAACGAATGGTTGTCTCGCAAGCGTGCTAGCGCAGTCGCTGAGCGCATGATTGATAAATACGGCGTTAACCCTGAGCAATTGGAAACGCGCGGTATGGGTGAGTCACAGCCGATCGCGGATAACGACAGTGAGGAAGGTCGCCAAATGAACCGCCGCGTTATCCTGGTGATTCCAAGTGATACCGCTTCGGATGAGGGTCGTGTCAGTGCCGTTTATCATCTCAATCTGAGCCTTCCAGAGGAAACGGATTCTAGCGGCAACATGGAAGAGTTTTTGATCGCGGCTAAACAGTAAATATCCAAGCCATAAAAAAGCCCGCGCAGTGAAAACTGGGCGGGCTTTTTCGTTTTAATGTGGCTTACAAATCTAAATAATCTTTCATGATGCCAAACAAGTCTGGTTGGTTGATGTGGTTCGGGAATAGCCCTTTCGCCACATCATTGCCGAATAGCGGCACGTGCACACCGGTGTGCTCTTCACTGACGTCGCCATCGTTGGTCGCGTAGTTGATCGCCATAACCGCGCCTGATGGAGTGTTTAGCAGCGCCACACGACCCGCGCTGTGGTTATCGGTGCCCAGTGCTTTGAATAACGAATTGGCAGGAATGATTTGCGCCGCGTGGCCGTGGTCAGCCGTCACCAATACCAAGGTGTTGGGATGCTTATCGGCATAAGCCATGGCCAGATCCAAGGTGTCGTTAAGTTGTTTCATTTCGCCGATGTGGCCACAGGGCTTGCGTGCGTGAGACTGTTTATCTACTGATGCAGACTCCACCATTAATACAAACCCTTGGTCATTGGTCAGTTTGGTGAGGGCTACTTCGGTCATTTCTTTTAGGCTAGGCATGCCTTCGTGCTTTGGCTCAGGCTCGCAAGCAAAGGTGTCGGTGTTGTCTTTAAGTCGCTCGGCTTTACGGCCGTTTTCGCCGCGCCACAACACAGGCAGGTGAGAAGGCGAAAACAAACCCAAAAGGCGATCGCCTTTGGTCGACATCAGGGCGTCGCGGTCTTTAAGCACGGTAAAGCCGTTCTCTTCAGCCTTGCTTAATAAATGCTTACCGTCGCTATCGCTGACTTGGTCGAAGTGCTTGAAGCCACCACCAAGAATAATGTTGGCATGGCTTTCAACGAGCTGCTCTGCAATGGAACCTGGACCACCGTTGGCTTTGCTGTCTAGGTCGCAGCGAGGCTTCATCAGGCCATAGAAGCTGGCTTCCGGATCCATCATTTTAGGGCTTTCGCAGGCGCGGTATTTACTGTGGCTCAAAAAGGCCGCTGGGGTTGCGTCGGTGACGCTTGCCGTACTGACAATACCGGTTTGCATGCCGACCTTAGCCGCCATTTCCATGATG
>JBEAQQ010000096.1:0-3426 GCA_041163785.1 Pseudomonadota bacterium
GGTTCTCGTGGCATCCTATCCGGTATGAATTATGTCAACGGTCAAACCGAACTGAAAGACCCTGAAGCCATGAGCAAACTCATGGAAGCCGAAAAGAAACACTTTAAAGGCAATGAGATCAAGGGTAAAACCCTGGGTGTGGTCGGTTTGGGCGCGATAGGTTCTATGGTGGCGCGCACGGCCTTGGACCTCGGCATGAATGTGGTGGGCTACGATCCCGCTTTGTCAGTTGACGCAGCATGGCGTCTACCCTCGTCGGTGGTCAAAATTGAAAATCTGCAGTCGCTGCTTGCCAAGTCTGACTTTGTGACCTTGCATCTGCCGGTATTGGATTCAACCCGTCACTTGATCAACAAAGACTCTATCGCCAGCTTCAAGCGCGGCGGCAAATTGTTGAACTTTGCCCGCGAAGAAATTGTCGACACCGAGGCGGTGGTTTGGGCGTTGCAGGAAGGCATTATTGCCAACTACATCGCTGATTTCCCTCACCCCGATCTCATCGGTATCGACGGTGTCATGCTGATGCCACACATCGGTGCTTCGACGGATGAAGCGGAAGACAATTGTGCCGTGATGGCGGTTGAGCAGCTGCAAAATTTTCTCGAGAATGGCAATATTGTCAACTCGGTCAACTTTCCTATGACGGTGCTCGAGCGTTCTGGCGACACGCGTCTCTGCATTGCCAACAAGAACATTCCTAAAATGTTGGGTCAAATTCTTTCTGAATTGGCAGATCAAAATATCAACGTCATCGATATGATCAATAAGAGCCGTGGAGAAATGGCTTATAACTTGATCGATATCGATGGCGACGTGCCTCAGGAAATCGTCGATCACCTGTGCTCTATTGAAGGGGTGATTGGCGTTCGCGTAATTCGATGACTCGCCTGACGCACCTCGATGAGCACGGGCACGCTCGCATGGTGGACGTGTCTGATAAGGCGGCAACCATTCGTGTTGCCGTTGCTGAAGGGTGGGTCGTCATGCAGCCAGATACCCTTGCCATGATCGCTGAGGGGCGTCATGCCAAGGGTGACGTGCTAGCGGTTGCCCGCATTGCCGGTATTCAGGCCGCCAAAAAAACCCCAGATCTTATTCCGCTTTGCCATCCCTTGATGCTGTCCTCTGTCGCCGTTGAGTTAACCTGCCAACCGGAGCTGTCGCGCGTTTATGTGCAGGCGCAATGCAAGTTAACGGGCCAAACGGGAGTTGAAATGGAAGCGTTAACCGCCGTCAGTGTCGCTGCATTGACCATTTACGACATGTGTAAAGCGGTTGATAAGGGCATGACTATCGGCGAGATCCGTCTGCTGCAAAAGTCTGGTGGCCGCTCGGGTGATTGGACAGCGCAGGGTTAAAACGATGATCAAAGTATGCTTCTTCGCCAGTCTCCGTGAAACCCTCGATACGAGCAGTGTGTCGCTATCAGCGGCGGGTTTGAGTTGCGTGGCTGATATCGTCGCGCACTTGGTCGCTGAACATCCTTCGTGGCATGATGCGCTCAGTCAACCCAATTTATTGGTGGCGGTGAATCAGGTGCACGCCAGCCCCAATCAGTCGGTGAACGATGGCGATGAGGTCGCTATTTTTCCGCCGGTGACGGGTGGTTAATGATGTCGTGTACCGTTGTCGTTAGCGAGGCGGACTTTGACCCTGCAGCTCTACTGAGCCAGTTGCACGAAGCCTCGCCCAGCGTAGGTGCCGTGGCTAGCTTTACCGGTGTGGTGCGCGGCGACGTGACGGGCACCTTACAATCCCTGCACATTGAACACTACCCCGGTATGACCGAAGCCGAGATTGAGCGCATTGCACGCCAAGCCGCAGAGCGTTGGCCGATCGAAGCGGTGCAGGTTTATCATAGGGTGGGGCGTTTGGCGCTCGGTGAGCGTATTGTATGGGTAGCGGTAAGTGCTGCGCACAGGGGAGCTAGCTTTGCTGCCTGTGAATTCGTGATGGATTATCTGAAAACGCGGGCGACGTTTTGGAAAAAAGAGTGCTTTATGGATACTGAGCGTTGGGTGGAGCAGCGCCAATGTGACCTTGATAAAGCGGATGCCTGGCGGTCGTAACACTGTCGGCATAGATTGATGACAATGTACTAAGGATGATTATGTCGATTGACAGTAGAGAATTACGTGATGCCTTTGGCCAATTTGCCACGGGTGTTTGTGTTGTCACCGCCAAAGCTGAGGATGGTCGTACCTTTGGCATGACGATTAACTCCTTCTCTTCGGTCTCGCTGTCGCCTGCTTTGCTGTTGTGGAGTGTACAAAACGATAGCACTCAAACCGACGACTGGTTAGCGGTCGAACACTTTGCTATCAGCGTTCTGGCGGCTGACCAACAAGACGTGTCGAATTACTTTGCAAGTAAGGGTGATCGCCATATCCCCGCAGAGTTTCACGCGTCGTGTGAGTTAGGCGTCCCTATGATAAACCAAGCCAAGGCGCAGTTTGTTTGCCGGGTGAGTCAGCGTCTCCCTGGCGGCGATCACACCATTATTGTCGGTGAGGTTTTGTCCATGGGTACGCCGCGTCCCGAGTCAGCGCCGCTGGTGTTTTACTCGGGTAAATATCGACAGCTGGCGGATGTCTAGTATGAAGTTTTGTGGCGAGTGTGGTGTGGCTACTGTTCGGCAGATACCTCCGGGTGACGACCATTTGCGCGACGTCTGTGAGGCCTGCGGCACGATCCACTATCAGAACCCTAAGGTCATAGTGGGTACTCTGCCGGTCTATGAGGGGCGAGTATTGCTGTGCAAGCGTGCCATCGAACCTCGGTACGGGTACTGGACGTTGCCGGCGGGTTTCCTGGAAATGGAAGAGAGTACTTGGCTTGGCGCTAAACGTGAGACGTTTGAAGAGGCCGGCGCGATCGTTGAAGAGGGGCAGCTCTACGGCGTGTTTGATCTTCCTCATATCTCACAAATTTACATGTTTTACCTGGCGGAAGTGGTGGATGGTCAATTCAGTGCTGGCGCGGAAAGTCTAGAGGTGGCGTGGTTTGAAGAACAGGATATTCCCTGGAAGGAGTTGGCGTTTTCCGTCGTCCACGCCATGTTGAAACGCTATTTTGATGACCGTCGCCGCAATAATTATCCGCTTTGCCAAGAGATATTGCCGCCCCATCGTGAAGCTTGGCGGGGCTCTTCAACGTGAACGTCTGGGTCTACATAGCGTCGGGATTTGCTGTCGGCATCATCATGAGTTTCCTTTGGTGGCGAGGTCGAGTGTCGTTGCTTGCTGCCCAGCGTGATACTGCACAAGCGCAGTTGCAGACATCTGCAGCAGACTTAGACGACCATCGGCAGCGCTTGGTTGAACTGCGAGAGCAAGCGGCTGTGTTGCAGAATAAGCTCGACAATGAACGCGCTTCGTCAGAGCAAAAACTTGCACTATTGCACGACGCTCAGCAGCAGCTTCGCCA
>JBEAQQ010000097.1:0-9143 GCA_041163785.1 Pseudomonadota bacterium
AGGTGTGTCGCCAGATCGGTGGCATTGATAAAGGTGACTTTGTCGGCGCCCACTTCTTCGCGCAGGGTGGCCTTCATACCTTCCGCGGGGAATGACAGGTCAGGGTCGGTGATAAACTCCGCGGTCATAGCTTCAAAGTCGTTAACAATGGCGTGGCTTCGTTCAATATTTACCTTGGCAATGGCTTCGTCACTCGCGGCGACCACTAAGTCACAGCCGAGCAATAAGTCAGCATCCCCGGCGGGTATGCGCACAGAGTTGATTGCATCCTGAGTTGCGCCAATACGCACATGGCTCACTACTGCCCCAAATTTTTGTGCAAGTCCGGTCTGGTTCATGGTGGCGCAGCCTTTACCTTCAATGTGCGCTGCCATCGAAACCAGTGCGGAAATAGTGAGTACCCCGGTGCCGCCAATACCGGTGACGAGTATGTTCCATGGTTTGTCGGCAATGGGGGCGAGTGAGGGCGTAGGAAGGTCTCCCAGAGTGACACTTGCCGCTTTGTTATTAGTGGCGAGCATGCCGCCAGTCACCGTGACAAAGCTGGGGCAAAAACCATTGAGGCAGCTGTAATCTTTATTGCAAGCACTTTGGTCGATCTGTCTTTTGCGGCCCAGTTCAGTTTCCAGTGGCATGACTGATAAGCAATTGGATTGCACGCTGCAATCGCCGCAGCCCTCGCAAACTTCGGGGTGAATAAAGACTCGCGTTTTGGGGTCGACCATGGTGCCTTTTTTGCGCCTTCTGCGTTTTTCAGCGGCACAGGTTTGGTCGTAGATAAGAATCGTGGTGCCTGGTGTGTGGCGTAATTCGTCTTCAATAGTTAATAAACGTTTGCGATGATCAACGCTCACCCCATGTCGACGCGTGACTGTCGAGGTGTAATTCTCGGGGTGGTCGCTGACGACAGCTATCCGTTGCACGCCCTCGGCGAACAATTGGTCGATGATATCGGGTACCGTCAGTGTGCCGTCGATGGGTTGGCCGCCTGTCATGGCGACAGCGTCATTGTAGAGAATCTTGTAAGTGATGTTCACCTTGGCAGAAATCGCTTGGCGGATCGCCAGTATTCCCGAGTGAAAATACGTGCCATCGCCCAGGTTTTGGAACACGTGGGGTGTGTCAGTAAAGGGGGCTTGGCCGACCCAGGTCACCCCCTCGCCACCCATTTGGCTGAAGGTGTCCGCCTTGCGATTGCCTTTTTGCCAGGTGCCCATGTAGTGGCAGCCGATACCGCCTAAGGTGCGGCTTCCCTCGGGGACGCGTGTGCCGCTACTGTGCGGGCATCCCGAGCAATAGTGAGGTACGCGGTCAATCTTCGGGCGCGGCTTGGCCAGTGACTGCTCTTTGATGTTGTAAAACTGTAGGCGCTTATCAATGGTCTCGTCGCGGTAGAAGAGATACATGCGCGAGGCGATAGCCCGAGCGACCATGGCAGGCGTAAGCTCGCCTTGATTGGGGAGTAGATCGTTGCCCTTTTGATCGAATTCGCCGATGACAGCGGGGCGTTTGTCAACCGGCCAATTGTAGAGTTGGCCGGTGAGTTGGTCCTCTATGATCGAGCGTTTTTCCTCGACCACTAAGATCTCGTCAAGTCCTTCGGCAAAGGCGTGGGTGCCCACGGGCTCCAGTGGCCAGCTCATGCCTACTTTGAAAACTCTCAAGCCGATGTCGCTGGCTTTTGCGGCGTCGATTCCCAAGTCTTCTAGCGCCTGCATTACATCCAAGTAGGCTTTGCCAGTAGTGATGATCCCTAGGCGTGCCTTGGGTGAGTCGATCACCACCTTGTTGATATTGTTGACTCTGGCAAATTCACGAGCGGCGTAAATTTTGTATTTATTGAGGCGCTGTTCCTGCGCTAGCGGCGTGTCATTTAAACGCCCATGAACACCCTCAGCGGGCAGCTCAAACTGATCCGGGATGGTGATCTTGACGCGCTGTGGATCGATGTCAGCGGAAATGGCCGAATCCATATTGTCAGTAATGGCTTTCAAGGCCACCCAGCTACCGCAGTAGCGTGACAATTCCCAGCCGAAGATGCCTAGGTCGAGAACTTCCTGCACGTTGGCGGGATTTAAAACGGGAATCGAGGCGCCAATAAACATGTGTTCAGATTGATGGGGTAGCGTTGACGACTTGGAGGCGTGGTCGTCACCGGCCACTGCGAGTACGCCCCCAAATTTTGCAGTCCCAAAGGCATTGGCGTGTTTGATGACATCCATCGAGCGGTCGACACCGGGGCCCTTGCCGTACCACATTGAAAATACACCGTCGTACTTGCCACCTTCGAACAGATTGACCTGTTGGCTACCCCATACCGCGGTAGCCGCGAGATCTTCATTGATGCCGGGCTGGAAGACGATATGGTGTTGGTCGAGATAGGCTTTTGCCTTCCACATGGCTTGGTCGACACCACCTAGCGGTGAACCGCGATAGCCAGAGATAAAACCGGCTGTATTGAGGCCGTTATCGAGGTCGCGTTGGTGTTGCAGGATGGGAAGGCGAACCAGTGCCTCAATGCCTGTCATATAGGCACGGGTAGTGCTTAGGGCGTACTTGTCGTCCAGTGATATCTTCGCCATAGGTCTTTCAGCCTTTTTTGACGTGTGCAGTTACTGCATATCATAGGTTCAAATGGTAGAAATATTTATGCTATTTATGTTGAGATTTGGATTTATTGGGGTATTTTTAGTCTTAATATAATTTTATATTAAATAATTTATTCAATTTTGGAGGGGGTGTATGACAATGTTGAAATTGGATAAGGCTGATGTGAATATTTTGAGTAGTATGCAGCGAAATGCCAAATACACGACGCAGGAAATTGCGGACATGAACAATATGTCGCAGTCGCCTTGTTGGCGGCGCATAAACCGCATGGAGCAAGCCGGCGTGATCAAAAAACATGTCACTCTGCTCGATGGCCGTAAGCTAGGTTTTGACTTGATTGTGTTTGCCACGGTCAATCTTACAGCGCAGGGTCGCTCTAACCTTGAGGATTTTGAGCGCGCCGTGAGTCAGTTTGCCGAGGTGGTGGAGTGCTACACCATGGCGGGCAACTGGGACTACATGTTAAAAATTGTGTCGCGGGGTATTCGTCAATACGAGGTATTTGTCAGAGAGAAATTGCTACAGCTCGACCACGTCGGCGAGGTGCATTCTCATATCGCTGTGACGGAAATCAAGAACACCACCGAGCTGCCGTTGGCGTTGGTTGAATAATCGTTTTAGGAAGCATGACATGTTGGCTGGCAAGGCGTATGATCACGCCACTTTTTTAGGAGATTTTCCATGTTAAGCGTCAATGAATATTTTGAGGGTAAGGTTAAGTCGATCGGCTTTGCGGGTGCAGAGGGCAATGTGACTTCGGGTGTTATGGCGGCGGGTGAATACACTTTTGGCACAAGCCAGCATGAAGTGATGCGCGTGGTCTACGGTGAGTTGGTGGTGCGATTCGCCGGCACGGAAGAGTGGGTAGCCTTCCCCGCGGGTGAGGAGTTTAGCGTTGAGGCTAATAGCTCCTTTGATTTGAAAGTGGCGGCGCCAACAGCCTACCTCTGTTTTTACAGCTAATTGGCATTTAGCTGAAAAAAAAGCGCCCTTAAATGGGCGCTAAAATGAGCAAAGTCAATAGAGACAAACATGTCTCTGAATGTAATGCATACGCCGTGCCAGGTTTTAAGTCTAATTAATTCAATGACTTAGAATTTCCGCTGTGGAAATCGGCGGCGTGTAAGCACAGCAGCTGTGCAATTCGCACTAATTTGGTGCGCTCTCTTCGCGATACCAGGGTAACAGGGGTTGCCACCACTTGCGCGCTGGTTTTGGTGCGGCGATATCCACGGTTTCTCCAAAAGCGGGTGTTAACACCATGTCTTCAGGTTTGGCGCGCTTCTCAATTTCTTCAAGGGGTTCAAACCAAGGGTGGAACGCCAAGTTAAATGTACTGTTGTGTATGGGGATCATGTACTTGCCGCGCAGGTCTCGATGGGCCTGCAATGTCTGTTCTGGGAACATGTGTATCTTGTCCCACATCTCATTGTAAGCACCCGCCTCAAGAAGGGTAATATCGAAGGGACCTAGCTGGTCGCCGATCTTTTTGAAGCCGCTGAAATAGCCAGTGTCACCACTAAAGAAAATGTTGTGCAGGCTGCCCTTAATCGCCCAGCTGGCCCATTGGGTTTGGTTGGTGTCGTTCAGCCAGCGTCCTGAAAAATGTTGGCTAGGTGTCGCTGTGATGGTCACGCTGTCGAGTGATGTTGATTCCCAGCGATCCAGAACGGTAATTTTCTCTTTGGGAATGCCCCAGGCGAGTAAATGTTTGTCGACTCTGGCGGGTACAATAAAACGTTCGGTATTGCTTGCCAGTGCTTTGATAGAGGCTTCATCTAGGTGGTCGTAGTGATCGTGGCTAATGATAACTGCCGCGAGTCTGGGTAGATGTTCCAAGGCGAGCGCAGGGGCGTGGAAACGCTTCGGGCCAACAAAGCTGAAGGGGGAGGCGCGTTCGCTAAACATGGGGTCGGTGATGAGCCAGCGCTCGTCGATACGCATCAATACGGTCGAGTGGCCAATTTTGACGAGTTTGTCCTCGGTGCCATCGAGCAAATCAGGCAATGGGTTGTGCACGGGTATGGGTTTGGAGGGTTCCATGTGTGGCACAGTATTGGTGAAACGCTTCCACATGATGGAGAAAAAGGTTACCGATGATTTCTTTTGGTCTACGCTTGTTCCCGACTCGTTGGCGTTGGTGGTCGTGCAGGCTTGGCTTAGCATGATGGCGGTAATAAAAATAAAGCTTGTCAGTGCTCGCATGGGGCGGTGGATCTCCCTTAAATCAACGTTACGAAATAGGCATTATACGTTTATACTGGCTAAAACGATTATAAGGATGACGCAATGGGCATAGAAGCCGTTATAACGCTCGCGGTGATGCTGGTATTTTTTATTGTCGCCATTTCAGGGGTATTGGCGGTGGATTACGCACTGGCCTTTGCCATGACCATATTGTTGGTAATGGGGGTGTTAACCCCGGCGGAGGCGTTTGCTGGGTTTGCCAACCCGGCGCTGTTTGTCATTATTTCTTTTTATGTGGTGTCCGCGGCACTTAAGGAGAGTGGTGCGCTCACGGTATGGGTGCAGCGTGTGCTGGGTCGTGGCCGGGGCGTGAGACGTGCCACGATTAGAATGATGCTGCCAGTGGCAGCGATCAGTGGTTTTGTGAGCAATACTCCAGTGGTTGCCATGTTTATCCCGCAGTTGCAGGACTGGGCACGACGCGGTCGCATTCCCGCCTCTAAGCTTCTCATGCCATTGAGCTTTGCCTCTATTTTGGGGGGTATGTGTACAATGATCGGCACGTCTACCAATATTTTGTTAAGTGGTTTAATTGAGCAGGCGGGTCTTGGCGGTCAGTTGGATATGTTCTCCCCGGCGATGGTGGGGCTGCCCTTGGTATTGGTGGGTGTGGGCTATTTCATCGTCATTGGTCATCGTCTTTTGCCGGTGCGTGAAGACATAGTGAGTAGTTTGGATGAGGCGCAGAAGTACGCAGTAAATATGCGCGTTGTGGCGGGTGGCCCGCTCGATGGTCAAAGCATTGCCGAGGCTGGATTGCGTCAATTGCAGTACAGCTTCTTGTCAGAATTGCAGTCCGGCGATCGTATTATGCCGGCGGTCTCGCCCCGCGAGATTCTTCACGGTGGCGATATTCTGGTGTTTGTTGGCCAGCCAGAGGCGGTAGGTGAGTTGCGGCAAATTCATGGTTTGGCGCCTGCGGAAAAGCAAATTGCCAAATTAGATGTCCCTCATAATAACCGCGCACTCATCGAAGCCGTGATCTCACCCTGTTCTTATCTGGTAGGTAAAACGGTTAAAGAGAGCCGTTTTCGTACCCGCTATGGTGGCGCCATTTTGTCTGTTTCGCGTGGCGGTGAACGCTTGCAGCAGAAAGTGGGTGGGGTGGACTTGCGAGCAGGTGACACCTTGCTGTTAGAGGCTGCGCGTGGTTTTGTGCCACGCCATCGCTACAGCCGCGACTTCCTTTTACTAAGTCGTTTGGATGGCACGACATTGCCAAACTTGAGTAAGGCGCCTGTCGCCTTGGGATTGTTGCTGGTGTTTGTGGTGGCCGTTGTTGCTGGCTGGGTGTCGTTGAGCGGCGGTGCCTTGCTATTAGCGGGCGCCATGGTTGCGACGCGCTGCTTGAGCACGGAGTCTGCCCAGCGCAGTGTCGATATGCGTGTGATTTTGGCGATTGGTGCCTCGTTGTCGCTGGGGCTGGCGGTATATAAAACGGGCTTGGCTGCTATGGCGGCAGGTGGCCTCGTGGCGTTAGGGGGCAGCAATCCCTTGTTGAATTTATTGCTCGTTTATATTGCCACGGTCATTGTGACGGAGACGATCACCAATAATGCGGCTGCGGTGCTCATGTTCCCCATTGCACTGTCTGTTGCAAGCGCGTTGGGTGTTGATGCCATGCCATTTGTGATGACGGTATTGTTCGGCGCATCGGCCAGTTTTGCGACGCCTATTGGATATCAGACCAATTTGATGGTGCAGGGGCCTGGAGGATACGGTTTTGCCGATTACCTGCGTGTAGGCCTGCCCTTAACCTTGCTCGTCGGTGTGGTCGTGGTTGGCTTGGTGCCTTTGGTGTGGGCTTTTTAGTGAGGGGGCTTCTTGCGATTGTCGGTTTGTCTGTAGCGCTGGCTGCGCAGGCTAGCCCTGAGGAAGATATCCTTGCTACCTATCAGCCTATGTTGGCGAGTTTTAATACCGCGCTCGCAGAAGATGCTGCCCTCTTTAAAGATTCCCCGGATGACTATTGGTCATTTTTTCAAGAAGTTGTGCTGCCATTGTGGAGTCGACAGGCCAGCTTGAAGGGCTTAGCGGGCGATGAAAAAGTGGCCGCACTTTTGCCGCAGCAACAGGCAGCGTTGAACGACATCCTCGATCGAACTGTTCAGCGCTATGCCTTTGAAGTCTTGGAAAGCTATAGCGGCCAATCTTTTGTGCTGAATAAAGTGGTGATCGACAGCGATAATACCGACCAGGCGGTTCTTGATATTACGGCGCAGTGGCCAAACTTTCCCGATCTGGATATTGAATTGATGCTGGTTAACGAGGCGGGTACTTGGCGATTCTACAATATTCGTTACGGTTGGTTTAGCTATATTGGCACCAAGAAATGGGCTTATCGTCGCGGTTTGGTGCCAAAGCGTTTTGAGGCTTTTGCTGCGCACCTAGAGGCGAAAAATCGGCGTCATTTCGCCGCGATGTGTGAGCCTCAGATCTTGCGTGGAAGCGATATTTGCAGCGACTGGCTTGCTCGCATGTCTGTACGCTAAAATAGTTCATTCTTTGATGGCGAAGGGTTTTTGTGATGAAGCGGATAGGGCTCGGGGTGTTGTTAACCACGGCATTACTGGCAAGCGGTGCGGTACAAGCCACGGTAGTAGTGCATAGTTTGCAGGAGCAAGTGCAAGGTTGGCATAGCTCACTTGAGGCTAATTATGCGACCTCCACATCTACCGTCGACAAAACTGACTACAGTGGTAATTTTCGCGTTTCTCACAATAATGACCAGCGTCAGTGGCTGCTTTTTGGTGATATGTCCTACAGTGATGTTAATGGTACAAAAAGTGACGATAGCACCATGCTGCATGCCCGTTATATCCATAAGAGGGCGTTTGCTGACTGGAACCTAGAGGTTTTTGCGCAGCAAGAGCGCGATGATTTTGCCTTGTTGGCGTATAGGCGTCTGTATGGCGCTGGTTTGGCCTGGCTGACTAAGCGCGATAATTTTGCTGTTCATAGCTTGATGGGAGTGATGGATGAGCGCGAAGAGCATCTTACAGATGATTCGCAGCACAGGGCGTTGACGCGTTTCACTCTGTCTTCCCAGGTGCAGTATGTTCTGCCAAACAAAGCGCGATTGACGGCGGTTGTTTACTTTCAGCCGGCGGCGAGCGATGTTAGTAACTACCGCAGTACGCTGCGCGCAAGTCTCGCTTTCCCTGTCACCGACCACTTGGAGCTCAAGCTTGGTTACGCGTGGCGCTACAATGGAGAAGCCTTTGCTGATGTGCCGCCGATCAAGCGATCCCTCACGACAGGTATTCGCTATTCCTTTTGATGCTAATGCAAGCGTATTGAGTTGAACTGGGTTACACTGGGCAAAACACAGAAAGATACCCCATGAAAAAACGCACTCGTCCAAATGACCCCCAAGCGGCCCGCGAGGCCGCTAACTACGAAAATCCCATCGCTAGCCGTGAATTGATTCTTGATGTGCTGCGCCGCAAGGGCGTGCCCATGAATTTTCAGGAGCTTGCACACGAGTTGCACCTGCGTGACGACGAGACCTTGGAAGCGCTAAGGCGTCGATTAAATGCGATGCAGCGCGACGGCCAGATCGTTCGCAATCGTAAGCAGGGGTTTGGTCTCATTGAAAAAATGGACCTCATTAAAGGCAAAATTCTTGGCCACCGTGACGGCTTTGGTTTTCTTGTGCCGGCGGCCGGTGGCGACGATATTTATATCAGTGCTCGCCAGATGCGTGGTGTGCTCGACGGCGATGATGTGGTGGTTAGCGTGGTGGGCCGAGACCCTAAGGGGCGCAAAGAGGGGCGTATTGTCGATGTGTTAAGCCGCAATACCTCGCAGTTGGTCGGACGCTATTTCCAAGAGGCGGGTATTGGCTATGTGGTCCCTGAAAACCCTCGTATTGGTGTCGATGTCGCCGTGCCTCAAGGGGGTGAATTGCGCCCTGAAAACGGCCAGTTTGTGGTGGTGAATTTGATTGCACAGCCCACCTGGCAGACTCGACCGGTAGGCGAAATTGGCGAAATTCTGGGTGATCATATGGCGCCGGGCATGGAGATCGATGTCGCCATTCGCAATTACGGAATTCCCCATGTGTGGCCGCAGGAGGTCGAACGGCAAATCGCGCCATTGCAACCGGAGATACAAGGGGAAGATAAGCAGCATCGCGTTGATCTTCGCGCCCTCTCGCTGCTGACCATCGATGGTGAGGATGCCCGCGACTTCGACGATGCGGTATATTGTGAGGTGAAGCCCGGTGGTGGTTGGCGTCTGTGGGTGGCTATTGCCGATGTGTCCCATTATGTGACGCCGCATTC
>JBEAQQ010000098.1:0-8772 GCA_041163785.1 Pseudomonadota bacterium
GCAGCATTCAAGGTAAACGTGTCGCCTGGGTGGGAGATGGCAACAACATGTGCCACTCCTATATCAATGCCGCTCGCCAATTTGATTTCGAGTTGGCCATTGCCTGCCCCGAAGGCTACGCCCCCGACGCCGATTTAGTGGCGGCGAACGCCGGGCGCATTCAAATGACCAACGATCCACGCACGGCGGTACAGGGTGCTGACTTGGTCGTGACCGATACTTGGGCGTCGATGGGTCAAGAAGACGAGAAAAAAGAGCGAGAAGCCGCTTTTGCTGGTTATCAAGTCAACGACGAATTGATGAGCCACGCAGCGAGCGACGCCCTTTTCATGCACTGCTTGCCAGCCTACCGCGGCATGGAGATTGACGAGAACACCTTGGATGCCCCTTATTCAGTGGTGTGGGATGAGGCCGAAAACCGTCTGCACGCACAGAAAGCATTGATGGAGTTTTTGCTGAATAGCGCCAAGCGTTAATAAACGGGCGCGTCAGACATCCTGTCTGAACAGTCCTTGTCACGAGCGCTACGCGTTCGCGACCCACAAGGGATTAGCGAACTCACCACAACTTGTGGGTGACATTGCGCAGCAATCGTCACAGCTTGTCACGAGCGCTGCGCGTTCGAGAATGCTGTTTATAAACGGGCGCGTCAGACATCCTGTCTGGACACACCCTGTCGCTTGCTCAACTGGCGCAAAATGTCATTTTGCTAGTTTCGCTTCGCTCGCGCGAAGCGGGCTTCGCATCCTGCTCAGCACCCACCACCCCACTCACCACAACTTGTGGGTGACATGGCAAAGCCATCGTCACGTTTTGCCCAACCCAACCCATAGATTTTTTAGGATCAACAACCACTATATTTTGTGTTTTGCTATTTTTTTGTGTATATAACAAATTAATTTATCAAACTAAAAAATTGCTGTTTTTTTAATATTAAGCACCCCTCTGGCCTACCGTGTTAGTACTCACCCACATTGCGACTTATCCACAGTTTTTACAGTTTTCATCCGCATACTTACTCTATTGCAATGGGCTCAAAACCGCATTATCTTGTATCACGTTTTGAGAAAACCCCTATATATAGGGTTTTTTCAATCTGCGCTAACACAATAAAAACGGTGTTACGGCTCAGCCCAACGGCACCGAACGCGCGCAAAAGAATTTAACCGCCAATCAGATAGGATTAACACTATGTACACCGAGATGGAATCGACAGCGACACAAGGCAGTGCACCTGGGTCGCAACCGCAGTCATCGCAAGATGTCTCACTTACTGCACCCGGCCAAATGCGTGTTATCAAACGCAATGGCACAGTAGTTCCCTTCGACGAAAGCAAGATCACCGTGGCCATGACCAAGGCGTTTTTGGCGGTTGAAGGCGGCACAGCAGCGGCATCCTCTCGCGTACACGACACCGTTAAAACGTTGGCACAACAAGTGTTTGCCATTTTCAAACGCCGCATGCCTTCAGGTGGCACGGTGCACATCGAAGAAATCCAAGACCAAGTGGAATTGGCCCTGATGCGCGCCGGCGAACACAAAGTCGCTCGCGATTACGTGATCTACCGTGAAACTCGTCGTCAGCAGCGCAGCACAAGCGCCCCAAGCGACAACCTTCACCCAACCATTAACATGGCCATGGCAGACGGCACACGCCAGCCTCTCGACCTGGGACGTATGGAAACTCTGGTGACCGAGGCGTGCCGCGACCTAGAGAACGTGTCGATCGAAAAGATTTTGACCGAAGCTCAAAAGAACTTGTACGACGGTATTACGAGCGAGGAAGTGAATACTTCATTGGTGATCACCGCGCGCACATTGGTTGAGCAAGAGCCCAACTACAGCTACGTCACCGCGCGCCTATTGGCGGACAAACTGCGCGCAGAAGCCCTGAGCTACCTCGGCATTGCGGACTCAGCGACCCAATCTGACATGCACACTTACTACCCACAGGCACTGAAAGCATACATCGCCAAGGGCATCGAACTGGAATTGTTGGCGGACAATCTCAACAGTTACGATCTCGACCTGTTGGGTGAAGCATTACAGGCCGATCGCGACGATCAGTTTGCCTACCTCGGTTTCCAAACCCTGTACGATCGCTACTTCATTCATACCAGTGACGAAGTGCGCATTGAGCTTCCACAGGTCTTCTTCATGCGTGTCGCCATGGGCCTCGCGATTGAAGAGCCCAATCGCAACGAGCGCGCCATCGAGTTCTACAACTTGTTGTCATCGTTCGACTACATGTGTTCAACACCTACCCTGTTCAACGCAGGCACCAAGCGTCCCCAGTTATCGTCTTGCTACCTGACAACCGTTCCAGACGATCTGCACGGTATTTATGGCGCCATCCAAGACAACGCAATGCTGTCTAAGTGGGCCGGCGGCTTGGGTAACGACTGGACGCCTGTGCGTTCACTAGGCGCCTACATTAAAGGCACCAACGGTCGTTCACAGGGCGTTGTTCCCTTCTTAAAAGTGGCCAACGACACCGCCGTTGCGGTCAACCAAGGCGGCAAGCGCAAAGGCGCGGTATGTGCCTACTTGGAAACGTGGCACATGGACATCGAGGAATTCCTCGAATTGCGTAAAAACACCGGTGACGACCGTCGCCGCACCCACGACATGAACACGGCTAACTGGATTCCAGACCTGTTCATGAAGCGCGTCTTCCAAGACAAAGAGTGGACTTTATTCTCACCTAGCGATGCACCAGACTTGCACGACTTGACAGGTGCTGCCTTCGAGAAGCGCTATGAAGAGTACGAGCGCATGTGTGACACGGGCGAAATGCCATTGTTCAAGCGTATCAATGCAGCCGACCTATGGCGCAAAATGCTGGGCATGCTGTTCGAAACAGGCCACCCTTGGATCACCTTCAAAGACAGCTGTAACCTGCGTAGCCCGCAGCAACACGTGGGCGTGGTACACTCGTCTAACCTGTGCACCGAGATCACGCTGAACACTACCGCTGGCGATGAAATTGCCGTGTGTAACCTCGGTTCAGTGAACTTGGCGCAACACATTGTCGACGGTCAATTAGACCAAGTAAAACTGCGTAAAACCGTCGACACAGCGGTTCGCATGCTCGACAACGTGATCGACATTAACTACTACGCAGTAGAAGCGGCGCGTCAGTCCAACATGCGTCACCGCCCCGTCGGTTTAGGTTTGATGGGCTTCCAAGATGCGCTGTACAAAATGGATATCGCCTATAGCAGTGCGCAAGCGGTTGAGTTTGCCGACCTGTCAATGGAAGCGATCAGCTACTACGCCATCAACGCCTCTAGTGATCTCGCCGCTGAGCGCGGTCGCTACTCGAGCTACGACGGTTCACTGTGGAGCCAAGGTATTCTGCCGCTAGATTCTATTCGCATCTTGCGCGAAAACCGTGGCGCCGACTTCTTGCAACTCGACGAGTCGCAAACACTGGACTGGGAAACCCTGCGCCAGAAAGTGAAGAGCCAAGGTATGCGCAACTCTAACGTGATGGCCATCGCACCTACGGCAACCATCGCCAATATCACCGGCGTCTCACAGTCGATTGAACCCACATACCAAAACCTGTATGTGAAATCGAACCTGTCCGGCGAATTCACCGTGGTCAACCCCTACCTGGTACGCGACCTGAAAGCTCGAGGCCTGTGGGATAACGTGATGGTTAACGACCTCAAATACTACGAGGGCAGCGTGCAGGAAATCGATCGCATTCCCGCTGACTTGAAAGCACAGTACGCCACGGCCTTCGAAATCGAGCCACGTTGGATTGTTGAAGCTGCCAGTCGCCGTCAGAAGTGGATCGACCAAGCACAGTCGCTGAACCTTTACATCGCAGGCGCGAACGGTAAGAAGCTAGACATCACTTACCGCATGGCGTGGTTGAGCGGTCTGAAGACCACTTACTACCTCCGCGCACTGGCCGCAACATCGACCGAAAAGTCGACCGTTAGCAGCAGCAAGTTGAACGCCGTCGCAAGCGGTGCCGCGGCACCTGCCATGGAAGCGGCTAGTCCAGCAGAAGTACCTAAGGCCTGCTCGATCGACGATCCAGATTGCGAAGCGTGTCAATAAACTAAGTATGGCGGCCCCAGGGCCGTCAGCAACAAACAAATACTAAGAGGGATATAACTATGTTGAGCTGGGACGATTACGAAAACGACACCGTCGAAACCCCTGCCCCCGTGGTAAAAAAAGCCGCCGAAGCCATAGCGGAACCTGCACAGGCCGCCGCACCCGTTGCTGAAGCGGCACCTGCCCCCGCGCCCACCGCAAAACCCGTCGTGAGCGGCGCTGCGGCAGACAACGTAGCTCGTGCAATCGAAGCTACCCAAAACATGGATGTGCGCACTGGTCTTGAAGAGCTTGAAATGGGTGCAGAGCGCATCCAAGTAGACCAGAAACGCATGATCAACTGCCGCGCCGACTTGAACCAATTGGTGCCGTTCAAGTACGACTGGGCATGGCAAAAATACATCGACGGCTGCGCCAACCACTGGATGCCACAAGAGATCAACATGTCTAAAGACGTGGCGTTGTGGAAATCAAAAGACGGCCTCACCGACGACGAGCGCAAAATCGTGATGCGTTCACTGGGTTACTTCTCTACGGCTGACAGCCTGGTAGCCAACAACTTGGTACTGGCGATCTACCGCCTGATCACCAACCCCGAGTGCCGCCAGTACATTCTGCGCCAGGCGTTTGAGGAAGCCATCCACACCCACGCCTACCAATACTGCGTTGAGTCATTGGGCATGGACGAGGGTGAAGTCTTCAACATGTATCGCGAAGTCCCCGCGATCGCTAAGAAAGCCACCTGGTCAATTTCACACACCAAGGCACTGTCTGACCCCAACTTCCAGACCGGCACCCCCGAGGCTGACCAAGAGTTGCTGCGCAACCTGATCGGTTTCTACTGTGTCACCGAAGGCATCTTCTTCTACTGTGGCTTCACTCAGATTCTCTCTATGGGTCGCCGCAACAAAATGACCGGTGTTGCCGAGCAGTTCCAATACATCTTGCGCGACGAATCGATGCACCTGAACTTCGGGATCGACGTCATCAACCAGATCAAGCTGGAAAACCCACACCTTTGGACACCCGAGTTCAAAGCACAGGTGACCCAGATGATCCTGGAAGGTGCCCAGCTCGAGATAGAATACGCACGCGACACTATGCCTCGTGGCGTATTGGGCATGAACGCGGCCATGATGGAAGAGTACCTTCAGTTCATCGCCAACCGCCGCTTGAACCAACTCGGTTTGCCCGAACAGTTCGCCGGTGTGCAGAACCCCTTCCCATGGATGTCGGAAATCATGGATCTACGCAAAGAGAAGAACTTCTTCGAAACACGCGTACTCGAGTACCAAACAGGTGGCGCACTCAGCTGGGATTAATACCCAACTGGCACACCAAACCAGCACCGCACAAGCCGTGCTGGTTTTTTTTGGCCTAGCGCAAAGCCGAGGCAAATTCCAAGGAATGAAAGCAGACTCAACTGGCCGATTGTCGCAAACTAGCGCATACTCAAACTCACAAATTGCTCAAATAAAAGTACAAGAAGTGAGTCCCAGTGAACGAAAATATTACCCGTTTAGCCCTTAAAAAAGTCGCCATTGATACCTACCACGAGAACGTGGCCTACCTTAATCGGCGCTGCGAAGCCTACCGCGCAGAGGGTTTTCAAGCGCTTAGCAAGGTAGAAATCAGACTCGACGGAAAACACATACTCGCGGTTCTCAACATCGTCGACGACGACACCATCGTCACTCCCGGCGAAGTGGGCTTATCGGAACAGAGCTTCGCCCAGTTCGGTGTCGAAGCGGATACGCAAGTCCGTATAAGCCACGCTGAACCGCCACATTCCATGCAATTTGTTCGCAAAAAAATGCGTGGTCAACGCCTTGATAAATCGCAAATTTCCGCCATTGTGCAGGACATTGCCGACAACCGTTACTCCAAACCTGAAATCGCCGCCTTCTTGGTGAGCGCGGCCGACGCCGGCCTCGATCGCGACGAAATTCTTTCACTGACACAGGCCATGGTGGATTCGGGGCACAGTCTCGACTGGGAAGAACCCATGGTGGTCGACAAACACTGCATTGGAGGCATCCCTGGCAACCGCACAACCATGATCGTAGTACCCATTGTTGCCGCCCACGGCTTGTTGTTCCCCAAGACCTCCAGCCGCGCCATAACCTCGCCCGCCGGCACCGCCGACACGATGGAAGTCTTTGCGACAGTCGATCTAGACCCCGAGCAACTGCACGCCATTGTCCACGCCCATCGCGGTTGTTTGGCGTGGGGCGGCAAAGCCAAGCTCGCCCCGGTTGACGACATTCTCATCTCAGTAGAACGCCCCCTAGAAATTGACTCCCCAGGGCAAATGATCGCCTCGATTTTGTCTAAAAAAATCGCCTGCGGTGCCACGCACTTATTGATCGACATTCCTATCGGCAAAACCGCCAAGGTCACCACCGCCCGCGAAGCGATGCAATTGCGCAAACTGTTTGAGTACGTTGGCGATCAACTTGGTCTCGATTTACAGGTCGTCATCACCGACGGCAGCCAGCCCATTGGCCGAGGCATTGGCCCCGTTCTGGAGGCACGCGATGTCCTACAAGTGCTTACTAACGCTCCCGATGCGCCGCGCGACTTGAGGGAAAAATCGCTCAAGCTGGCGGGCTTGATCCTCGAACTCGACCCAGACATCCGTGGCGGTTGCGGCTACGAGGTGGCGCGCGACATCCTCGACAGCGGGCGCGCCCTCGCCAAGTTCAATGCCATCATCGACGCCCAAGGGCGGCGCGATGCCACGCTCAAACCCGGTAAACTCACCCGCGACATTACCGCCAATCAAAGCGGTGTAGTGAGCGAAATCGACAATTTCTGCCTGGCCAAAATTGCTCGCTTGGCGGGCGCTCCCATGGACAAAGGCGCCGGAGTTGATGTCTTGAAGAAGGTGGGTGACAGCGTGCAGCCGGGGGATATTTTGTATCGCATTCACGCGGAATTTCAGGCCGATTTTAACTTTGCCTCGCACTGGGCAGACCAACATAATGGCTATACTATCAGCGCAGAGAAACGCCATGCAGATTTTGTATTTTAGCGACTATTCTGGTCCAGCCCAATCATTGGCCGCTGCCCTAGGCTGCTCGGCAAGCGAGGTCACTCGCCACCACTTCCCCGACGGGGAAGTCAGCCTGAAATTGCCGACACCGCTATCGGGTGATGTCCTGATCTGTCAGACATTGGATCAACCCAACGGCAAACTCATCGAATTGCTACTGGCCGCTAACACCGCGCGTCGCCTTGGTGCTGCACGTGTTTTTTTAGTCGCCCCCTACCTGTGCTACATGCGTCAAGACATGGAGTTCGAACCGGGACAAGCGGTGAGCCAACCCATTATCGGCGGCATGCTCGCCCAGACATTTGACGGCGTGTTTACCGTCGATGCACATTTGCACCGCATTGATCACCTCGCTGAAGCCATACCCAAGGGTATCGCCTGCAACATCCTAGCCTCGACCACCATCGCGCGCTTTGTGGCATCACAATATGCACAGGCTGTTTTGATCGGCCCCGACAGCGAGTCCGAGCAATGGGTTGCAGAAGCGGCTGCGACAACGGGGCTCGATTTTACTATTGCCAGTAAAATCCGCCGTGGCGATCGCGACGTCAGTGTCGATCTACCGCAGATGGACCTGCAAGGCCGCGATGTAGTGATTATCGATGACATTGTCAGCAGCGCTCACACCGCCATCGAAGCCGCTAAAATCGCTAAAGCCCGTGGTGCAGTAAGGGTTGCCATCGCTTGCACCCACGCCTTATTAGCCCCTGGAGCGCGCGAATTAATTCGAAAAGAGGGCATCGATGCACTGTGGAGTTGTGACAGCGTGCTCGATGACAGCAATTCTATCGCACTGGCGCCATCGCTGGCGGCAGCCATTAGCGAGGCACTCTAAGCATTCGTTTCGCTAGCGCGAAATCTGCCGGGTAAACGGCGGCAGCGAATCTAAAATGCTGCGCCCATATCGGCGTGTGACCACCCGCTTGTCCAGCAAGGTAATGGTGCCACTGTCAGCCTCAGAGCGCAGCAAGCGCCCTGCCGCCTGCACCAATTTAAGCGCCGCATCGGGCACAGAAATTTCCATGAAGGCATTGCCGCCACGCGCTTCTACCCACTCCGCCAAACTGGCTTCGACAGGATCGTCGGGCACCGCAAAGGGTATCTTCGCAATCACCACGTGGCGACAGTAGTCACCGGGTAGATCGACACCCTCGGCAAAACTCGCCAAACCGAACAAGACACTGCGGTCACCGGCATCGATGGCCTCGCGGTGACGCCGCAAAATTTCGTGCTTGGCGTGATCGCCCTGCATGGTCACATCGCGGCGCCAATCGCTATCCAATCCTTGGTAAACATCCTGCATTTGGCGCCAAGACGAAAACAGCACCAAGATACCCTTCTCGTGCTCGGGCAAGCTCTGCAGAAAGTCCACAATGGCGAGGTTGTGCGCTTCATTATCCTGGGGCTCACAGCTCAACGGCGGTACATTCAGCACCGCCGCGCTGTAGTTAAAGGGACTAGGGACCACACTGTAGTTTGCTTCCGCCGGGGTCCCCGCCCGCATCATAAAACGGTCGAAACACCCCAGGGCGGTCAACGTTGCCGAGGTTAACACCGCGCCAAAACAACGCGACCACAGATTCGTCATCAAATTCTCAGACGCCAATATAGGGCTCGAGGCCAACTCGAAATCGACACCGGCG
>JBEAQQ010000099.1:0-2741 GCA_041163785.1 Pseudomonadota bacterium
GTCATGACGTTAGAAGAGAAACCCTGATGGTATTTAACGTCGGCAGAACCGGTGTATTCCACCCTGCCCTCGAACTCATCGAACAGCGTAGCGGGATTTTTGCCCAAGATATTAACCAGCACATTCAAACGACCGCGGTGAGCCATGCCGATCACCACTTCTTTGGTGCCGTAGGAGCCCGCGCGCTGAATGAGCGCATCCATCATGGGGATCAAGCTCTCACCACCTTCCAAACCGAAACGTTTGGTGCCTGGGTATTTTGAGCCGAGATATTTTTCCAACCCCTCCGCCGCGGTCAAACGCTCAAGCAAGTGCATCTTGGCGGCACGAGAGTACTCAGGCGCCGAGCGAACACTGTCCATGCGTTGCTGAATCCAAGTACGCTCTTCGGTCGAGACCATGTGCATGAACTCAGCACCCACTGACTGGCAGTAGGTCTTTTCAAGCGCCTCGTGAATTTCTTTGAGTGTGGCCTCGTCTTTACCGATGTAGAACACGCCTGTCTGAAACAGCGTATCGTAGTCAGCTTGAGTTAGATGGTGGAAACCCAATTCCAAATCGGCAGGCGCTTCACGCTTCCACAAACCGAGAGGGTCGAGATTGGCTTTTTGATGGCCGCGCTGACGGTAGGCACTGATCAACTGCAGAACACGCACCTGCTTGCGTTCGTACTCGGTTGCATGATGTGACTCAGCTGGTCCAGATACGGGGCGAAGACGCTGCTTGGCGAGCAATTCAAACTGCTGGCGAATAGTAGAGTGTGGGACGTCTTGGACAGGGAGTGCATCTTGAACAACAGGCAGTTGTTCGAAGTAGTTTCGCCATTCTTCAGGGACAGAATTAGCGTCAACTAAGAATTGTTCATATAAATCTTCAACATAGGCAGCGTTGCCACCCGAGATGTGCGAGCTTTTAAAGAAAAGCTCCATCATGCCCTCATGCATTTGGGTTCCTCAGACCTTTCACGGTCAATACTAAATGACGCCGATGGGATCGCCACCAGCATTGCGAGTCTCACACAATGAGAATCGTATTAGTAATGGGGTCGCTAAAGCGCGACCCCAGTTAATGCGGAATTTTAAAGCAATTTATACACGCTGTTAAGCAAATTAGGTCGCTCTGCCCAACAACATGTTTCTAATGTGACCAATCGCCTTGGTTGGGTTCAAACCTTTAGGGCAAACCGAGACACAGTTTTGAATACCGTGACAACGGAAAACACTGAAGGGGTCATCCAAATCAGCGAGGCGTTGATCTGTCGCTTCGTCACGGCTATCCGCCAAAAAGCGGTAGGCCTGCAACAAACCCGATGGTCCGATAAAACGATCGGGGTTCCACCAGAACGACGGACAAGCTGTTGAACAGCAGGCACACAAAATACACTCGTACAGGCCATCCAATTTAGCGCGATCTTCTGGCGACTGTAAGCGCTCAATAGCGGGCGCAGGTGTATCATTTAGCAAGTAAGGCTTAACCTTCTCGTATTGACGATAGAACTGGCTCATATCGACAACAAGATCACGTATCACAGGCAAACCGGGCAGCGGACGCAACACCAACTTGTTGTTTTTAACGATTTCCGACAGCGGCGTGATACACGCCAAGCCGTTTTTGCCATTCATGTTAACGCCATCCGAACCACACACGCCCTCGCGGCATGAGCGACGGTAAGACATAGTAGTATCCGTAGCCTTGATCATCTCCAGCACGTCGAGAACCATCATGTCACGACCACCAGTATCAACCTGAATGTCCTGCATGTAGGGCGCTTTGTCAGTGGCTGGGTTGTAACGATAAATACTTACATTCAACATTTATCTGACATCCTCTTAGTAGGTGCGAATTTTGGGTTGGAAGGCGTCCATGGTTTTGGGCGCAAAGTTCACCGCACGTTTACCCACGCGCTTGTCCACGGGGTAGTACATAGAGTGACACAACCAGTTTTCATCGTCGCGCTCCGAGAAGTCTTCACGAGCGTGCGCGCCACGACTTTCGTTGCGAGCCTCAGCCACGATCGCCGTCGCCTCGGCCACTTCGAACAAGTTAGCTAATTCTAGCGCCTCGATTCGCGCCGTATTGAACGCATCTGACTTGTCTTCCAACTTCACGTTTTCTATACGCTGACGCAGAGCCGCAAGTTGCTCCACGCCCTTCTTCATGAATTCGCCATTGCGGAAAACACCGAAGTAATTTTGCATAATGGTTTGAAGTTCTTTGCGAAGTACAGCGACAGTTTCACCCTCGGTGCTACTATTCACTTTATTCAAACGCGACATAGCCGCTTCGATATCTTCCTGCGAGGCCTCGTCAAGCTCAATGCCTTCACGCAATGCCTTTTCAATGTACAAACCGGCCGCACGACCAAACACCACCAAATCGAGCAGTGAGTTACCACCCAAACGGTTAGCGCCATGGACAGAAACGCAGGCCACTTCGCCACAGGCATAAAGACCGTCGATAACCGTATCATTACCCGCCTCATCGACCATGATCGCTTGGCCATTAATATTCGTCGGCACACCACCCATCATGTAGTGACAAGTAGGCACCACAGGAATCGGAGCTTTCACAGGGTCAACGTGAGCAAAGGTACGCGAAAGCTCACAAATGCCTGGCAGGCGGCTCTCCAATACCTCTTCACCCAAGTGATCGAGCTTTAACATCACGTGATCGCCATTGGGGCCACAACCACGACCGGCAAGAATCTCAAGTGTCATGGCGCGAGCCACAACGTCGCGACC
>JBEAQQ010000100.1:0-7732 GCA_041163785.1 Pseudomonadota bacterium
CGTCCATGTCGGCTAGAACGCTCTACGATAAATTATGGGATGCCCACGTTGTGCAAAAGCGCGACGATGGCAGCGCGCTGATCTACATCGATCGCCAACTTTTGCACGAAGTCACTTCGCCGCAAGCCTTTGAAGGTTTGCGTATGGCGGGGCGTCAGCCTTGGCGCATCGACGCCAACTTGGCGACCCCCGACCACAATGTGCCCTCGGAAGTCGCTGAACGCGCCGGAGGAATCGCTTCGATTGTTGACGAAATTTCGCGTATTCAGGTGCAAACCTTGGATGACAACTGTGATGAATTCGGCATCAAAGAATTTAAAATTAATGATGCTCAGCAGGGTATTGTGCACGTGGTGGGCCCAGAGACAGGGGCGACACTGCCCGGTATGACGCTGGTCTGTGGTGACTCGCACACGGCGACCCACGGTGCGTTCGCTGCCCTGGCTCACGGTATCGGCACCTCAGAGGTAGAGCACGTGCTGGCGACCCAGTGCCTCGTGCAGAGAAAAATGAAAAACATGAAGGTGGAAGTCACCGGACGACTCGGTTTGGGTGTAACACCCAAGGATGTGGTGTTGGCTATTATTGGGAAAATCGGCACTGCCGGCGGTACCGGCTGCGCTATCGAGTTCACTGGGCAAGTGTTCCGTGATATGTCGATGGAGGGTCGCATGACCGTCTGTAATATGGCGATCGAAGGCGGTGCGCGCGTTGGCCTTGTCGCCGTCGATGACACTACCATTAACTACGTGAAAGGTCGTCAGTTTGCGCCACAGGGCGAGCTTTGGGATAAGGCTGTCGTCGCTTGGCGCGATCTGGTGAGCGATGAGGGTGCCCACTTTGACGTGGTAGTCACCCTGCGCGGAGAAGATATTCGCCCCCAAGTGACCTGGGGAACGTCGCCCGAGATGGTGGCGCCAGTGGATGGCATGGTTCCCGATCCAGAGAGTATTGCTGATCCCTCGGCGCGAGCGGGCGTGGAGCGCGCGCTGCAGTACATGGGATTGAAGGGCGGTGTCGCTATCACCGATATTCCGGTTGATGAAGTGTTCATCGGTTCATGTACCAATTCGCGTATTGAGGACTTGCGCGCCGCGGCTTCGGTTGTCGAAGGTAAGCAAAAAGCGGCCAGCGTCCAGCGCGCCATGGTTGTTCCTGGCTCAGGTGCGGTGAAGCGCCAAGCGGAAGCCGAGGGTCTCGATAAGATTTTTACCGCGGCAGGTATCGAGTGGCGTGAGCCGAGTTGCTCAATGTGCTTGGCCATGAATTCGGACGTTTTGCCGCCTGGCAAACACTGTGCTTCGACGTCGAATCGCAACTTCGAGGGACGCCAGGGGTTTGGCGGTCGCACGCACTTGGTGAGTCCTGCCATGGCAGCGGCAGCGGCCATTCACGGTCGCTTTGTCGACGTTAGCAAGCTTTAGGGAGAGGCGACATGAAAGCATTTAATGTAGAGCAGGGTATTGTGGTGCCAATCGATCGCGCCAATGTCGATACCGATATGATTATTCCCAAGCAATTTTTGAAGTCTATTCGTCGCAGTGGCTTTGGCCCCAATTTGTTTGATGAATTGCGCTATCTCGACAAGGGTGAGCCGGGTCAAGATTGCAGCCAGCGCCCCTTAAACAAGGATTTTGTGTTGAATCAGCCGCGCTTTGCCGGCGCCACCATCCTTTTGGCGCGAAAGAATTTTGGTTGTGGCTCGAGTCGTGAGCACGCCCCCTGGGCACTGGATGATTACGGTTTTCGTGCGGTTATCGCCCCTAGCTTCGCCGATATCTTCTTCAATAACTGCTTTAACAACGGCCTGCTCCCGGTGATTTTAGATGAGTCTGTGGTGGATGATTTGTTTGCGCGCGTGGCGGCCAACGAGGGCTACCAACTCACGATTGACTTGAATGAGCAGCAGGTGATTACCCCAGAGGGTGATCGCTATGGATTCGATATCGACGCCGATCGCAAGCATCGTTTGCTTAATGGCTTGGACGATATTGGTATTACCCTATCGCAGGCGGATGCGATTCGTGCCTATGAAGAAAAATGGCGCGCGGCATCACCGTGGCTTTTTGACATCATTAAGTAAGGACAGATGATGAGCAAAACAATTTTATTGGTGTCGGGTGATGGCATTGGCCCTGAAATCATGCGTGAAACACTCAAGGTGATGGATGTCATCGAGCAGCAGTTCGAGCTCGATTTTGAGTATCAGGAAGCGCTAGTGGGCGGTGTCGCCATTGACGCGTGTAACAATCCATTGCCCGAGGACAGTTTGGCTAAGGCGAAAGCCGCGGATGCGATTCTTTTCGCGGCCATCGGTGGCCCAAAATGGGACACTAACCCCCCCGAATTGCGCCCCGAAAAAGGGCTGCTGGGGTTGCGCAAGGCGCTGGAGTTGTTTGGTAACCTACGCCCGGCGATTCTCTACCCGCAATTGGCTGAGGCTTCTTCGTTGAAGAAAGACATTGTCGCTGGGTTGGATATTTTGATCGTGCGTGAACTCACTGGCGGTATCTACTTCGGTCAACCCAGAGGCATTCGTACCAACGATGCGGGTGAGCGTGAGGGCTTTAATACCTATGTTTACAGTGAATCTGAAATCCGCCGTGTTGGTCATTTGGCGTTTCAGGCGGCGCGCGCTCGCGGTGGTCGCGTGTGCTCGGTTGATAAGGCTAACGTGCTAGAAGCTACCATGTTGTGGCGTGAGGTGATGACGGAGTTGGCGGCGGAATATCCCGATGTCGAGCTGAGCCATATGTTAGTCGATAACGCTGCTATGCAATTGGTGATGCGTCCCAAGCAATTCGATGTGATGGTAACAGGCAACATGTTTGGTGACATTTTATCGGATACTGCGGCGATGTTGACGGGCTCAATCGGCATGTTGCCTTCGGCCTCGTTGGATAAAAATGGCAAAGGGATGTACGAACCCTGTCATGGTTCTGCGCCGGATATCGCCGGCCAAAATAAAGCCAACCCCTTGGCGATGATGTTGTCAGCCTCGATGATGCTGCGTTACACCTTTAATGAGGTAGAGGCGGCCAATGCTATTGAGGCGGCAATTGGTAAGGTGCTGGACAAAGGCTATCGCACGGGCGATATCTATCGTGACGGCGACACCTTGGTGTCATGTGATCAAATGGGTGACGCAGTGGTCGCTGCGTTGACTGAATAGGAAAGAAATACGATGAAAAGAGTAGGATTTGTAGGTTGGCGCGGCATGGTTGGTTCGGTCCTGATGCAGCGTATGTTGGAAGAAAATGACTTTGCTCATATCGATGAGCCAGTGTTCTTCACCACCTCTAATGTCGGTGGTCAGGCGCCCGATGTGGGCAAGTCAGTCCCGGCGCTGCAAGATGCCATGGATATCGAGGCGTTAAAGCAAATGGACGCCATTATCTCGTGCCAAGGCGGTGACTATACCAAGGCGGTCTTTGGCCCCTTGCGTGAGGCGGGTTGGCAGGGTTACTGGATTGATGCGGCGTCGTCGCTGCGGATGAATGATGATGCACTAATCATTCTCGATCCCGTGAACCGCGGCGTGATAGATGCTGGTATTGCCGGCGGTGTTAAAAACTTTGTTGGTGGCAATTGCACCGTCAGCTTGATGCTGATGGCCATGGGCGGTTTATTCCAGAATAATTTGGTGGAGTGGGTCAGTGCCATGACCTACCAGGCGGCCTCCGGTGCCGGTGCGCAGAATATGCGCGAATTGATTGCCCAGATGGGCGCTATCAACAGCGCTGTCGCTAGCGAATTGGCAGACCCAGCCAGTGCGATTTTGGACATTGATCGCAAGGTGGCCGATACCATGCGCAGCGGCGATTTCCCGACCGAAAAATTTGGTGCGCCTCTGGCGGGGAGTTTGCTGCCATGGATTGATACTCAGCTCGATAATGGCCAAAGCCGTGAGGAGTGGAAGGCGCAAGCGGAGACCAACAAGATCCTGCAAACTAGCCATGTCATTCCGGTGGATGGCTTGTGTGTGCGCATTGGTGCCATGCGCTGCCACAGCCAGGCGCTGACGGTGAAACTCAAGAGCGATGTGCCCATGGACGAAATTAACGCCATGTTGGCGGGTGCTAATGACTGGGTGAAAGTTGTTCCCAATGATCGTCCCGTCACCTTACAAGCATTGACACCTACCGCTGTTACTGGTTCGCTGCACGTACCTGTGGGGCGTTTGCGCAAGCTCAATATGGGCGGAGAATATCTGTCAGCTTTCACGGTGGGCGACCAATTGTTGTGGGGGGCTGCCGAGCCGCTCCGTCGCATGCTACGCATTTTGCTGGAGGCGTAATACCTCTACTTGCGTGCTTAGCGCTTAGCGACGTCAAAAAGGCCGGATGTATTCCGGCCTTTTTTGTGTCTGTCGTTGGTTAAATATCCCCTTCCTTTTTTGCATAAATAGCAGCAGTGACTAAACTCAAATGACTACTAGTTTAGGTGTGGGTCTGGCCGCCTGTGCCGCAAAAGGAAACGTCACATGCTCAACAAGCTCAAGGCTGTCTCTGCCATCGTCATCGCCGCATACGCTTCGCCATCTCACGCCCTCGGTGTAGGGTCAATCGAGATGAAGTCCCATGTTAATCAACCCCTTGATGCCAGTATCGTGCTCTATGGGACGGAGGGAATGAGCGTCAGTCAGTTAATCGCCCGCATGGGATCGATGCAGGACTTCGAGCGAGCGGGGGTGATTCGCGAATATTTCTTGGATGATATTCAATTTTCTGTCGAGCTAGACCAGCAGGGAGGTGGGGTTATCCACCTGAGAACAGACAACCCGCTGGTGGAACCCTACTTGAATTTTGTGCTCGATGTTCGTTGGCCTGACGGGCGTATCCTTCGTGAGTACACCGCATTGGTTGATTTTATGCCTCTCGAGGCGGCGGCGCCGGTGGGCAATAAAGCTAAGGCTGATGCACCGTCACCAAGCGGCGGGGAGGGCGGGTCGCCAGAGACTTCATATCGGGTTAAAGGCGGGGACACCTTGTGGGATATCGCGCTGTCCGTTCGCCCAGACCGTCGCTATTCGCCTCAGCAAACCATGCGTGCCATCGTCGACGGTAATCCGCAGGCATTCCGTGGCGGCAATATCAACGACCTGCGTGCGGGTGCTATTTTGGATCTACCTGGCGAGGAGCAGATCGCGGCTGTCGATAAAAACGAGGCGCGCCGCTGGGTGCAAAAGCAGAATACCTATTGGAAGAATGATGATCAGGCCGTGGCCGTGGCCGTGCCCGTCGCGACGGCCGATGTTTCAGACGACGTTGAAGGCGTGAATACACAGGTCGCCGCCAGTGAGGGAGCCTACTTGCGATTGGCGCGCGCCGATAACGCGGTGTCGTCAGTCGCGGTTGATGGAGCACAAAGCCTCTCAGCCACCGGTGACAGTGAAGAGCAAGCTGGCGAAAGTGATATGGCCGCTGAGCCGGTCAGTCAGCAATTGGCGGTGACCTTGGAGGATTTAGACCTCGCCCAACGGCAAAACCAAGAGCTCAGCCAGCGCTTGGCGGCACTTGAAGAACAGGTCGAAACCATGCAACGCCTCATGGCGCTCAAGGATAAGCAGCTAGCACAGATGCAAAATTCGCCAGTGAGTTCTGATGCAGGCCTGGACGAAACGACCCTGTTGGGGGTCTTGGGCGCGGCGTTAGTTGCTGCATTTGGTGGGCTTCTGTGGTCGCGTCGACGCGGGCGGCAGGCTGTCGAGGCTATGCCACCCCCTGTGTTTGCCATGCCCGAGCGTGTTGACGCACCGGCGGAAAGCTCCCCTGATGAAAGCGCTGAGAGTCCTGCCGAGGTTGGTGTGGAAAATAGCACTGAAGCTGTGGATTTGGGTCCTCGGCAGACTGAGGATACGTCATCGGCCACGCCGTTAGAGGCGTCCTCGTTAACGCCAGATGAAGACCTCGATGTGAGTGCACCGGCTGAGCCAGAGAGGGTTGTTGAAATCGACGCAAACCCAATCGAAGAGGTGTTGAACGAGGTCGATGTCTACTTGGCGTATAGTCGCTATGCCAAGGCCTTGGATTTGATGAACGCCTTGTACGAGGAGTATCCAGAGGACGTGCGGGTGCAATTGAAGTTGCTCGAGGCGGCGACTGCGGCGGATGTTGGGAGAGACTATCACGCCTTGCTCGCGGAGTTGCATGCTTCGCAAGACCCCGAGGTGAAGAGAGGCTTGGCGGCACTTGTTGAAGAATACCCGCGGCTACTCAATCCTGCGCCAGCACCAGCAGCAATAGAAGAAACAAGTGAAGAGATGGCACCAGCGACGGAGGAACTCGAGCATTTGAATTGGGACATCGACACTCCTACTGCCGACATAGAAGAGGATGCTGTTGAGCAAGATGCACTGGGCGAAGATGACCTCGATGTGCAAGAGCTTGCTCAGGCTGAGGGTGTTGAGGCGATTGATTTTGAGATGGAGGTTCTTGATGCCGATCTAGATGCCGCGTCGCTAGAAAATGATTTGGCTGGCTTGGATTTAGACGCCTCTGGGGATGATTTTGAGGATTTCGATTTAGAAAGCCTCGACGAGTTGGCAAAAGATATCACGCCTTTAGACGATGAGGCGTTGGATTTGTCGGCGTTGTCTCTGGAGGATGGTGAAGAGGTTTCGCTTGATGATATGATGGTGCAAGATTTTTCGAACGATGATGATGCGCTAGAAGAAGATAGGAACGATGCGATGTCGAGTAAACTCGATATGGCAAAGGCCTATATCGAGATGGGCGATAACGCGCAAGCGAAGGAGCTTCTTGATGAAGTCGAACGTCTGGGGTCGGAAAAGCAAAAAGATGAAGCGACTATATTAAAAGGATCCCTGAGCTGACCTCTCCGACGACCACTCAATTTCGTTATGCGGCCGCAATTGCCTATGATGGCAGTGACTATCATGGCTGGCAGCGGCAAGGTGACCCCGAGGTTGCCACGGTTCAGGCCGATGTCGAGCGAGCCCTCAGCTTCGTTGCCGACACGCCTATCACTGTGTCTTGTGCTGGGCGTACCGATACCGGTGTGCATGGCACCGCGCAGATTATCCACTTTGACAGCCCTGTAGAACGCGCCGCAAAGGCCTGGGTGATGGGGGGCAATACAAAACTACCTGCTTCGGTGAGAGTCTTGTGGGCGTGCCCTGTCGACCACCACTTCCATGCACGCTTTTCAGCGACAGCTCGGCGTTATCGATACGTGATAGATAACAACCCTGTGGCGCCAGCCGTATTGTCACAGGGTTTGACCCACGTACGTGAGCTGCTGGATGCTGACCTCATGCATGAGGCGGCGCAGCAACTTTTGGGTGAGCGTGACTTTAGCGCCTTCCGTGGTGCTGGCTGTCAGTCCAATTCACCTTTTAGGTGTGTCCATCATGTTCGAGTCGTTCGCCACCATCAATTGATTGTGGTTGATATCAAGGCCAACGCGTTCTTGCTGCACATGGTGAGAAATATTGTTGGGTCATTAATCGAGGTCGGGGCAGGTCGTCAGCCAGGTCGATGGATCGCGGAGCTTTTGGCCGCTGGGGATCGTCGGCTTGCTGCCGCCACAGCTTCGCCGAAGGGACTCTATCTTATCGCCGTTGACTACCCTGAGTACCCCGATCTACCTCAATTGCCGCTAGGGCCGTTTTTTACCCAGTTTATGGACGCCAACTAATCGCGCTTTTTGCAAGACATCCCGCGCAAGCATTTGTTATCATAGGCCAACTTTTTTAACAGTGGTGGTGGAT
>JBEAQQ010000101.1:0-12316 GCA_041163785.1 Pseudomonadota bacterium
CAATGCGGCGGATATCGAGACGTACCGAAGAGTAGAACTTCAACGCGTTACCGCCTGTGGTAGTCTCAGGGTTTCCAAACATCACACCGATTTTCATACGGATCTGGTTGATGAAGATCGCCAAGCAACCGCTGTTTTTAATGTTACCGGTGATTTTGCGCAGTGCCTGCGACATCAAACGTGCTTGCAGACCAACGTGGTGGTCGCCCATCTCGCCGTCGATCTCCGCCTTGGGCGTCAAGGCCGCCACTGAGTCGATAACAATGATATCGATGGCGCCCGAGCGAACCAGCATATCGGCCACTTCCAACGCCTGCTCACCCGTGTCGGGCTGAGAGACGATGAGGTCGTCGACATTCACGCCAAGCTTCTCTGCATAGATGGGGTCAAGCGCGTGTTCGGCATCGATAAAGGCCGCAGTACCGCCCGCCTTTTGGCATTCGGCAATAGCTTGCAAGGTAAGGGTTGTTTTACCCGATGATTCAGGACCGTAGATTTCTACGATTCGGCCACGCGGCAAACCGCCCACACCGAGAGCGATATCAAGACCCAGAGAACCCGTTGAAACGGTGGGGATCGCCACTTGCTCGCGATCTCCCATACGCATAACGGTACCTTTACCAAAATGACGCTCGATTTGAGTAAGGGCGGCTTTTAGTGCTTGCTGCTTGTTAGAATCCATGATCATCTCCGACATTTTCCGTGGGCTTGAAAATACAATACCCAGTATTCTAAACACAAAATACTGTACAAACAACCAGTATTTTAAAATTCCTAGCGGAGGGTCTGTACAGCGCCCATTCCCAGCGGAAGTTGAATATGGAACGTGGTACCCAATTGCAGATCAGAGGTCACGGCAATTTGTCCCTTGTGGCGCTCGGCAATAATATAATGACTAAACGACAAAGGAATGCAGCAACTATCTTCGCTTTGGTCATTCAAAAAGAAAGGCTCAAAGATTTGTTGCTGTTGATCGCCGGTGAGACCTCGCCCATTGTGATGGATGCGCATCCAGATGGCATCGTAGCACTCCATGAGTTCAATCTGAATTTCCGCCGGGCGATCGCTGGCATTCGACTCCATGGCGCGCAAACTGTGTCTAAATATACCCAAAATAGCCTGCTGCAGCTCGGTACTGGCGCACACCAAACTGGGTAAACCCTCCTCGTAATTGCGCACAACACTGACCTGCTTAAAGCTCAACCCGCGCGGTTCTTCGAGCAGCTCTACGCCCAGCTCGATGCTGTGATCCATTAATTCACGCACATCGACTGCCTGCATATCGGAATCACCCTTCGCGGCAAAACTCAATACATTGGAAATGACGGCTCGCGCCTGCTGAACGCGGCTGACGGCCGTGCGGAGTTGGTCGACGTGCTCGCCCTGCCCCTCGATGCCATCAGCGACCGCGCCGATATCCTCAGCTAATACTTGGAGCGGCTGGTCGATATCTCGCGCCATGCTCGCAGCGAACTCACCCATGGTCGACATACGGTCGCGCTGCACAAGCATGTTCTCGGCAATAATGCGCTCGGTCACATCGTGGATCAAAATCACCACACCACCATTGTCTTCGTCGCTTAGTGGGTAAGCAGTAATATCGTAGTAAAAACGGCCGCGCTGGCTATGTTTAATTTCTAGCGTCTTGCGATGCGACATCACTCCCTCTAGCTGGCGGCGATTGAGGGACACCGTGGGGTAAACTTCCCATAGGTCACGGCCAATTGCGTCGTCTTTGGCAACCTCGGTCAAACTGGCCGCGCGCTCGTTCCAACGGGTGACCTTCAAATGCTTATCCAAGCCTATCAAGGACAGGGGCATCGACTCTAGGATGTCACGGATATAACCCTCTGAGTACTGCAATTGCTCGGTGGTGGCCTGCAGGTCACGGGTTCTTTCGCGCACGCGCTCTTCTAACACCTCGTGCATTTCCTGCAGTTTAGCGTTGGCCTTGCTGACACGGCGCTGCACCACGATCAGTACAACGCAGGCGATAAGCAACAGAATGATCAAAACGCCGCCGGTAAAGTTGGCCACGTACTGCCAAATGGTTCGACCCTGCTCGTCTTTAAAGTTATCGATAAAGCCGGCGTTTGCCACGCCGACTTGCAGACCGATCAGCCAAGCGACTAGACGATTTTTCACCATGGATACCACCTATTTAAACCGCGTGAACTAACATAACGCTAGCAATGAGCCCTAGGCACTTAGCACATCAACACCGCCCATGTAGGCGCGCAGCACGTCGGGAACAATCACGCTACCATCGGCTTGTTGGTAGTTTTCTAAAATAGCGACAAGGGTTCGCCCCACCGCTAAGCCAGAACCATTGAGGGTGTGCAGCAACTCGGGCTTACCCGTCTCGGGGTTGCGCCATCGAGCCATCATTCGACGCGCTTGATAATCGCCAAAGTTGGAGCACGACGAAATTTCACGGTATTTTTGCTGACCGGGCAACCAAACTTCCAAATCATAGGTTTTCGTCGACGAAAAGCCCAGGTCGCCACCGCACAGAATGACCTTGCGGTAAGGTAATTGTAAGCCCTGCAAAATAGCCTCGGCGTGTCCCGTCAACTCTTCTAAGGCTTGCTCCGATGTCTCAGCGGGGACCAACTGCACCAACTCAATTTTTTCGAACTGGTGCTGGCGAATCATACCGCGGGTATCGCGACCAGAACTACCGGCCTCAGAGCGGAAACAGGGGGTGTGGCACACAAACTTCAATGGCACCTGCTCGCTAATGGTATCGCGGGCGATATTAGTCACCGGCACCTCAGCGGTGGGAATGAGATAAAACTCCTGCTCACCCTGCAGCTTAAACAGGTCTTCTTCAAACTTAGGCAACTGGCCTGTGCCGCGCAGCGAATCAGCATTGACGATGTAGGGCACATTCACCTCGGTATAACCGTGGGCTAAACTGTGCGTATCTAGCATGTATTGGATCAAGGCGCGGTGCATGCGAGCAATACCACCACGCATCACATTGAAACGTGACCCCGTAATCTTGGTGCCAGTTTCAAAATCTAGCTGCCCCAAACCCTCGCCGAGATCGACGTGATCTTTCGGTGCGAAGTCAAACACGCGAGGTTCACCCCAGGTGTAGACCTCGACGTTGTCATCCTCACTGGCGCCAGCGGGCACGGAGGGATCAGGAACATTGGGTATCGACATCAACAAATCGTTGAGTTCGGCTTGCACCGCGGTCGCCTCATCGGTGGCGCGCTGAATGTTGTCAGCAATGCGCTGCAGTTCAATATCTACCTGGGCTTTGGCGTCTTGCGGCGATATCCCGGTTTGCACCAATTCGCCAATCTTTTTCGACACACGCTTACGCTCGGCAAGCAGATCCTGCGATTCAATGTCAGCTTGCTTACGACGATTTTCCAACGACGTGTAGTAACCCTTATCAAGGGAATAGCCTTTCACTGCGAGCTTGTCTGCGACAGCATCAAGATCGGTACGCAGCAACTTGGGGTCTAACATAGTGTGTCCTTAAATTCTTAAACCAGGGTTTTACAAACAGTTACGGCCAGCCAAGTCGCCAGCACACAAATAACAACACTCACTAAGGTATAACTCAAGGCCGTGACGACCTCACCGCGCTGAATCAGAACCACGGTTTCTAGCGAGAAGGTAGAAAATGTTGTGAATGCGCCCAACATGCCCACCATAACAATACTTCGCCACTCAGGCGCGAGGTGTTGTTGCTCAACAATCACCACATACATCACGCCCATAGCCAGCGAGCCGAGCGCGTTCACCAACAGGGTTGCCAAGGGGAAGCTCAGCGTCCAAACGTGGTTGATCGCGTTAGAAAAGGCGTAACGCCCCAGGGCACCCATGGCGCCACCTACGGCGATAAATAACCAATGGTGCATGATCTAGCGACTCCCCTTGCTATCGTCTGACGAATAGCGCTGTATTGTACTGGTTTTATCGCGTTCGCGCAGGTGTTCTAGCTTAGCTTTTATTTTGCCTTCCAAACCACGCTCAACCGGTGCGTATAATTGCGTACTGGAAAGCTCTGGCGGGAAATAATTCTCCCCCGCGGCATAGGCCTCCGGCTCATCGTGGACATAGCGATACTCCGCCCCATAGTCCAGTTCCTTCATGAGCTTGGTGGGCGCATTGCGCAAATGCAAGGGCACCTCGTAGCTGGGGGTATTGGCGATCAAGGTACGAGCCGCTTTATACGCGGTATACACCGCGTTACTCTTCGGTGCGCTGGCCAAATACACAACGGCCTGGGCAAGACCCAGCTCGCCTTCTGGCACACCAAGCCGCTCGACACTATCCCACGCCGACATCGCCACGCTGAGGGCGCGAGGATCGGCGTTACCGATGTCTTCACTCGCCATTCGCACCAGTCGCCGAGCAATGTAGAGAGGGTCACAGCCACCCTCCAGCATACGCACCATCCAGTAGAGGGCTGCATCGGGGCTACTGCCACGCACTGATTTGTGCAGCGCAGAAATTTGGTCGTAAAAAATATCACCGCCCTTATCGAACCTACGCAGCGACTGGACCAACAACTGCGACACCACATCGGCGTCGATGACCCGACCCTCAGGGGTGTCTTGGGCGAGATCGACCGCTACTTCGAGCAGGTTGAGCAACTTGCGGGCATCGCCGTCTGCCGCGGCTACAAGTTGCTCGCGCTGCTCGTCAGCCATCACGATGGGATCGCGATGCAGTTCCGCCTTGGGGTGTCGCAAGGTTTGATCTAACAGGTGCAATAAATCCTCGTCGCTGAGGCTCTTGAGTGTATATACGCGGGCGCGAGACAGTAGCGCGCTGTTTAATTCAAAGGAAGGGTTCTCCGTGGTGGCGCCGATAAACACCACGGTGCCATCTTCAACAAAGGGTAAAAAAGCATCCTGCTGCGACTTATTAAAACGGTGTACTTCGTCCACGAACAACACCGTGGCTTGGCCGCCCATGCTGCGCGCGTGTTTGGCGGCGTCAACCGCGGCGCGAATATCCTTAACCCCACTCAATACGGCAGACAATGTCTCAAAGCGGGCATCGCTCAAGGTGGAAATCAAACGCGCCAACGAGGTTTTGCCCACCCCCGGCGGCCCCCAAAAGATCATCGAATGTAGCTTGCCCGTCTCCAAGGCAGTGCGAAGCGCGCAGCCAGGTCCTAGAATATGCTGCTGACCGATATACTCATCCAGATTGCGCGGCCGCACTCTATCAGCCAGCGGGCGATAACCCTGCTCTCTCTCGAACTCAGCGAACATAGCCATCGTCGATGATGAGTTCAGCCTCAGCGGGCAAATCAAACTGGAACTGATGGCCATCAAAGGCTCCATCAATGACTTCAAGGGCGACGTGGGTGCGCTGACCAAAACCATCCAGCAAAGAAAACTGTGTTAATTGTTCCCCGCTGAAACACAATGACATCTCACTAAACAAGCGCTGCTCATCGCGCGGCGACAAGACAAAACAGCCGTCCTCGGAAAGCGCAATGGCATAGTTTTGCCGCAAACTCTCCTCAGATTCAGTAAACACCAACAAGGGGGTCTGGCTAGCGTCCTCTGGGTAAGGACGTCGCACCACTTGCTCAAGCTCGATATCGTATTGCCAGATCCACTGTCCATCGCCTAGCAGCAACTGCTCGAAGGGAGAAGCGACAAACCAACGCACTAAATTGGGTTGCTGCAAGGCCATTTGGCCACGGCTTTCTTCGGTAAGCTCACCGGCCTCATCAAATTGCTGCTGAATGAAGGCGGCTTGCAGATGCGTCGTCTTCGCCAACATGGTGTGCAATTCACTGACCTCATCTGCCACCGCCACGGCGCAAAACAGACTTAAACTCCAACACAGTAGACGCATATTATTCTACCGGTGGGGGCGCGAGGACTTCGCGACTACCGTTATGCCCCATTTCGGACACGACACCTGCTGCCTCCATGGTTTCAATCAAGCGCGCGGCGCGGTTGTAACCGATGCGCAGTTTACGCTGGACCGCAGAGATCGAGGCGCGGCGTGATTCCAGCACAAACTGCACCGCTTCGTCGTACAAGGCATCCGCCTCGGGGTCACCATTGCCGTCTTCGTCGTTGCTGAAACCAGGGATAGCAACGCCGCTGCTCCCCCCCTCCAAAATATCTTCAATAAACTCTGGGGTACCGCGCTTCTTCCAGTCCTCCACCACGCGGTGCACCTCTTCATCGGCGACAAAAGCGCCGTGCACACGGATGGGTACGCCGCTGCCAGGTGGCAGATACAACATATCACCCTGACCAAGCAATTGCTCCGCACCGCCCTGGTCAAGAATGGTTCGCGAGTCGATCTTTGATGACACTTGGAAGGCAATACGGGTAGGTACGTTGGCCTTGATAAGACCGGTAATGACATCGACGGATGGACGCTGTGTCGCCAAAATTAAATGGATACCCGCGGCGCGAGCTTTCTGTGCAATACGCGCGATTAGCTCTTCCACTTTCTTACCGACAATCATCATCATATCGGCGAACTCGTCGATCACCACCACGATAGAGGGCAATTCTGCCAAATCAGGGGCGGGCGCTTCGTCAAAACCTGGCTCGAAGTGCTCAGCGGGCTTCCATAGCGGATCTTTAATCGGTTCACCGGCTTTGAGGGCATCGGCCACTTTGCGGTTGTAGCCCGCCAAATTGCGCACGCCTAACGCCGCCATCAATTTATAGCGGCGCTCCATCTCACCCACGCACCAACGTAAGCCGTTAGCGGCATCTTTCATGTCCGTTACCACAGGGGCAAGCAGGTGGGGAATACCATCGTAGATACTCAACTCCAACATCTTGGGGTCAACCAACAGCAAGCGCACCTGTTCCGGAGGCGACTTAAACAACAAACTCAACAACATTGAGTTCACACCCACCGACTTACCCGAACCAGTAGTACCTGCCACCAACAAGTGTGGCATTTTAGCCAAGTCGACCACCACGGGTTCGCCAGAAATATCATGACCGAGTGCCAGGGTTAGACTGGAACGAGAATCTTCAAAGGCGCGCGAGGCAATCACCTCAGAAAAAGCCACCACCTGGCGGTTTTCATTGGGAATTTCAATACCTACCACAGACTTACCCGGCACCACTTCCACCACGCGTACAGAAATCACCGCGAGAGAACGCGCCAAATCCTTCGCCAAATTGCTAATACGGCTCACCTTCACGCCAGGGGCAGGTTGAATTTCAAAGCGAGTAATGACGGGGCCCGGTAAGACCTCAACCACTTCGGCCTCGATACCAAAGTCACGCAACTTAAGTTCCAATAAGCGCGACATGGCCTGCAAGGTCTCTTCCGAGAACCCTTGATCAGAGGACGCGTGTTTGCCGTTGAGCAGGCCGATGGGTGGCAAGTCACCCTCGACATCGCTACTGAAGAGCGTTGCCTGTTTTTCTTTTTCGACGCGCTCGCTCACCTCAACTTTGGGCACTGGGGCGGCAATCTTAGGTGGCACACGCTTTTTAACTTCTTCGGTCTGCCTATCTAGTAGGGCTTTGCGTTTCGCTTGTACAGCCTCTACCTGAGCATGTTCCTCGCGCTGTTTCTGGCGCATCGCCCACCAATGCGAGGTTCGCTCTCTCGCAATCATGACTCGACGACCGAGCCACTCCATAAATCTAAACCAAGAAATATCGGTAAAAATGGTCAAACCGAATAACAGCGTGGCCAACAAAATCAGCCGACTGCCAAACAAGCCGAAACTGCCCAAGCTCCAATGTGCCAACTGCTCGCCAAAGAAACCGCCATAACCGTAGGGTAACTGACTACTCGCGCTGGCGGCCTGCAAACCTCCTAGACCCGTCATGGCCATAATGACTAACACAAAGCCCAGTGAGCGCATTAATAATGCACTCCTGTGCATGGCCTCGGGGTTATACTTTTCACGAAAAATCAACACGGCGCGCAAGGCAAGTAGCCCAGGCAACAAATAGGAAGAATAGCCAAACAACGACAGCAACACATCGGACAACCAGGCACCCGCCGCTCCCGTCGCATTGCGAATCGCCCCACCGGTACCGGTGGTATTGTAACCGGGGTCACCACCGTAATAGGTCATTAATGCAACAGTGACGAAGGCACACAGGGCGACCGTTGCGATAAGCAAGCCCTCTGTGAATCGGCGCGATACGCCGCTATCTTTTGCGTCTGACATTTACTCGCCTTAGCTCAGCCACGGAGCATAGATTGCCTTTGTTCTACGAACCATTTTCCTCTATGATTCGCTGCTATATTTGAATTACTTCGGAATATTACCACATGAGCGACGTAAAACACTTTCCTCTTATCATTCTTGGTTCTGGCCCCGCCGGATATAGCGCTGCCATCTATGCCGCACGCGCCAATTTACAACCTGTGATTATCACCGGTATGCAGGTGGGCGGACAGCTCACCACCACCACCGAAGTCGATAACTGGCCCGGTGATGTCGAAGGGCTCCAGGGTCCGGATCTGATGGTACGCATGCATAAGCACGCCGAACGCTTTGACACCAAAATTGTCAACGACCACATCAACACCACCGATCTCAGTCAGCGCCCCTTTACTTTGAAAGGTGACCAAGGCACTTATACGTGCGATGCACTCATCATTGCCACCGGCGCCTCGGCAATGTATCTGGGCTTGGATTCAGAGGAAGCGTTTAAAGGGCGCGGCGTAAGCGCATGCGCTACCTGTGACGGTTTCTTCTACCGCGGTCAAAAAGTCGCCGTGGTAGGCGGCGGTAACACAGCGGTTGAGGAGGCACTCTACCTGTCGAATATCGCTGACCACGTCACCCTGATCCACCGTCGCGACAGCCTACGCAGTGAAAAAATCCTGCAGGACAAACTGTTCGAAAAAGCCAAGAATGGCAACGTTACCCTGCTGTGGAATCACACCCTCGATGAAGTCCTCGGTGACGACATGGGCGTCAATGGCCTACGGGTCAAGAGCACACTGGATGGCAGCACCACAGACCTCGACGTTATGGGCGTGTTCATCGCTATTGGCCACAAACCCAATACACAGATGTTTGAGGGTCAGCTCGAGATGAACAATGGCTACATCAAGATCAAGAGCGGCCTTGAGGGCATGGCCACCATGACAAGCGTGCCCGGCGTGTTTGCCGCGGGCGATGTCGCTGACCAAGTCTACCGCCAAGCGATCACCTCAGCAGGTTTTGGCTGCATGGCCGCCCTCGACGCGGAAAAATTCTTGGACGGTGAATGAGCCTAATACCCTGGCTTGAAGACCTGAATTTCCCTCCCGCTAGCGAAGCACTCGACGATCCGAATGGACTGCTTGCAGCGGGGGGCGATCTCTCCCCCCAGCGCTTATTGCTCGCCTATCGGCAGGGCATTTTCCCTTGGTTTGACGACGACCAACCCATCTTGTGGTGGTCTCCCAATCCACGCGCGGTACTCTACCCCGCCGATGTTCACATTTCTCGCAGTCTCGCCAAACGCCTGCGACGCAAGGATTTTACATTCACTTTCGACACACACTTCGATGCCGTGGTTGAAGCCTGTGCAGCACCGCGCAGCGGCAGCCATGGAACGTGGATTACCGATGAGATGGCACACGCCTACAGCCAACTGCACCACCTCGGGTATGCACACTCACTCGAAGTGTGGCTTGGCGATACGCTGGTGGGCGGCCTTTACGGCATTTCACTAGGCAAGCTGTTTTTCGGTGAGTCGATGTTTTCGACCGTGAGCGACGCGAGCAAAGCCGCGTTTGTCGCGTTAGCCAGGCAATGCCAAGCGTGGGATTTCCCTCTCATTGATTGCCAAATTGCCAACCCCCATTTAAGCTCAATGGGGGCTATAGATATTTCCAGGCAGGCCTTTTTGGATATACTGGACAACCATGCCGAACTCCCTCACCCGCTAGGACCATGGCAATTTTCGATTGATACAGGAGCCCTCGTGTGAGTGCCGACGAACATCGCATCCGCTTCTTTATCACCGATGCCCATCCATGCTCCTATTTAGAAAACGAGCAGGCCAGTACGCTGTTCATTGACCCAGAGCACCCGATTGACGGCCCGCTCTATAGCCAACTGTCACGCAATGGGTTTCGCCGCAGCGGCAGTCACATCTACCGCCCCCAGTGCCATGCCTGCCAAGCCTGTATTCCAATAAGGACGTGCGTTGAGACGTTTCGACCTAACCGCCGCTTGCGCCGCATCGCCAATAAAAACAGCGATGTAAGCGTCCATGTTTCGCAACAAATTGACCGCGACGAACACTACGCGCTGTACCATCGCTATATTGAACAACGCCACAGCGACGGCGACATGTACCCACCCTCGCGGGAACAATTTGACAGCTTTTTGAGCAGCGAATGGGGCGTCACTAGCTATATTGAATACCGCCTATCGGAAAATCTCATCGCCGTCTCCGTCACCGACCGTCTCGACGACGGCCTCTCGGCCATCTACACCTTCTTCGACCCCGAACAAACAGACCGCAGCCTCGGCACCTTTGCCATCCTTACACAGCTTCGATTGTGCCGAGAGCAATCCCTACCCTATTTGTATTTGGGATACTGGATAAAAGACTGCCGAAAAATGTCCTACAAGATTGATTACCGCCCGTGCCAAGTGCGGGTCAACGAGCGCTGGGTGCAATTGAACTAATCGGTAAGGCAATCCGTTTTGATTGCGGACTCTTCGAGACAGCGAAGGCGGGACAAGAAATACAGCGTTATATTTGCAGTCGGCGGTGTTTTACGGCAAAATGCGCGCACTTTTTAATCAGTCATCACTTGGAGATGCCGGCCGAATGGCAAAAGAAGACAATATTGAAATGGAAGGCGAAGTCGTCGACACGCTGCCCAACACTACTTTCCGTGTACGCCTTGAAAATGGCCACGTTGTTACCGCCCACATTTCAGGCAAAATGCGCAAAAACTACATTCGCATTTTAACCGGCGACAAGGTTCGTGTAGAACTGACGCCCTACGACCTGACCAAGGGTCGCATTACATACCGCGCTCGCTAGTCGCGAAGCGAGCCCGCCTAGGCGGGCTCAAGTTCCTCTTCTTCTGCTGACACGTCGATCTCACCGTTAACAACAGAGACGTGCGCGACACCTCCCTTGTTAGCAAGCGAACCGAACAACACCAGATCCGCCAATGGCTTCTTGATCAACTCTTGGATAATGCGCGCCATCGGGCGAGCACCCATCGCTTTGTCATAACCTTTTTCGACCAACAACGCACGAGCATCCTCATCCACTTCAATGGTGACACCCTTGTCGTCGAGCTGGACTTGCAGTTCCACCAAGAATTTATCCAGTACAGTAAACACCACCTCTTTAGGCAGTTCACCAAACTGAATAATCGAATCGAGACGGTTGCGGAACTCCGGCGTGAAGAGCTTCTTAATTTCTTCCATACCGTCGCTGGTGTGGTCTTGCGTAGTAAAGCCAATCGACGTGCGGCTCATCAACTGAGCACCGGCGTTGGTTGTCATAATCAAAATGACATTTCTAAAGTCCGCCTTGCGACCGTTATTGTCTGTCAAGGTACCGTGATCCATCACCTGCAACAGCAAGTTGAATACTTCGGGGTGAGCCTTCTCAATTTCGTCGAGCAGTAGCACGGCGTGAGGATGCTTAGTAACCGCCTCTGTCAGCAAACCGCCTTGATCGTAACCGACGTATCCCGGTGGCGCACCAATCAAACGGGACACCGTATGTCGCTCCATATACTCCGACATATCGAAACGAATCAATTCGAGTCCCAAGATTTCCGCCAACTGACGACTCACTTCGGTTTTACCCACACCGGTCGGCCCCGAGAACAAGAAGCTACCAATCGGTTTGCGCCCCTGCTGAAGGCCTGCACGAGATAATTTAATCGCTGTCGCTAAGGCACTGATCGCCTGATCCTGCCCAAACACAACGCGCTTGAGGTTGTCCTCCAGATTGCCCAAGGCCTCTTTGTCAGAGCGAGACACGGTCTTGGGGGGTATACGCGCAATCTGCGCTATGACAGCCTCAATTTCGTTAATACCAATGACTTTGCGACGCTTACTCGCAGGAAGCAAACGCTGCGCGGCACCCGCCTCATCAATCACGTCAATGGCCTTGTCTGGTAAAAAGCGGTCAGTAATGTAACGCGCCGACAACTCCGCCGCGGTGCGCAGCGCCTTATCGTTGTATTTCAGCTCGTGGTGGTCTTCGAAGCGCTGCTTTAATCCTTTGAGAATTTTGTAGGTATCCTCCACCGAGGGCTCCAACACATCAACCTTCTGGAAGCGGCGTGACAGAGCGCGGTCTTTGTCAAAAATGCCGCGATACTCTTGGAAAGTTGTCGAGCCAATACAGCGCAACTG
>JBEAQQ010000102.1:0-4411 GCA_041163785.1 Pseudomonadota bacterium
CCTTGAAGCAATGTCACGCCCTGATTCAAAGCCACACTTGATGTGTCAACCGAGGTAGCGCCGAGGTTAACGGTTGACCAATCCGCTGAGGCCACTTTGAAACCATAGTCTCCAGCCGTCAATGTGACTTGAACCTGGTACACACCATCGCCCAAATAAGCAAAGGCGTTGGCCTCACTCCAACCATTCATATCACCGCGTAACAAGATGGTAGTATCACCAAAAGGTACAGCACTGCGCACAGAGATCACTGGCGCCGAGGAATCTCGTGCATCGACACTGACAACGTAGTCGCCAGCGCTATCAATGACAAGACTCAGGTTATCATTGGACCCTGGCAGTAACGCTACGTCAGTACCCACGCTAACGGTGGCCGCCGCTGCATCCGCAGCACCTAAATTCACCGTTGACCAATCCTCGGTCGCTACTTTAAAACCATACGTACCGGCATCGAGTGTCACCTCAATGGCATATCGGCCTGCATTATTGCTGGTCATAGCGTCAGCTGCACCCCAGCCATTCATATCCCCACGAAGAAGCAATACGGCATCGCCGAAACCCGCGACGACTTCAGGATTGTTCGCCGCATTGGCGGCATCGGCATTATCTCCAATACCATTGCCGTCGGCATCGAACTGTTCGGCACTATCGTTTGGGAAAGCATCTGCGTTATCACCTACCCCATCGCCATCACTATCAACTGACTCCGCTTTGTTGTAGATAAAGGCGTCGTTGATATTTAGCACGCCGTCGCCGTCGATATCGTCATCGCTGTCATTAGCAATGCCGTCGCTGTCGTAGTCCCCTGCTGGAAAAACCATCAGTAAGACACGAGAAGAGAAATTGCCGTCGACGATAAAATCGTAACTTCCATCGCTGGGAATAGCGATTTTAAAGTTAGCCCCCTTGGCTGCTGTGGCCTCCTCCACTGTTAAATCGACATCAGCGACATCCGCCGATACAGCGCCCAGGTCAACAGTAGACCAATCAGCGGTAGCGACTTTAAATTCGTAGTTGCCTGCCGTCAGCACTTGCGAGCGAACATACAAGCCGCCACCTTGATATTCAAATGGCGATGACTCATCCCAACCATTAAGACTGCCGCGAAGCAAAATGGTATTTTCGGCAAATGGAATTTTTTGTGCCACGGTCAACACCGGGTTGGCGGGATCAATGGCATCCATAGTGAACGTATAGGTATCCGCTTCAACTATGCTCAAGCGCATATTGGCGCCAACCGCCGCCAAGTTTTCTGCAACGCTCAAAGCCACATCAGCATCGGCACTACTGGCACCACCAAAGTCGACGGTAGACCAATCTGCAGAGGCAATTTTGAACTCGTAGTCGCCAGCTGCCAGCGAAATATCCACGCTGTAAATTCCAGAACCTTCGTAGGTGAAGGGATTGTTTTCGGACCAACCGTTAAGACTGCCACGAACAAACACTGTTGTACTTCCAAAAGGTACGACATCAGCCTGACCAGACGTAGCGTCAGCCGCAAGACCCTCACCCTGAGCATCGCCCTGAGCTTTAACAAACACCGCCATGGTGTAGGCGGGGACGGTAAAGGTGCCATCGGCAAAACTAGCGGTTTTAACAACAGCATCAACCGAATTAGCGAGGACGGGATGAAGCGTGAAGCCAGCAGCTGTGTTCACGGCATGACTTTGCTCGGCATTGGTACCGTTAATCACCACAACGATGGCATCAACAGCGCTGTCTAAATCGGTTAATCCTGAACCATCGTCAATACTCATGACAATTAAGCCAGGCGTTTGGCGCGAGCCAATATTATGGAAGCCAACACGATCAATGATGTCTTGGCCTGTCGTCAAACGGAACAATGGACTACTTGAACGAATGCTCAAAAACTCTTTGAACACATTTGATGCAAACACAATATCATCACTGTTCACCGCGGTTTCGCTGTTAGCAATCAGGCCAGAAATGGCATCCCACGCCGCACTGTTGTCTTGCGCTAAAGGCAGACCGACATTCCAGTTATTGCTTTGCATGGTGTAATCCACGCGGTTGAACCAATCACCGGCATCGTAAGTATTTCGGTCCATTGACTTGGAACGGATCATATCGCCACCAAGCTGAAGGAAAGGAATGCCTTGGGCCATCAACACTGCGCTAGCCGCAATATTTTGTGAGCGAACACGATTAGCTTTGGTCATCTCAGAAGGCAAGCCGTACTGAAGTTTATCCCACAGCGTTTCGTTATCGTGTTTTGATACGTAGTTTATGATGTCAGCGGGATCGTCTGCATAACCACTCCAAGAGAAACTAGCGCCAGCTGTCGCCACGTCTTTGTAATCTTTCAGCACAAAATCTTTCAGCGTACCGGCTAGACCGAGGCGCAGCATATCCATTTGGCCAAGATTGGGAATGTCTTTAAACAGGTCGGCACCGCGAATCGCTTCGCGAATACGGTCGTTAAAAGTCCCCATTTCAGTTCCACCCAAATTGAGCTGCGTTGCTTGGGTAAAGCGGGCATTGTCAGCCACCTCACCAAAATTCCAGCCTTCGCCATAAAAATAGGTATCAGGGTCAATCATTTGCACAGCGGTGCGCGCTTCAAGCATGAGGTCGCGAGGGATATGCCCCATAATGTCAAAACGGAATCCATCAAATCCGTAGGCCTTGGCCCAAAGCACCAAAGAATCCACCATGAATTTGCCCATCATGCGATTTTCTGGCGCGAGGTTTTCACAGCACGTAGACTGCTCGATGGCACCACTTTCAGCATTCAATCGATGGTAGTAACCTGGCACAATTTTATCGAAGACAGAGTTATCGTTAAAACCCGAGGAGCTGGTGTGGTTGTAGACCACATCGAGCACAACACGCAGGCCAATATCGTGCAACGCTTTATTCATCGCACGCATTTCAAGGATTCGGGCCACACCATCGGCATTCGATGCATAACTTCCATCGGGTGCGTTGAAGTGCTGTGGATCGTAACCCCAGTTAAAGGCGTCATAAGCCTTGAGGTAGCTCATTAATGCCTGGGCATCGCCACTGGCAGGATCATAACTCGCGATGGCCTCCGCCAGGGTCACTTCGGGTGCAAAATTACCGCACACTGGTGCCGCAGCACTTGTTGCTACGCACAGTTCTCCAACCGTATCCGACAGGTTAATTTGAGCAGTGGGATCTTCATTAATCGATGCTATGTCATTGGCAGGCAACATATGGAAGTGGGTCAAGCCAGCGTCAACCAAAGACGCCAAGTGTTGCATACCGTCTGAATCTAATTCAGTAAACGCCAAATATTTACCGCGGTTAGCCGCTGAAACCGAGCTATCCCAGATACTAAAATCACGGATATGCCCTTCATAGATCACTGCATCTTCGGGATTGGCAATAGTGGGAACGACCTGATCTGCCCAACCGGATGGCAATAGATCAGCATCATCCAAATTGACAAACTGTGAGTAACGGCCATTGGTAGACAAGCTCACCGAATAAGGATCGGTAGACTCAATTGTGCGCAAATTACTTGTTGATGCATCAAAGACCGTCACCTCAAAGCGGTAGAACTTGCGATCCAGATCGCTGCCACCACTGTGTGACCAAATGCCAGTGGCTTCATCAAACGTCATGGCTTGTTTTGAGGCTTGTGATTTGTCAGCATTGTAAACAACGAGATTGACCGCGGTCGCTGTCGGCGCCCAAACACTCGCGTTGATACCCGACTCGGTATAGACAACACCTAAAGTGGCCTCATCGGCATCATTGTCACCAGCGGTGTAAAGCGCATCTAGCACTCCCGGTATTTGCACACGCGTGGCCCCCAGAGGCAGTCCATCCGCATCGTAGGCAACCGCCATGAGTTCGCCTCGCAGTGCGCTTTTTGCCGCCGCAGCATCCACATCCAAGGCATACGCAGTAAGACCGTTTATATGTGGCAAGGCATCGTATAACGCGTCAGGGAGGGCCGCGGCCGCACCCGAAATCGCTGAACCGCCTGTCACACCCGCTTCAGGATCAAATTCCAAATCACCCTTTGCAGAGGAATGCAGTTTAATCGTTGCTGTTGCAGCGGGGGTATTCCACAGTACATAACCGGTATCAACCCAGTGTGCGCTAGCACCTGACACAGATACACCTAGGGAAATTAAACGGTTAGCAAACGTATCAGAAACACCCGACAAGACCCAGTTCATGCGATCGGTGGTTAAATCCATCTTCTTATCGGCGCCGCCCTGCTCTTTGTCGTCGCCAAAGTGAATAATGTAATTACCACAATCGTTGTAACCCTCTTTTAACTCGAGGAGCCAGTATGCGCCGTAATTAGGATCGACGCCGGTGTGAGGCACGCCGTCTGACCAAGTCACATTGGCCATTTGTGCGTCGCTGTATGCGTCACAAGCGGTGTTATTCCAAATATGTAATTTCCAATCGT
>JBEAQQ010000103.1:0-3334 GCA_041163785.1 Pseudomonadota bacterium
AAGGTCATGGAAAAGCCTCAAAATGTAGATCAATGCATGCATCGTGCGCCCCTTACTATTACCGAAGATAAGAATATTGTCGATGCTGTTGAAATGTTGTTGGAATATAAGCTAACCGGTGTGACGGTGGTTAATGGCAACAACGATGTTGTCGGTGTATTGTCGGAAGTGGACTGCATTCGCGCCATTCTCAATGCAATTTACAATGATGGTGAGGCGGATGAAGCCGGTACGGTGGCCGACTTTATGACCCGATCAGTCAACTTTTGCTCGCCGCAAGACGGTATCGTCGAAGTTGCCGAGTCGATGTTGGCAACCAAGCAGCGTCGCCGTCCTGTGATGGTAGACGGCAAGCTTGTTGGCCAGGTCAGCTCGGGTAATATTCTGTGGGCGCTCATGGCGTTCTCTCGCCGCAAAGTTCGACGTGGCTAGTCGATCACCTATGACCTCTGCCCACCTGGCTAGAAAGCGCTTCAAAGTCTTATTTGCGGGTATTTGCAGCATGCTGCTAACCGTGGGGATCGCGCGTTTTTCCTACACCCCTATGCTGCCAATTATGCAGAATCAGGCGGGGTTAGGCGTGGCAGAAGGGGGCTGGTTGGCCGCCATTAATTATGTCGGTTATTTAATCGGTGCGTTAATCGCGGCTAAAGTCACTTCCTTACAGGTCAAGGACCGGCTCTATCGTATTGGCCTTGTCGTCGCCATCATCACTACGGTGATGATGGGCATGAGTAATGACTTTTGGTTGCTCGCGCTGTCGCGTTTTTTGGCGGGCATTTGTGCTGTCGGTGGTATGTTGCTGGGGGCGGCGCTGATCCTTAATTGGCTGCTCAGGCACGACATGCGCAGCGAGCTAGGCATTCACTTTAGCGGCCTTGGCCTTGGCATTGCAATGGTTGCGCTATTTGTCGAAATGGCGAGTAGATATCTAGACTGGTCACAACAGTGGTATGGCATGGCTATATTGGGCACGCTGCTAATGATTCCCGCGTGGCGTTGGCTACCTCCGCCCAGTAGTAGTTCCGTCTCGCAGCAGGGTAGAGTGCTGACTGATCGTCCACCGCAAAAGGGTTTTTTGGCGGTATTCATGCTGAGTTATCTCTGCGCTGGGATTGGTTACGTGGTGAGCGCCACATTTATCGTTGCACTGATTGATCAAATGCCAGGACTAGAGGGCAAGGGGACGTGGGCGTTCTTACTGCTCGGGGTGTGTGCGGCCCCTGCGACGATGTTGTGGGATCTATTTGCAAGGCGTTGGGGACCATATAACGCCATGGTGTTAGCGTTTGTTGTGCAGGGTGTGGCGGCGCTACTTCCCGTACTGTCGCCCACACTGCCTATGGCGCTGCTGAGCGCCGCACTGTTTGGTGGTACCTTTACCGGTATTGTCAGCTTGGTGTTGACCTTGGCTGGGCTTTACTACCCCACCAAGCCCGCCAAAATGATGGGAAGTATGACCATGTGCTACGGTGTTGGGCAGATCTTTGCACCAGCTATTACCGGCATTCTTGCGGAGCAGTCCGGTAACTATAATGCCGGTATGTACATGGCCGCGGTAGGTCTCTTTGTTGGAGCATTATTAACCTTCTATCTTCGCAGCCAGCCCGACGCACAAAAAATCGCTCAATAGCTAGTGAAGCCACCCTGCGCTCTTTATAATGCGCGCTCTTCACAGGAGCTTCTATGCGCATTGTCCCCACCCTTTTGTTGACCTATTTTGTGCTTACATTACTGATTGGCAGTGTGGGTGTCGTCATTCTACAGGTGCAGCAAAGCTTTGCTGTCTCGGCGACCCAAGCGGCATTTTTAGAGCCAAGCAAAGACATTAGCGCAGCATTGGCGTCTTTCTTTCTAGCTAGTCGTCTGGTCGTTTTTGGCTTGAAACGCACACTATTGATTGGTGTTGCCGTATTGGCGTTGGCGTGTTTTATTTTGCCGAGTGTGCCCGCGTATTTGACCTCGCTCCTCATGTTTTCGCTCACTGGCGTCATCTTCGCGGTCTGTAAAATTGCCATGTTCGCCATCATTGGTTTGGTAACTCACGACCCTAAGCAGCATGCGTCAACCATGGGACTTTTCGAAGCATTTTTCATGTTTGCCGTGCTATTTATGTATTACACCTTCGGGTTTTTTGTCGATGATAGCGACCCAAGTGGCCTGAGTTGGATGCGCAGCTATTACTTGATGGGGGGCTTGCTTTTGTTGGCCTTCTGGGCGATTTGGAAAATGCCTTTGGACGAATCGCGGCTGTCCTCTGAGGTGTCTTCATCGGCGGGTCTCAGTGAGATGCTCGCTCTCTTAAGCACATTGTATGTGGCGTGCTTTGTGATAGGCATTTTCTTCTATGTATTTACGGAGCAGGGGTTGATGTCGTGGCTGCCAAGTTTTAACCGGCAGGTCTTGCACATGCCTACGTCCTTAGCCTTGCAGGTGGCCAGTGTGTTGGCCTTGCTACTTGCGCTAGGCCGGCTGGGGAGCGCTTGGTTGTTGCGATTTATTGATTGGTATCCACTGGCGGTGTTTTGTATCAGTGTCATCGCTATTTTGTTAGTTGTGGGTATACGCTCGGTACCAGAGATTCCCAGTGAAATTGCATCTTGGTCGCAAGTGCCGTTTGGTGTGTGGGCTATTCCGCTAACTGGGCTGTTTTTTGCCCCGCTTTACCCCATGATGTGCTCGGTGATTTTGTCGTCTTTGCCTATTAACAAGCATGCGCCAATGACGGGGCTGATCATGGTGTTTTCTGTCTTGGGTGGCACGTCGGGATCGTTCAGCGTGGGACGCTTGTTCGATGCTGTAGGTGGCGACCACGCTTACTGGATTTTACCGGTGTCCGCTGTGGTGATGTTGCTGGCATTCAGCGGGCTGAAAAGGCAGCTCAATTAAGGTACTTGTCTAGATAGCTGTTTATTTCTTTTTTCATGCGGTCTTCGAACATGCGGGTTAACAGCCCTAGTTTGACCTCTATGGTCAGGGTGTTGTCTCCAATAAGAACTCTGCCATCGACGCCCATACCTGAAAGTATGCATTCCTGTTCGTCTTGCCAATGGGCGGTCACCGGGTGTTCGCTACAAAGCCTATCTGCCAGCCTTCGTGCCGTTTGGCGAATATCGTCAGCGTTTTGGGTAAATTGACGCTCTATGGTAAAACCTGCCATCGCAATATTCCTTCGCTCTACTATCATCGACTAAAGTCGCTTTGGTATCTGTGAGATTAATGCTACATTCAAACAAAAAATGAAGGAGAGCTCCATGCGTTTTGGTTTCTTAATGTTACCCTTGGCAATGACCATTCACCTCGTTAGTGCAGCCGCGTTGGCGGACGAAGATCC
>JBEAQQ010000104.1:0-9722 GCA_041163785.1 Pseudomonadota bacterium
AAGACGCAGGGCATTAGGTTGAGAATCATGCCGCCGATGAGGGCGAAGAGTAGGGCGGATAGCCAGCCGGGGGCGTCTGGGTTGTTAGGCTGGGCGGCACTGCTGTGTTGGGTGGGCAGCGCACCGTGTGCAAATAGGTTTTGCTCTGGCAGCCAGTGGGCAGAGAGGGTTTCCGGCGGATAGCAAAGGCCCGCGTCCGCGCAACCTTGATAGCTAATTTTTAAGTCGCTAGGAGCATTGCTAGGAAGTGCCGAGGCGGCAATGGTAAGCGTGGTGAATTGATAATACACCTCAACATCGCCGAAATATTCATCGGTTTTTTTGAGTCCGGGCTCAATCTCCCATGCAATACTTTGGCCTTCGCTATTCTGTACAGCGAAACGGTGGCGGTATAAATAGTAGCCTGGCTCGATCAGCCACTCGATAGTGAGTTGGCCGTCCTGCGCATTTAGTTGGTAAGTGTAGGCTTCCTCCACCGGCAAAAATCCCACCGCTGATACTTGCCCAAAGGTATTGCTCAAGCTGTCTTGGCTAAAAGAAGAAGTTGCCAAGAATGAAAACAAAATCAAGCAAAGTGCGCGCGAGGTGTTGGTCAGCATGTATAATCCTGATTTGATTTTGGTCAACGTATAATGCATTGCTATGGGTGCTTATACGCAATTCATCGAATGTGGGGCTAGTTTAACGTGTACTATCTTAGAGGGACAGTCTCTTCAAATATCTGGCGGGGTATGGTCGGGGCTATCTTGGCGATGATGGCGGTGGCCTTGTCGGGTTGTTTGTCGACACCCGTGGTGCCTACGGTGGATCGCGGCCCTGAAGTGACCGCTGCTGAGGCGGCGCCTGCCCCCGCGCGTGATATTTTGAAAGAGTTGTTGTTTGCGGGGTTGACGGCATTGGATAACGATCATCTGTCCGAGCCGCGAGAGGGTTCGGCGGCAGATTACTTTGGCCAAGTATTGGATGTTGATCCTGAGAACGCCATCGCTCTTGATGGTATGCAGCGCCTTGTGGAGCGCTATCTGATGTTGGCTCAGCAAGCGCAGCAGCAAGGTGCACGGGAAGTGGCCGAGGGATATTTACTGAGGGCTGAGCCCTTTGCCAGACAGGCAAATAGTTTGACGGCCATTGAGAAGTTGCGGCAGGCTTGGGGGCGTGAGCAAGCTCAAAAGCTAGCACCAAAGAATGAATTTTTGCTCGATAGCGTTGCCTTAGATGGGCGAGGTGAGGACATTCAGTGGCGTTTGACGGAAATTGCCGTCGTGGCGATGCGTGCCAACTCCAGAATTACCATTGTTTCTCGTAATGACGCCGAGGGGCGCTGGATTTATCAGCAAATGCGAGAGGTGCTGGCTGAATACCGCTTGCGGGGTAATATAGTTAAGGGCGCCACGCCCAAAGTAATCTTGATTGATCTTCCAACGATATAAGCTAAGAGGAAAGACCGTTGAAAAAATTGTTGATAGCCACCATGTTGTTATTGAATTCACAGGTATTCGCGGAGGGTACATTCGACAATGCCTACGTGCGCGATTTGATTCCTGGTCGCAACATGAGTGCGGGTTTCTTTGAGTTTACCAACGAGGGCGAGGAAGACATTGTCTTGGTGGGTGCATCGAGTTCCGGGGCGGCCAGCGTCGAAATGCATACCCATGTGCAAGAAGATGGCATGATGAAGATGCGTCGTATGCCGTCTCTGACAGTGGCACCAAAAGAGCGCGTGGTTTTTCAGCCGGGTGGCAATCATCTGATGTTGTTTGATTGCGACCCAGCGGCGTTTGCCGACGGCCAAGTTGAACTGGTGCTCACCGATGCGCAGGGTGAGGAGTATCGCGTAAAGGCTGAGGTGCGTTCGCCGCATAAAATGCATCACTAGGATGGGGTAAACACGATGTCTCTATGGAAGCGCCTGCGGGAACGTTGGCAAAGCACGATCGACTACAGCGCCGGCTATATTGGTAATACGTGGTTATTGGCGGTGGTCTTTTTGTATATCTTGGCGGCGGGTGTCGTCGGTATGCTGTGGAGTAGTGAGCCTGAGCGCTTCGATGTACAGGCGTCAGCCATGCAGCGCGCGGAGAGTCGTGGTGCTCCTTTGGTAACGGGGGCGATCACCACAACCACCCTTATTCAAACCGCAGAGTTGCTGCTGGATAAGCGCGGTGGCTTCCTCAGTAACGATATTTTTCCACCAGGGGTGTGGTTAGACAATATTCCCAACTGGGAATACGGCGTGCTTATTCAAGTGCGCGATCTCAGTCGTGCGATGCGAGAGAGCTTTAGCCGTTCGCAATCCCAATCCAAAGAAGATCCGGATTTAGCGCTCGCTGAGCCGCGCTTCAATTTTGACAACAAGAGCTGGATTCTCCCCGCTTCTGAGTCCGAGTATCGCGAGGGAATTGATTTCTTGAAGCGTTATTTGGTGCGTTTGGAAGACAGCGATGAAAACAATGCCCAATTTTACGCGCGGGCGGACAATCTTCGCTACTGGTTAGGTATTGTGCAGAACCGTTTGGGCAGTTTGTCGCAGCGCCTAACGGCCAGTGTAGGTCAGCGCCGTATCAATACCGACTTGGCGGGTGATGAGGCGGCAGTTCAGTCGACCGCGGCGCCGGGTGAAATTGATGTCAAAACGCCTTGGACGGAGTTGGATGACGTGTTCTATGAGGCGCGGGGCACCACGTGGGCGCTGTTGCAGTTTTTGCGCGCCATCGAAATGGATTTTGCCGATGTGCTGCAGAAGAAAAACGCCTTAATTAGTCTCAGGCAAATTATTCGTGAGCTAGAGTCCTGCCAGGAAGATATCTCCAGTCCCCTCATTTTGAACGGTACCGGCTTCGGGTTGTTTGCCAATCATTCGCTGGTGATGGCGTCCTATATTTCTCGGGCTAACGCGGCAATTATTGATTTGCGTGATCTGATGGCGAGGGGCTGATGGTTCTACGCCAACTATTATGGTTGTCGCTGCTATGGCTGGCGGGATGTGCCACGCAGTCGACGGTGCAGGATGTTCGCGCAGACCTCACATTTAAAGAGCTCGACATTGGTCGCGGCCGCTCGGTATTTCTCGAGGTGGTAGACAATGTCGATGCGTCGCTGTCTGAGCGTGGATTAGTGGATGAGCGCTTTGTGCTTGCCCTCGAGCTCAAACGCGATGTTCGAGCGGCGTTGTACAATTTTGGTTTTGCGACGGCGCACAGCGCCGAAGAGGCGGATTTGCAACTCACGGTCAATGCTGACGAATTGCTATTTGTCGTTGGCGATGACCCTGTGTTAACACCGTTGCTACTGCGCAATACCGTCCGCTTTGTGCTGCAAAAGAATTTAGTGTTGCACACCTTTACTTATTCAACACAGCGCACACACAAGCTTGGCTTGGCGCCATCTGCAGACACAAGTCGCGAACTGATTAGCCAAATTCTGACAGATACACTGCAGCGCGCGGTGGGTGATACTGCCTTTATCGCCGAACTGAGTGCGCCCTAGCTCATGCGCTGGCTTAAAAGCTATTGGTTGAAATTGCTCTTGGCGGCGAGCGTTGTCGGGGTGTTTACGCTGGTCTACCTGGATGCACTGGTGCTCGAAAAATTCAGTGGCACCAAATGGCAGGTGGCCACGCAAGCCTATGCTCGCCCGCTTGAACTATTCGATGGCAAGGGTTTGTCGGCGGTACAATTGCAATTTGAGCTCGACAGTTTGTCTTATAAAGCAGTGGAACGCCCTCGCGCTCCTGGTCAGTACTACCGCCGTGGCAATCAGTTTGACATCTATGTGCGGGGGTTCGAGTTCTTTGATGGCTATTCGCCGAGTCGCTTGATCAGTTTGCGGATCGACGGCAAGCGTGTCAGTGGTCTACGCAGTCAGGGCCAGGCGCTGAGTAATCAGCGACTCGACCCGTTAATGATTGGCAGTTTTCAGTCAGGTCTTTACGAAGACCGCCACATCATAAGTTTGGATAAGGTCCCGCCGACCCTGATCCAAATCTTGCTGGCCACCGAAGATCGCAATTTTATGCACCACCACGGTATTTCTTTGCGCGGGATTGCACGAGCGATGTTGGCCAATATTCGTGCCGGTGGTTTTGCTCAGGGGGGGAGTACCCTTACCCAGCAGTTGGTAAAAAATTTCTTCCTTACCCAAGAGCGTTCACTCATTCGCAAGCTGTTAGAAATCCCCATGGCCTTGTTAATGGAGTTGCACTTTAGCAAAGAGGATATCTTAGAAGCCTACGTCAACGAGGTCTTCTTGGGGCAGGACGGGGCGCGGGCTATTCACGGTTTTGAATTGGCGTCACAGTTCTACTTTGGTGTACCGCTGCAGCAAACCAGTGTTGCCCAGCAGGCACTGTTAGTCGGGTTGGTGAAAGGGGCGTCATTCTACAACCCGCGGCGCCATCCCGAGCGCGCCTTAGAAAGGCGCAACCTCATTTTAGACAGTATGGTGGGTAATGACTTTTTAGACGCTGAAAAGGCTGCCGTGGCAAAGTCCGAGGATTTATTGATCGCCGGTGCCCAATCGCCAAGTTCCCAAAAATTCCCTGCCTTTATGGATTATTTGCGTCGCCAGTTGCGGGCGTCAAATATGCATAGCGCACTGGAAAACGGTGCAGATGTTCGCGTGTTTACCACCCTCGATCCATTTGTTCAGCAGCGTGCCGAGCAGTCTCTGACGAAAGAGTTGTCGCGGATTGAGCGCTGGCGTGGCATGAAAGATGGCCAATTAGAGGGCGCCTTAGTGGCCGTACATCCGACGACCGGCGCAGTGTTGGCGATGGTGGGCGGTCGACAAGTCAAATACCAAGGCTTTAATCGCGCGCTTGATGCGCGTCGCCCAGTGGGTTCGCTGCTTAAACCCGCCGCCTATTTGGCGGCCCTCGACAGTGGTCGATACCATCTCGCCTCCATGCTGAGCGATGCGCCTGTCACGGTGCCCTTGGATAAAAAGCGTGTGTGGGAGCCTCGCAACTATGACAAGCTCAGTCATGGCGATATCCCCTTGGTTGAGGCGCTGCGCCGCTCCTACAATCAAGCCTTGGTGCGTATGGCGCTGGATGTGGGGCTTCCCAAAGTGACCGATATTATTAGGCGTCTGGGCGTTAAAGAGAATCTTGGAAGTAACCCCTCACTATTGCTAGGGGCTACTGCTTTGGCGCCTTTGGATATGGCAATGATGTATACCAATATTGCTAGTTTGGGGCGCATTCAACACTTGCGGGCAGTCGATGCTATTAAGCTCGCTGAGGGTGAGGCGACCTTTTTCAGTTCAGCAGGCAGGCCTGCGATTGAACCAGCGTCGTTGGCATTGCTTCAGTTCGGGTTGTCCGAGGTGGTGCGCGCGGGTACGGCGGTACAGCTCAATAACACCCTTCCTGCAGGGCTCACGGCGGCGGGAAAAACCGGTACTAGCGACGATGGCCGCGACAGTTGGTTTGCTGGGTTTACCGGTGATGTGGCCGCCGTTGTTTGGGTGGGTCGAGACGATAATGCTGAGGTGGGCTTAACGGGTAGTTCGGGTGCCATGCGAGTGTGGGGCGACTTTGTCGCGGATGTTAGTTACAAACCTTTTGTGGCTCGCACCCTGCCTGGTATTGAACATTTGTGGGTTGATGATCAGGGTCGGTTGAGCGCAGCGGGATGTCCCGGCGTGGTTCAATTGCCGTTTTATAAGACTAAACCTGGAGTTGATGCTAGTTGTCGTCCCAAGCCACGTGATCCGTGGAAGTGGTTAAAAGACATATTCTAAAGTAGTGCGTTGTTAAGTTCGGCGAGTCTTTCCGGTGTGCCGATATCCCGCCAGTCGCCAGTGTAGTGCTCGCCACTGACTTGATGGTTGGCTATGGCTTGGTCCAGTAGTGGTCGCAATGGCCGAAACCCCGCGCTGTATCCGGCGAACATCTGCCGCGAATATTTACCTATACCGCTATAAGTGAAGCCTTGGCTGTCTGGGTGAGGGCGTTGCGCGATGCGCGAGCCGTCTAGCAAAAAGTCGCCGAGGGGGTGTTGGATTGGATTGTCGACCATCACCAAATGCGCGAGATCGTTGTTCAGTGGATGATTAAATACTTTGTCCAAAGGTGCATCACACCAGACATCACCGTTGATCACTACGAAGTGTTCGCAATCGAGAAGCGGCAGCGCTCGTATAATGCCGCCGGCGGTTTCTAGGGCGGGATCTTCATGCGAATAGAGAATGTCTAGCCCGTAGTCACTGCCATCGCCTAGGGCGGCGGGAATCTGCTCGCCGAGGTGTGCGCAGTTAATGACAACGCGCGTGCAGCCGGCCTCGATAAGGCGCCCTAAGCTGTGGGCAATAAGGGGTTTTCCTGCAACGGGTAGTAAGGGCTTGGGTGTGTGGTAAGTAAGTGGTTGCATACGCTCGCCGCGGCCTGCGGCAAGGATCATGGCGACTCTATCGTTTGCCATGCGACCATTCCTGAAGGTTTATCAGTGGGACTAGACGTGCTTCAAACCATGTTGAAAACTCACCCAAAATGGCGTGGTCACTAGCTAACGACGCGGCCGCCTCCAGGGTGTAATCAATCACCATAGGTAGGTCTAGCAAGTAGCCGTGTTTGCCGTCACGCAGTGAAAGACGCGCGAAAATACCGAGCACTTTGATGTGTCGCTGCAAGCCCATAGCGTGGAAGTCGTGTAGTGTTTTTGCAAAGTCTGTCTCGTTAGAAACGATGCTAGCCTCAATCAGGGCAGCATGAAAATCTTCAAGCCACTGTATTACGCAATCGGCGGGCCATTGAATGTAGCAGTCTTTCAGGAGCGATACGGCATCGTAGGTGATGGGACCACGGACCGCGTCTTGAAAATCAATCGTCGCCAGTTCGTCGTCGTGGCAAAGAATGTTGCGCGAGTGAAAGTCTCGGTGAACAAACGCTTGGGGTTGCTGTGTGGCGGCGTCGGTCAGGCAGGCGAACGTATTATCGAGTAGTTCACGTTCGTTGCTGTCGAGGCTAATGCCTAGAAGTTTCTCGACGAACCAGGTGGGGAAGAGTGCCATTTCACGTTGCAGAAGCGCCTCGTCGTAATTTGGCAGGCCATTGCAGTTTGTTGCTTGCATTTGCACAATCATCGCGAGGGCGCGAGAGTAGTAGTCATCCACTGTGTTGTCATTGAGCAGCCCCAGCAGAAGATCATCGCCGAAGTCCTGTTGAATCAAAAAACCCTCTGCGAAATCAACCCCTACTATGCAGGGGACGTTGACGCCCGCGGCAGCAAGTCGCTGCGCAATATCGACAAAGGCGTGGTTGTCGATATGCTCGACGGGCGCATCAGCGACAATGTAGCTTTTATTGCCGTGCTGTAGACGATAATAGCGCCGAAATCCTGCGTCACCACTCAGTGCTGTCACCGTCAAGGCTGGCACGTCGCATCCAAGGGTTTGGGCGCACCACTGTAGCAGCGTTTTTTTCATAGTAAGGCTTTCCCCGCAGGTAATGCGCGCAACCATAGATTGGCGACAGTTATTGTCGCGGCAGGGCGCGCATTTGGTTACAATGCAAGCCCCTATTGTCTAACCTGAGGCATTCTTGGGCAAGACCTCTGGCAATAAGTGATTAAGGAATCGGTATCCATGGTGACACGACGCAGGCTAAGACATTGTTCAGCCTTGCTTTTTGGCTGGGCCGCGGTGTCTTCAGCGCATGCTCAGATGCTAAGTGTGTCGGAGGCGCCGGTGGCGAGTTGTCAGCCCCTGTCAGCTGAGTCTATCGATCGCGCTGCAGGTCAACCTTTTGCGCGCCTCGGCTGGATCCCCAACGAAATTCTCAGTGAGGGTGAGCAGCAACGTTGTTACCACGGCTTGTGTTCCGGGTTCTACTATAATCCTCCGCTGCAAGATATACCTGGTTTGGCGCCAGATGCCATCCACGTTTTGGCAGATAGTTCGCGATTGACCAACGATGGGCGCACCGAGATGCTTGGCAGTGTGCGCATCCGCGATGGCGGGCGGCTGTTGCAATCAGATCGTGCAGTACTGAATAGTGAGCGCACCGAGTTAACCCTAGAGGGCAATATTCGAGTTCAGGAGCCCGAGGTGTTGTTTCTTGGTGAACGCGCCATTTTGGATACGGTGAAAACGACCGCCGACCTGCAAGGTGTTGAATACGTCGTCTTCGCCAGTGGCATTCACGGCTATACCGAGCGGCTACAGCGTTTTGATAGCGGTCTCACTGCAATGACCCAGACGCAGTTTACTAGCTGTGAGCCTGGCTCTACCGTGTGGCAGTTATCCGCCGATCAATTCTCGCTAGATCAGGCGAGCGGCTGGGGTGAGGCGCACGGAGCCACGGTGCGCGTGGCAGATGTGCCTGTTATCCATGTGCCCTATATCCGTTTTCCCATCGACGATCGCCGGCTGTCGGGCATGTTGTGGCCCACCATTGGTGCGAGTGATCGCAACGGTTTGGAGCTGGCAGTGCCCTATTACTTTAATTTGGCGCCGCACTACGATCTAACGGTGACACCGCGGTACATGAGCGAGCGGGGCCTGATGTTGGAGGGCCAGTTCCGTTATCTCAGTACGATAGGTCAATGGGATATTGGTGGCGCTTACCTGCCTGGCGATAATGCCTTCGCTCGCCAGCACCCCGACCAAAACGATGATCGCTGGTACATGCAGCTGCGCCACGAAGGCAGTTTTGCCGAGCACTGGAGTAGCGCCGTCGATTTCACCCGCGTGGGCGATATTGATTATTTGCGCGACATTAATACCACCTCGCTGCAGGTAAAGCGCAACGCTCATTTGCAACAGCGCGCTGAGGTGCGTTACAGCGACGCGAACTGGCTTGTCAGTAGTCAATTGCGGGGTTATCAAGTGCTGCGCGAGGGCTTGGTCGAGCCCTATAGAATGCTGCCAAGGGTGAGCGTGTCGCACTTGGCGTCACGCCCTAATCGCATCAATACCTTGTATACCGCCGATCTGGTTGGCTTTGATCACGACGATAAAGTTCGAGGTGCGAGAATTTATCAGGAAATCGGCTTCAACCTGCCCTTGGCCAGTGCGTCCGGATTTCTAACCCCCACGGTTAAATATAAACAGCTAAGTCAACGTCTGCGGGGAACTGATCAGTCGGATGTGTTGTCAGTAAATGCACCTAGTGTCAGTCTGGATGCGGGATTGTTTTTCGATCGTGATTTTACATGGCGCGACAAGTCGTTGTCGCAGAGCTTTGAGCCGCGCCTGTACTACTTGTACACGCCCTTCAGGGATCAGGCGGAGTTCGCAACTTTTGATGCTACGCCAATGACGTTCGGCTACCAGCAGTTGTTCCGCGAAAGACGCTCGACCAGTTTCGACCGCCTTGAGGATGCCAAGCAGTTGAGTGTGGGTTTTACCTCGCGGCTAAACGACCAACAAACCGGTCGCGAGTTGATGCGTTTAAGTCTAGGGCAAATCTATCATTTTACGGCGCCGCGGGTGTTGGCTAATGAGCAAATTTTTGTCGACACAACGAGCCGCTCGGATTACGCTGCATCGTTTGATTACATGGTCGGAGCGCACTGGCGTCACAGTGCGAATACCGTGTTGGGCTCGGACAGTCGCAAGGTGAGCAGCGCGCAGCTGCGCAGTCACTATCGCAACGGTGAGACCCTTTATAACATGGGGTATAGTGTGCGCAGTAATGTGCCGCAACGATTTGATGGTGAATTGGTCAATCAGCGCATTGAACAAGTCGATGTATCGGCGATTAAACCCATGAATGAGCGCTG
>JBEAQQ010000105.1:0-3957 GCA_041163785.1 Pseudomonadota bacterium
TGTTACCGGATCATCGCAATCGCGTTTATCTCAGTAAAGACGTCACCGATAAATGGGGACTCCCCGTATTGGAATTTGACGCGACAATTCGCGATAACGAGCTACAAATGCGCGTTGATATGGCCAATGAGATGGCCGATATGCTTGAGCGATCGGGCATCAAAGATGTCGTCACCTTCGATAACGACTACGCCTTAGGTATGGGTATTCACGAAATGGGTACCGCCCGTATGGGCCGCGATCCCAAAACATCGGTATTGAATGCTCACAACCAGGTCTGGGACGCCCCTAACGTGTTTATCACCGATGGCGCTGCCATGACTTCGTCGTCCTGCGTGAACCCTTCCCTCACTTATATGGCATTGACCGCCCGCGCCGCCGATTATGCCGTAGAAGAATTGAAGCGAGGTAACATCTAATGAACCGTCGTGAACTTCTCAAAATGATTGCCGCCGTCACCGGCGCCAGCTTAGTGGGCGTAGATGCCATGGCCTATGTCGAAATGCCACCGGCAACACCCCTAGAAAAAACAGGTTTCAACAAGGATGACTACCTACTGTGGGAGGCTATCTGCGACGCCATTATGCCTCGTACAGACACCCCTGGGGCGGTCGACGCAGGTACCCCAGCATTTACCCTTAGCTTTGCGTATGATTGCTACACCGAAGAACAAATGGGTGTTTTTAAATCAGGGTTGGCCGATATTCGCCGTCGCAGCTTGAACGAATTTGGACAGCCACTTAGTCAACTTGCCGCTGACACTCGGCATAGCTTTTTATCCCGTATAGATAAGGAGGCTATCGCATCCAATGCTAACAACCCTGAGGGTGAAGGCGCTTGGGCAAAAGTCACACGACGTCATATGCCCCACTACTTTACATTGATGAAGCAGCTTACCCTGTTTGGTTTTTTTACCTCAGAAGTTGGCGCAACCCAAGTCCTACGCTACGTATCCGTTCCAGGAAGATACGATGGCGACTACCCCTATCAACCAGGAGATAAAGCATGGGCACCCGAGTATTAATCGCGCTCACGGCAGGATTGTTAAGCACCTCAATCGCCGCGCATCACGAAGCAACGTTTGAGCATATACCGCTTGAAAAGCGTATAAAAATGGCCGAAAAAACGGAGAGTTGGGCCTACACACCACCTGTCGTCAGTATCGGTGAGAACGGTGTGCCCTCGGATGCGCTTGCCCTCATGGCAGGCGATCTTTCGGCTTGGGAATCTACCCGCGGTGGTGAGGCACCATGGGTTGTAAGAGGCAATGAAGTCACCGTAGCGCCAGGCAAAGGGGATATCCGCACCAAGCAATCCTTTTGCGATATGCAATTGCACTTCGAGTGGAAAACACCTACTGAGGTGGCGGGCTTGATCGGCCAACAGCGCAATAACTCGGGTATTTTCATTCAAGAGCGCTACGAGTTGCAGATTCTTGATTCCTACAACAATGAAACCTACGGCAATGGCCAGGCGGGGGCAATATACAAGCAGCAGCCACCCCGCGTGAACGCCATGCGCCCTGCGGGGGAGTGGCAGAGCTATGACATCCTTTACACTGCCCCTCGCTTCAATGGTTCAGAAAGAACCTCGCCCGGCTATGTAACGCTGATTCACAATGGTGTCGTTCTTCACAACCATCAGGAAATTGCCGGCACAACGGAGTGGATTGGGCCGCCCCAAATAGACCAGCACGGCTGTGCGCCATTAAAACTTCAGGATCACGGCAACAAAGTCAGTTTCCGCAACATGTGGGTACGCGAACTATAAGGCAAACAACCGCGCAGCCAATGTAGCTGCGTGGTTATTTTGAGTGTGTAACACGCTTTAGAATGGTTGCCGTTGCGCGTTGCGGCTCATGAATTTCGTTAACGCGCGCTCAATAGACGACTCCGCCTGTAGGCCAAGCTTTTCCAAGAGACCGTGTTTTTCTTTGTAGGCCAAACTGTAAACATCCCTACTCTGCATCGCCTCATAGATCACGCTATCACTGGTTGATATCGCATCGATTAACTGCTTATCGAGGGCTTGCTGCCCAAACCAAACCTCCCCTGTAGCTACCTCTTCGATAGGCAACTTAGGGCGCTGGCTAAGCACAAAGGATTTGAACAAGGCGTGAGTTTCATCGATTTCTTCTTTGAACTTTTTACGAGCGCCATCGGTGTTTTCGCCGAACATGGTTAAGGTGCGCTTGTATTCGCCCGCGGTAATCATTTCGAAATCGATATCGTTTTTACGCAAAATTTTGTTGAAGTTAGGCAGTTGAGCAATCACGCCAATCGAGCCAATAAGTGCAAACGGGGCCGCGTATAATTTGTCAGCCACACAGGCCATCATATAGCCGCCTGACGCGGCGACTTTATCGACACAAATAGTCAGCGGAATCTTATGCTCTTTTATTCTGTGCAGCTGAGATGAAGCCAAGCCGTAGCTATGCACCATCCCACCACTACTCTCTAGTTTTAGAATGATTTCATCACTGACATCAGCTATCGATAAGACAGCATCGATCTCTTTGCGGAGATTCTCTACAGCGCTCGCTTTGATATCGCCATCAAAACTTAACACGAAACTGCGAGGCAAGGCTGGCTTGTTATCTTTACTCTTTTTATTCGCTTTTTCGCGTTTTTTCTCGTCTTTTTTGCGCGATTTATATTCATTTTCTTCAAGAACAACGCTGAACAACTCGTCTTGTAATTGTTCAAACTCCTCATTCAGAGAGTCGATTTCAATATGCCCTTTGTGCGACTTACCTCGCCGCTGGCCTGAAGCCACCGCGATGACGAGAACAATAGCGACTAAAAACGTGAGCGTTTTAGCGAGAAACATGCCGTATTCGGCGAACCATTCAAGCACAGTCAATCCTTGCGTCTAGAAAACGCTTATCGTGCCGATTTGAAAGGCTTAATGCAAGTATCATTGGCGCGGCTATGGGCTACCATTTACCCTGAGCTTGATTGGCGATGGATTGATGCAGGCTAACGAGTGGCCAAGCGGCATTTTCGATATCTTCTTTTTCCAGCAAAATGGTACAGGGCTCAAGCATGTCAAATATCGTCTGCGCGTTTTCGGCCAAATGCTCTTCCCCTAGCATAGCGACACTGGCTTTTATCTGCAGCAGGCTTCCAAGCAGCGGCTCGACAATATTGCCATTATCCGTTTCATACGCAATGTCTAGCTGTAGCATGATATCGTTGAGCTGTTTAAGCGTGATCGCATAGACTGTCTTTTGACTGCTTAAGTAACGCCTTTGCGGCATCAACTCGGTATCATCGACCTCAGTCCAATAGCGTTTCTGCGCAGCATTGAGCGATTGATCTGCCATCACACTGAATCTCTCTGGAAGACAAATGAGTCCCTCCATGAGCCGTTGCAGCAATAAGCCGTCATGTGGCGACTGCTGGAGTAATTCAATATCCTGAGAGCAGCGATTAACAATATCTATGGTATGAGGAAGCCTGCTTAGTTGCACTGCTGCTCGAATAGTTCGCATGTGATCAGCTAAGGTCTTTAATGCGTCCTCAATGGGCTGCTGTGCCTGCAGTAAACCCAATAGCTCGCTAGATGAACTTTCAATCAGCCCGCTGATGCTTCTAGCTAAGGCGCGGTATAGCTCACTGCCCGGCTGATGCATTTGCTGTGCGCCAAAGGCAATATCAAGATCACTAAACTCAGTCACGGGAAGATCGTATAGTGCACACAATTTTGTGGCTAGCGGTCGCGGCGAATGAGACAGCGCAATGAGGGCAAGGAATTCTCGCTTAAGCGAAATCCCTACTGGTTTTTTAAGGGTGGTTTCAGGATGGGTATATAGCTCGATCAAATACCTTTCGGCGAGCAGTAACCATTGTTTTCTTTGCTTGGTGAGTCTTAGGTCACCATCTTGCATCGCTTGAACGATAGCGGATAACATCCAAAACAACTCTGCAAAAGGGGCGTTGCCGCACAGGTATTGAA
>JBEAQQ010000106.1:0-2772 GCA_041163785.1 Pseudomonadota bacterium
CCCCAGGGCGGTCAACGTTGCCGAGGTTAACACCGCGCCAAAACAACGCGACCACAGATTCGTCATCAAATTCTCAGACGCCAATATAGGGCTCGAGGCCAACTCGAAATCGACACCGGCGGGGGATTCAACAATATTGATCCAACGAGCCTGTGGAGTATCCCCCGGCTTTTCGGGTCTGGCGTATTCTCGCCACAGCGCAGCATAGGATTCGGCCCTGGCCAGCAACAGCCCAATCACGGGGTACCACGCCTCAGCGGCATCGCGCAAAATATCGGGGTGATCTTCCAAGGCGAGGTTGAGCTCTTTACTGATGCCATCCAAGCCACCAGCGACGCGTTCGAATAAGCCCTCTAGGTCAACCGCCATATCCACCAGCGCATCGGGCACCACTCCGTGGGGTAGGCGGTAGTGGCTACCATCAACACCTTCGCACATGCTCGCCACCAAGGCCAAAAGCGGCGACATCATGGCACGCGCCTCATCGAGCGGCCCCACAATGCGCTCTAATTGGCGCTGTATTTCACCGCTCTCGCCACAGTCCTTCTGCATCCCTGCCAAGGATTTTTCAGCTTGTTCTGCCCAGCGCTTGCAAGCGTCGAGTCGAGCGCGATAGCTGAAATGGTTGAGGGTTTTATCGGGCAGGTGATGGCCTTCATCAAAGATGTAAATAGAGGCTTCTGGCTCGCTCAAAATGGCACCGCCGCCCAAGGCTAAGTCAGCCAATACCAAATCGTGGTTGGCAATGATCACATCGACCTTGTCGAGACCGTCGCGGGCGTTATAAAAACTGCAATTATTGACATGGGGGCATTTGCGCCCTGAGCACTGGTTGCGGTCAGAGGTCAATGGTTGCCAGGCGCTGTCATCGATGGTGCTCGGCCAGGCATCGCGGTCGCCGTCCCAACTGTCATTTGCCAAACCATTCAATAATTCGCGGTACAACTCCACCGCCTCATGGCTCACCTGGGGCATTTCGTCGGGATACAGCGGAATGATGGCACTGTCGGCGTCGAACTCGCGCAGAATTTGATCCAACTTTTGCAAGCACACATAGCGACTGCGGCCCTTGGCTAGTGCATAGGTAAAGTGTAGGCCACTATTGATGAGAATATCGGGAAGGTCTTTGTGGACAATTTGCTCTTGCAGGGCGACGGTGGCCGTGGCGATCACCAAGGTTTTATCAAGCATCTGCGCAACGGGAATGGCCGCCAGAAAATAGGCGATGGTCTTACCCGTTCCCGTGCCTGCTTCAACGACACAAATATGGTTATCGCCGACACGATTACCTTCAATATCGGTATCGATGCCTGCCAAGGTGCGAGCGATATCGGCAATCATCAACTTTTGCCCCATGCGGGGGCGCATATCCTTGGCGCTCAGCATTTGACTGTAAGCACCCTGAATTTTTTGCTTCAGGTCATTATCAAGGCCACTCACGCCGCGCTATCTCGCGCCGCCTCATAGGCCAAGCGCGCCGCCACGGGATTGGCGTATTGCGCCAACCAGAATGGCAGTAACTCCGGCGAGCACGCCGCTTTGCGACGCTCGTATTCAGCCTGCGTTTTGGCGCTAATTGTCTCTCCGGCAAACAGTTTATCGGCGCCGTTGCCGTGCAGTTCCCTGTAGGCCAACCAATTACTGTGGAACAAGTGGTAGTGGCTAATCACGCTGTCATCGACAGCTTTGGCGACCTGCTCCGCGTCGTCAAAGGGGCCCTGCAACACGTCACCAAAGTGCAAGTGAATGCACCCTTTATAGCCCGAAATACCTTGCGCAATACTGGAGATATCCTCACCTTCGGCTTTCTGGTAGCGGTCGCCCTTGGCGACCGCCGCCAATTCGCGCGCTTTCATCAGGTCGCAGGGGTCCCATTCGTAGGCAATCGACAGTGGCACCATGTTTAAAGAGACGATGAACTCGTTGAAATCATCCCCTTTGGTTCGCGCCATATCGAACATTTTAATAATGGTCGGATCGGTGGCATCCAACCCGTCTTTGGCACGCCCTTCTCGCTGCGCAATCCAAATGGAATGACCGGTTTCCAGAGAGTGCTTTATGTAACCTGACAATGTTTTAAGCGCGCGAAATAGCGCTTTACCGGAAATCGCTCGGCGCACCAAAAAGCTTTTGTTAATGCGCATCAAATCCGACACAAAATTCTTGGTCAACAGGTTGTCACCAATGGCAATACGCACCGTGTGCATACCGTTGCGGTGCAGACTAATGTTGGTCACAGCGGGGTCGAGGGCGATGTCGCGATGATTACTGATAAATAAAAAGGCGGACTGCTTTTCAAGTTTTTCCAAACCACTCACTGTCAAACCGTCGGTGGTGGTTTTCAGCATGTGCTCCATGTAGTTGGCGACATAGTGCTGCACATCCGCCACGGTGCTGATATTAGCGAGTCGACGGCGCAACACCAGACCAATAATAGGCTTGGCCAACCACCAAAAACGCGGGAATTTATAGCGTGCAATCACCTCGCACAGTTCGCTATCGCGGCTCAGTTTGGCGATAATGCTGGGGACTTCATCGTCGTAGTAAGGGCGAATATCGCTGTAGATATCGTCGGTCATATTGTGCCTTCTTAATTGTTGCGCCTATTGTAAACCCTCGCCGCGACAGTGAACACCCATCCTTGGATCAGGATACGATTCTTGATGGCGCAATTTGATATTCGCCTCGGGTTGCGCGAGGTTTAAAGTGCGTCTTCACTACAAACGCTAGCTAATAATAAGGGGAGACATTATGGCTAAAGAAGACTACTCA
>JBEAQQ010000107.1:0-4191 GCA_041163785.1 Pseudomonadota bacterium
AGGCATGGACCAGATACTCCACAAACCCATTAATGGCGAGGCGCTTTATAACTGTTTACAGAAGTTTTATTAAACTTAACGTGCTATTGCATCAACGCAAATATGGTTCTCGCCAGTTGGCTTGACTGCATTGGCTTCAGCAGAACAGGTACACCATTAAATTTTTGCATGGCGTCTGACTTCAACTCACTATACCCCGTTAAGAACAAGAAGGGTTTTTCCTGCGATTGCAATTCTGCGGCCACTTCAAAACTCATTTCGCCCCCGAGATTGATATCGAGAATGGCAAAGTCGATCTTTTCCTCATCTAAGTATTGCAATGCCTCGGCAGCGTTATGCAGATTGACAACATGGCCAAAACCAATTCTGTATAATGCCTGCTCAAGGTCTAAACCAATAATCAAATTATCTTCAAGGATCAGCGCTCGATAACTACTCAGGGCTGGTAGCGGATTTTCTTCTACTATCGGTGCTAGAGATTCACGCAGACATTCACTGGGTGCCGACCCTATATGCTGCGCAGGTATTTCTAAGTGAATATGTACGCCGCTAGACAGGAAGGATAACGAAGCAATACCGTTAAGCTCCTGGGGTACAGAGCGCTCAATGATCAAACTACCGAAGCCTTTCCTTGAGGGTTGATTAGAAATCACCACGCCGGTTTCACGCCAATCAAATATTAACGCACCGGTGTGAGAACGTGACCAATTCACGTCAACGCGGCCATGCACGCCGCTAAAAACACCGTATTTAAGTGCATTAGTCACTATTTCATGGAATATCATTGACAGTGTCGTGTAAGCCTTTGGCGAAAGCAGTACCTCTGGCCCCGAGATCTCGACCGAGACGGCCTCAGATTCACAAGGTTTCATATGTATCGCTAATAGCTGATCGAGGCGAGAAAACCCCCAGTTGTTCATGGTTAATTGATTTTGAGCGACCGCCAAAGCTTGGATTCGCCCACCCAGCATGTCTTTGAATTGTTCCACATTATCAACGTTGGTCGCTGTTTGCGACACCACGGCATTAATCAGACCCAAAATATTTCGCACACGATGATTCAGTTCTTGAACCAATATATCCTGTTGATGACGGGCTTCGTTTGCCAGTTTCTCTCGCTCGTCGACATTGCGAACAATGACTTCTAAAAGGGTATGTTTTACCTGCAAAGCGATTGCGTGCTCATGCTTGGACCACACCTTACAGTAGCCTCGGCGGAGTTCCTGCCAGGTCTCAAAACTTTTACGCGGCGTTAAGCGGCTTCCGTTCGGCCCGAGCTCAACGGGTTTCTCTGGATTGCCAGCCCAGCGAATTTCATAGGGTTCCTCGCGTCTTAAATAGATCAAATAGTCTCTTGGGCGACGGGATATCGGGATAGCTAATAAACCAGCATAGCGATCAGATAGACTGCTCTGTGGTAAAAAATCGATGAGATGATCCGTGGAAAAAATGTCACCCGCGCTCAAACGATTTAGTCTGGCCACTAATAAACTAATATCCTCCCTCACTACCGGATCACCAGCAACATCGGTAATTTCATCGACAGAAAGTATGAGACTGTCGCAATGGATAAGGTTTTTGATTACCCCTAAATGCTGGCGAAAGTTCTCAAATATACTGCGTTCACTATCGAGACTGCTCATCATCTGTAAATGCAGATCTTTGCCAATACTGATTTCACCCTGTATGCGACGGTTGAGGCGAGCACTTAACTCGAGCGCGAAGGACTCTGCAAACACCTCGGCAATGGAACGCTGCTCAAGGGAAACATAACGCGGCGCATAGTGATGCAAAGCGAACAGCCCCCACAGCTTACCCTCGATCACCACAGATACCGACATCGAACTTTTCACGCCCATGTTACGCAGATATTCGATGTGCATGGGGGATACCGAACGCAGTGTACTCATCGACAAATCAAGCGCTTCTGGATAGATAAAATCCACGCTTTTGTCATCGATGTCGACGATAAGACGCGTCATATTGCGTATATAGAGTTGCCGGGCCTGCTTAGGAATATCAGAGGCTGGATAACGCAGCCCCATGAAAGAATCCACGCTGCTAGTGCGTGTTTCTGACACCACTTCCCCCGTGTCGTCGGGGTGAAACTGATACAGCATAACGCGATCGAAGCCGAGCAAGTTCGCCATGGTGTTGGTAGATGTTTTGTAAAAAGCCTCTAAGGTGTCAGTAACACTAAGCACCTGCAGCGATTTTCTGAGCATCTGTAAATAGTGCTGTGACAGGCTCGGACGATGGGGCTCTATATCGATAACTAGCTGGCTATGACTGAAGTGCATGGAGCAGTCAAAACGATCGTCACATTCTTGGAACAAGCACAGACCAAACAGCCTATCGGTTTGATCTTCGCGACTGATATTCTTAACACCTTCGCGAATCTCACGCAGCGCCTCGGGCTTCAACAACACAGACACACTCTCACCAAACAGTGTTTCAATGGTCACACCGCACATTAACCCAAGGTTGCTGCTGGCATTAATCAGTATCCAGTCACTGGTAAGCACAATAATGGCGCCATGGGACTGCACAAGCCCCAGCATATGAATGGGCTCGCGGTCGCAATTAGTTAAATCAACTGGCCTTTCGGCATCCTGCATAACAATCTCCTCGCTTACTCAACAAGCTTAGTCAACAGATCACCAATTTGCTGAACATAAATGCAACATTTTTGTCCCAGAAAAATGAACAAATGCAGCGCTTTGAAGTACACTGCACACTATTTTGATAACAATAGGATTGAGACATGTTAAGTACACTCGATTACAGCATTGTTGGCATTTATGCATTGGCGCTTTTTCTGCTCGCGCAATGGGTGTCAATGGAGAAAGGCAGCCATCACAAAGATGCTAGCGACTACTTCCTCGCCGGCAAATCGCTACCTTGGTGGGCGATCGGTGCCTCGCTTATTGCGGCCAATATTTCCGCCGAACAAATTATCGGCATGTCGGGTTCGGGATACGCCATGGGATTGGCGATTGCCTCCTACGAGTGGATGGCAGCCATCACCTTGATCATCGTGGGTAAATACCTGCTGCCCATCTTCCTGAAGCGCGGCATTTACACCATGCCTCAGTTCCTTGAGCAGCGTTACGACCACCGTGTACGTATCGTTATGGCCATTTTCTGGTTGGGCGTTTATGTTTTTGTGAATCTAACATCGATTCTTTGGCTAGGCGCCCAGGCCCTTCACACCGTCGGTGGCTTCGACGTGACCACGGGCTTGTTTTTACTGGGGGTTTTCGCCCTCGCCTATTCGCTATACGGCGGTCTAAAAGCCGTAGCTTTCACCGACATTGTGCAGGTCGTACTGCTCGTTTTGGGCGGTATTCTTATCGCCTATTTGATGTTGGACAAGGTCTCTGATGGCGCAGGTGTAATCGCTGGTTTTGAGCTTCTGCAGCAAAAAGCACCCGAAAAATTTGACATGATTCTCAGCCCCGACAACGAACACTATATGAGCTTGCCTGGCATCTCTGTATTGGTGGGCGGCATGTGGATTATGAACCTGTCCTACTGGGGATTTAATCAATACATCATTCAACGTGCACTGGGTGCCAAAAGTCTGCAAGAGGCGCAAAAAGGTATCGTTTTTGCCGCATTTTTGAAAATGTTGATGCCCATCGTGGTGGTGTTACCCGGGTTGGCGCTGTTCGTGTTGAACAGCGATCTCGCGGTTCCTGACCAAGCCTATCCCGAGGCGATGAAACTGCTCCCCTCAGGTATTAAGGGCCTGGTCTTTGCGGCATTATTAGCAGCAATCGTATCGTCACTGGCGTCGATGGTGAACAGCATTTCAACCCTCTTCACGATGGACATCCACCCCTCACTTGGAATGAAACACGTCGGTGGAGACGCCGTGATCACTGGTCGTGTGGTTGCTGTTGCCGCCATGGTACTGGCGATGCTCACCGCCCAACCTTTGCTTGGTAGCTTTGATCAAGCTTTCCAATACATCCAAGAGTTTACCGGCTTCTTTACACCCGGCATCTGTGTAATTTTCTTTATGGGCATGTTCTGGGAAAAAACCACCGCCAACGGGGCACTTTTTGCCGCCATTGGTTCAGCCGTGTTGTCATTCGCCTTCAAAATGCTGTGGCCCGAACTTCCCTTCATCGATCGCGTTGGCTTGGTATTCCTAAGCTGCGTAGCGATTGCGGTAGTGGTATCGCT
>JBEAQQ010000108.1:0-17544 GCA_041163785.1 Pseudomonadota bacterium
TGCCGCAGTCGATGGTCAATCAGCTGACCTGAACCTGACCAAGGTGGTCGATAACGCGGCGCCCAATATGGGCGATGACGTGACCTTCACCTTAACCGTGCGCAACGACGGCCCCGATGACGCGACCGGCGTTAAAGTGACCGATCAGTTACCTGCGGGTTTCACCTTTGTGTCTGACAATGGCGCGACGGATGCGACCTACGATGATGCGACCGGTGTATGGACCATTAGCAACTTGGCCAACGGTGCAACTGCCACCTTAGAAATCGTCGCCACAGTGACTGGCGACAGCCAAGTGATTAACGTGGCGACCGTCACTGGTGATCAAACTGACCCCGATGGCGGTGATAATACCGACAATGCCTCAGTGGATGGTAATGCTGGTCCTGATGCGGTGGATGATAATTACAGTATTTCTGCGGGTGAGTTAATCACCGCTAATATTGTGACGTCTAATGATACGGATAACGATGTTGATACCCTCTTGATCAGTGCGATCAATGGTGTTGCTTTCAGCGCCTTGGCGAATTCTTCAGACGATGACTACGCGGGTTATAAGTCAGTTGAGTTAGCTAATGGCACTCTTTATGTCAATGCTAATGGAGACATGGCCTACCAGCACGTGGGGCGCACCTTTAGTGTGTCTCCTTTGGCAGGCGATGGCACATTGGAAGTACTCACTGATGGCGGTATTTGGGTCGTTGTAGATCAAACGATTACCTTAACCTTTGAACAACTCAGCAATGGTTACTTGCGTTATACACCAGGCACATCAGAACTAGGTCAGGAGCTATCTGACGTAGCCTTGATTGAGGAATTGGATTGGCGTACTGACGACTTCACTTACACCATCACCGATGGCAAGTTGACCGATACGGCTACGGTATCAGTCCTTGCAGATTCTGACGAAACGGTCTATGGCTCAGATATCGTTCCGCCCTTAGACCTCGATATCGATGGTATTACCTCTGAGGTTGAATCGGTATTGGCTTCGCGCGTTACGGGTGGTTCGCCATTAGAAAACAAGCCTTACTTGCTGAATTTAAACTTTGCACTGGCGAATGATGCTAATAGTGCAGTCATGCGTGTGCGGGGGGATTTGGATGGGGACTTGTTACAAGATGGTTTGCCCGATGCGGAGCAAAATGCTGTAACGACATTTGCTTGGATTAACAGTGATTATTTCGATCAGGCCAATGCTAACCCTTACGAGTTACCTGGTGTTGAATCGATTGTTAGCTTGGTCTCAGAAGCTTCTGCTACTTCGGAGTTTGAAGCTAACCTTGACGTGCAGCAATATGATGTTAAAGCGATTCCTCTAACGGAAGAAATGCGAGAGAAGCTTGAAGCGATCTTGCGTTTTACACCTGGCTGGAGCCCCGCGGGTTTTTCAGCGGAAATTCGTGAAGGCTCGACCTTGACGAATATCGATGTCGATCCAAACCGTGATGGCAATCAGTGGCGCTTTACCTTGGATATTTCACGTACTGGCGAAACCGTAGATACTTTTATGGCCTTCTACAAGTGGATTGACCAAGATGTTATCGATGACTACGCGGCAGCGGGTATAGCATTACTTGACCTTGATGGCAACGAAATTACCCAGGTGGGTTGGTACGACTTTACTCGACGTACACCTGATGGCGACGGTGTAGCCATCGGTACCGATGGTAACGGTGTGCTGGTGCTGGATTACATCATCACGGATAACAGCTTCGGTGACAGTGATCTGACCGTTGGTAAGATTACCGACCCAGGTATTCCGGTATTCCGCATCAAAGCAGATCTTGGGCTCACTAAGGTTGTTAACAATCCCACGCCAAATGTTGGTGAAGTGGTTGAGTTTACCCTGCTGGTCAAAAACAGCGGCCCGAATGACGCCATTGATGTGGTGGTGAATGATAAGTTGCCTGAAGGGTTTGCCTTTGTCTCAAGCGACTCTTCAGCTTACAACGCCGAAACAGGTGAGTGGTTGATTGACGACTTGCCTATGGGCGAAGTTGCTACTTTGAAGATTCGTGCAGAGGTGACCAGTGAGTTGGCGTTAACCAATATTGCTAGTGTTAGTTCGGCCATGCTTGATGTCGACCCAAGCGATAACGAAGCGCGAGCGTCTGTTGATGCTGAGTTGATTGGTCTGAACGTTATGGGCCCTGATGTACCAGTTTCAGAAGGCAGCAATGTGGTATTCCGCGTGGCGCTGAGTGAAGCCTCTATTAAAGATCAAGTTGTGGACTTGACAGTAGAAAATGTTACCACGTCATCTGAGGATTTGAATGGCTTTACGCCATACTACTTCAATGCCCTGGGTCAGAAAGTCGTTCTTGTCGCTGCTAGTGGTGGTTACATTATCCCGGCTGGCGTGACGGAATTTTATGTTGCGGTCCACTCAAATCAAGATGAACAATTTGAAGGGCAAGAATCTTTGGCGTTAGTGGCTTCATTACAGGGCATGCCAAATGCTTCTGACAGAGACACGGGCGCTATCGTAGATGACGGCACAGGTATTATCTTGAAAGAAGACGGCAGCGAAGATCCTGACGGCATTCCTGATGATGACACGCCAGTGATTATCGATCCACCAGAGCCACCAGCGCCAGTTGAAGCACCAACAGCGGGTCCTGCAGCACCAGTAGAGCCTGTAGAGGTGCAGCAACCACCTGCTGACCCCATCCCAGTGCCAGAGGGTGAGTTGGTTGTGCAGCGCAACATTCCACTTCAGGAAGCTAAGGTGGATGACAATGGCATGACAGTTATTGATTTCTCTATTCCTGCGGATACCTTCGCGCATACCGCGGATTTAGATTACACCTTGTCTGCTGTCATGGTTGACGGTTCTGAATTGCCCGCTTGGCTGGTGTTTGATGCCGAGAAAGGGGAGTTCCGTGGTATTGTCCCTGAAGGCTATGAAGGAATTCTGGAAATTCGCGTCATTGCTCGCGACAGCTCGGGCCGTCAAGTGGAAACAGAAGTTCGCATCGAAGTTAAGAAAGGTGCGACGATTCCTTTGGCGGGTAAATTACACCTGATGGATCAGATGCAACAAGACAATCACTTTGCATGGAAGAGCGCCCGCGATAAGTGGATCGCTCAAGCAAAGGCCTTGTCAAAGGCCGTTCGCCAGGCTAGTTAACCATGCCCAATGATCCTCAAGATGATGCCGACCAGCAGTCGGCATTAGCTACCATTTTGCACCTCGCGCGCAGCGCGCGCGGGGCGGCTAATTCTGACGAGTTGGAATACATACTGGTGAATCAAACACACCAGTTAATTCCCTATCGTCAAACGGCGCTATGGTTAGAGAATGCAGGCGTCACCTGCCTATCTGGCGTTGTGGCGGCTGATGCCAATACACCCTATGTGCATTGGTTAAAACAATTTTTTAGGGATATTCAGGCGCGTCATCAGGCCAAGAGCGATGCGGCGCCTAAACCTATGGTGGTTGATCTCAATAGTTGGCATCAAGGTGACAGCACATGGGCGGACTGGCTCCCTCCCATGGTGTTGGTGATGCCCATTCCTGCGCGTAAAGACTTTGATGGCGGCTATATCCTGCTAGCGCGTGAAAAAGGTTTTATGCCGGCAGAAATCAACTTCTTGCAAGAATGGTTGGATATTTGGACGGCAGAGTACGCTAACCATACGGCCATGGCTGTCCAGCCGACACGGCAAAAAATCCAGCGCCGCTGGCAGGCGATGAGTCATCGACGCCGCTGGGTATCGGCCGCCGTAATAGCCTTCCTTGCCTTCCCGGTACGGTTAACTGTGTTGGCGCCGGCGGATTTAATTGCCGCCAATCCATCCTACATCCGCGCACCGATGGATGGCGTTATCGAGCAGCTCGCTGTGTTACCTAACCAACGCGTCTCCTCTGGGCAGGAACTCTTCCGCTTCGACGGCATGAGCCTACAAAATCGCCTGACACTTGCCGAGCGAGAATTGGCGACCACCCAGGCCGAATATCGTCGATTAGCACAGCGTGCGCTTTACGAAACAGATAGCAAGGCTGAGTTGGCTGTAATACAAGGCCAGATGGCTGAAAGACAGGTTAATGTTGATTATTTACGTTCTTTGAACCAGCGCTCCATCGTGCTATCACCGCTCGACGGTATAGTGTTGCTGGAAGATCCTACCCAGTGGATCGGCCGCCCCGTGGCGACGGGTGAAAAGGTCATGGTGGTAGCCAACGAGCGAGAAGTGGCCATAGAGGCGTGGCTTTCCCCGGCAGATATGATCGATTTGCCAGAAAGAGCACAGGTTGAGTTGTTTCTTACCAACAGCCCATTATCGGCCTTGGTGGGCGAAGTGATCTTTATTTCACTGCAGCCAGAAATGCGCCCAGAAGGTTATTTTGCCTACCGAGTTCGTGCGAGTCTTTCCCAAAATGAAGCCGTTGCAAGAATTGGTTTAAAGGGAACCCTCAAATTACATGGTGACCGCGTGCCGTTGGTCTACTGGATGTTACGTCGGCCGTTGGCTTCTATGCGAGCTTGGTTGGGATTGTAATGGATACCGCTCAGTGGCCAGAGCTGCGCAGTGAACTAGCTCTATTCAATGGCCCCAAAGATCATAAAGGTCATCCAACGTGGTCGTTGAACGACCCAGTGAGAAACCTTTTCTTTAGCATTGATTGGTTAACCTTTGAGATTCTGTCGCGCTGGCATTTCGGTGATGCAGATATGATAGCCGAGTCAGTCAATAGCGAAACTAGCCTAGAAATTGACCGCGAGCTAGTCGGTCAGGTGGCCGCTTTTATCAACCAGAATGAGTTGATGCAGCGCGATAGCGAAGGCGCTGTGCAATGGCTAGCGCAAGAGAGAAAGCGCCGTCGCCAGTCGGCTTGGCGTTGGTTGCTGCAAAATTATCTTTTCTTCCGTTTACCAATGGTGTCGCCAGATAAGTGGCTGGGGCGCAATGTCGATGCGGTATCATTCTTGTTTACCCCCATTTTTTGGTGGTTGACGGCGCTGGTTGGCATGTTGGGCCTTTCCCAAGTCATACAGCAGTGGGATGTATTTATTACCCAATTAGTCGACTTTTTCAGTGTCGCAGGGTTGTTGTTGTACGGTGTGACGATTGTGGCTGTGAAGACCCTTCATGAGTTGGGGCATGCCTTCACGGCTAAACGCTTCGGGTGCCGTGTGCCGACCATGGGTATCGCCTTTCTCGTGCTTTTTCCCATGGCCTACACCGATGTTAACGATGTTTGGAAACTGACCAACAGGCGTCAACGCCTTTGGGTGGGTGCAGCGGGTATTGTCACCGAGCTCGGTTTGGCTGTTTGGGCAACGCTTCTTTGGACCCTTTTGCCCGAGGGCGGCTTAAAAGATGCCAGCTTCTTGGTGGCCAGCACTACGTGGATCTCAACGTTATTAATTAATGCCTCACCATTTATGCGGTTCGACGGTTATTTCTTGCTCATGGATGCATTGGGTTTGCCGAATTTACATCATCGTGCCTTTGAGCAAGCTAAGTGGCGTTTACGCGAAAGTTTGTTTAACTTGGGTGATGAAAAACCTGAGTATTTTTCCCCGCGTATGACCCGCTTCTTGAATCTGTTTGCGGTGGGTATTTGGCTATACCGTACAATTGTTTTTGTGGGCATTGCTGCGTTGCTGTATTATGCGCTGCCAAAGCCATTTGGGCCATTGTTGGCGGGTATTGAGCTAGGTGTTTTTATCATTATGCCCGTGGTTCGTGAACTGCAAGTTTGGTCAGCCAGGAGGGCGGAGATTTTGTCGGGAAGACGCAGCAAGTTTTTACTCAGTGTTATCATATTGCTAGGTCTTCTGGCTGTCGTGCCTTGGGATGGTCGTATACACTCACAGGCCTTGTATCGTCCGGTTAAGCTCGCGCTTATTAGTTCTCCTGGTGCCGCTCAAATTAGTCAAATCCTCGTGGTTAATGGTCAATACGTGGAAGCGGGGCAGCCCTTAGTTACGTTAAAAGCGGATGATTTGGGTTTCCAACTTGAAGCGGAAAAAGCCAAACAGTTATCCGCCCAGTGGCAGTTGAGTGCTTCGGGCATTGATGACAAACGCCGCGAAAAATTAGGTGTGATACTGGCAGATCAGCAGCGAGCCAATACACGGGTGAGCAATCTGCGTGAAGAAATGCTCAACTACCAAATCAATGCGCCCCAGGCCGGCGTTGTAATACTGCCTGACCCAGATATCGCCGTGGGTGATTGGGTGGGTCAAAACACCCATATCGCAGATTTGTTCGATCGAAGTGGTCGCGAGATAGTCACTTACATTGATGAACGCAGCTTGTCTCGAGTTAGAGAGGGTCAACGGGCAATCTTCATCGCCGAGCATTCGCTCCTTGAGAATATGGCCTTGATCGTCAAACGCGTTGACAGTGATGCAACTCGCCAACTGCAAGAAGGTGTTCTAGCCTCTACACATGGCGGTGAAGTTTTAGTGCGCGAAGTCAATGGCATGCGCATACCAGAACAAGCGATTTATCGCGTTTTATTGGAGCCAGCAGAGACTGGTAAAGAAATGCCTGTGAATATGTCTCGCGGGCAAGTTGTTATTTATGCCGACACCGAATCTTGGCTCGGCAAGTATGTTTTAAACGCGGCGGCAGTATTGCGTCGTGAAATAGGTTTTTAGTTTTATTTATCAGGGAATGTTTATGAAAGTTTCAAAAAGTCTTCGTTTATCAACTGTTGCCTTCGCATTGACAGGCGCTATGACCGCCGCAGCGGAAGGTGTGTTTGTTTCTGGTATGGCTAGCCACTACCAATTGCAAAACGATCGCGATTTTAATAGCCAAATCGGTTTGAGTGTTGGTGTGGGTTACAAACTCGATAGTCCTTGGGCCTTTGAAGTAACCTCGTTCAGTGGCCGTGCATCGGAAGTCGCGCTTGGTTCATCAGAAGCGATGGTTAATGCGCTGAAATTAGAAGCCCTTTACTACATTTGGGAAGATCGCTTCAGCCCTTATGCAGCGTTTGGTGTAGGTCGCACAGATTTTGATGCAAACGATAACGCTTTTGATCGTAAAACTAATACCTTTAACCTGGGTGGTGGTTTCCACTACCGTTTGTTCGACAATGTGTCATTTAGAGGCGACCTACGCTTCCTGCGCGATCACGGACAAGCCGATAACGATGTTCAGCTAGGTTTTGGTCTGACTTACCATGTTGATCAGCCTAAGCCTGCCGCCGCGCCAGTCAGTTTACGCCGCGAACTCGATAGTGATGGCGACGGCGTGATGGATAGCCGTGACCGTTGCCCCAACAGCCCTCGTGGTACCAAGGTTAACGAGGTTGGTTGTACGGAAGCACCAGTGGTTGTTGAAAAAACCGCTCCAGCGCCCGCCGTGATGAACGTGCGCCTCGAGGTTAACTTTGCGACGGATAGCTCGGCTGTTGATAGCAAATACTTCTCTGAAATCGAACAAGTGGCTGAATACATGGCAGTTAATGGAAATGCAACAGTCGTGATCGAAGGTCATACCGACAGCCGCGGCAGTGAGAAGTACAACCAGTGGCTGTCAGCCCGTCGCGCTAAGGCTGTTGCCGATGTGCTTGAAAAACGCTTTGGTATCGAAGGTTCACGTATCGCTTCAAAAGGTTACGGTGAAAGCCAGCCTTTGGTGGCCAATGACTCAGCTGGGAATATGGCGACTAACCGTCGCGTGATTGCGGTGATTAGCCAGTAAGGTATTTTATCACCCACAGGTCCTGCTTTTCTTGTGGGTGACATTGCGCAGCAATCGTCACGGTTAGTCACGAGCGCTGCGCGTTCGCGACCCACCAGCATAGATCCCTTATATGCTTAATTATTCCATGTAGACGATTTAGTGCTAAAGAATTATCGGCAACCCCGTACTTGTTAGTTTACAATAAGTACATTATTTACCGCTCAGATTAAGACTACACAAGTTCTCATGCCCCAAGAAAAATCCAAAGAGCATTATTTTTTTGAGTTTGCACGTAAGCGTTCAGCCTACTTGCGATGGGCTCTCGTGGTATGTTCTGGCTTTTTAGGTGGTGTGGCGGGTGTCCTGTCTGTGTTTTTGGCGCAAGCCATGCTGGCATTAGGTGGTGATGACTCTGCAGCTAAACACGGCATCTCAAAGAATCATGCCTCTAGATTAGGCGGTGTGGTTATTTTTGGGTTCGTTATGCTTAGCTATGTTTGGTATACCTATGGCGTTAATCAGCCAATGATTGATGACACAGTTGCGGGTATCTTGATGGCGGGAACCGGATTTTTTCTTCTGGGTTTGTTTGAAGATTTAAAGGGACTGTTGCGCGCCAGTACCAGGTTTTACACCATGTTGTTGTTGATGGCGGTGTTTTTGTTTTGGCAGCCTGAATACACGCTGAAATCAACTGGGCTGGCTGCACTCGATAATCTTTTATTATCGTACGCACCTTTGGCCTTTTTGTTTACCGTGTTTGGCGTGGTTTTTCTTGTGAATGCCTTTAATACCGCCGACGGTGCTAACGGGTTGATCTCTGGATTATCCATGGTGATTTGCTTTGGATTGATTCAACAAGGCCTTGGTCTTACGGGTGGCATGCTAGCTTTAATAGCCATTGGATGCGGCATATTTATGTTGTTTAACGTGATCGTCGGCCGGATTTTTATGGGCGATGGTGGCGCCTACTTTTTGGGGGCGACGCTTTCTTTAGCGCTGATTAACGTTTGTAATAATAGTGACATATCACCTTGGTATCTTTTGTGTCTGATTTTTTACCCCCATGCTGATTTGCTTTTTAGCATGGCCAGACGAAAGGGGGCAGGCAAGGCAATGTTTGCCGCCGACAATGGGCACTTACATAATTTGATTTATAGAAAACTTTCTTCTATACCTTCAATTATGTCTAGCGCAAACACAGTAACGGGTTTAACCGTGGCTGTGGTGTTTGGTGGCTTGCCACTATTGTTATGGAATTATGCGCCACAAAGCAATTGGCTGTTTATTTATTGCTTGTTGTGGTTGTTATATGCGGTACTATGGGGCTTGTTTGCCGATCGTCAAACCCGAACCATTGAGTTTTCGCAGCCCGTAAGTACTGAAAATTTATAAGATTGCGTCATAAAAGCGCAACAAAGTGTTGTAAACAAATTTGTTACAACTTAAAATAGTTATCTGATTTAAGGCCTACGCGAATGTTGGGCTTGGATACGAATGGAGTCTACCTCAATGAAAAATCGTAAAATTATCGCTGTAGCGTTGGCAAGTGCGCTATCAGTATCTTCTTTAGCCTTAGCTCAACAGGAAGGTTCAGCTTCAGGCTCAGCGGCTGGTTCTGCCTCAGCAGCAGGTTCGGCCAGTGCTAGTGCAGCAGCAGCTGCAGGTGTTGGTGTGGCTGGTTCTGTAGCCGTGGCAGCAGCCGTAACTTTAGCTGTGGCTTCAGCTGCCAATAACGACAGCCCAGTGTTGGATCCAAGCACTAACCCTACACCTCCTCCAACCACGCCTGGTGATGGCGACACTAATGGTACTGAAGGTACTGGTGACACTACACCTGCAACTTCTGGCACCTGATAGATTTACCCAATAAAAGGGGGCTTTAGCCCCCTTTTTTGTGTCATTTTGTGGGTGATCTTGTTATCTTTCGATACAAATTAATAACAATACATGGGTGTGTCGTTGCGTCTTCAGTATTCTAATATGGCCTTTGCCTTATTGTTGGCCTGTCTACCTTTTAGTGTTGGAGCGTCAGACTATGGCACTACCGGCCTGATTGATATTCCTACCGCACGAAGTGGAGCGGATGCTGAATTTGCAACCACCTTTGCCTATCAAGACCGTACCAAATCGGTCGCACTGACCTATCAGGCCCTGCCTTGGTTAGAGGCCACGTTCCGTTACACCGGCTTTAACGATTTCTTTTACTACGACCGCAACTACGAACTCAAAGCCCGGCTATGGGAAGAGCGCTCTTGGCTGCCGCAAGTGGCGGTGGGCATACGTGATTTAGTGGGTACGGGCGTGTTTGGTAGCGAGTATGTGGTAGCCAACAAGCAATTCGGTAACTTGGATACCGCCTTCGGATTAGGCTGGGGGCGGTTGGCTGGTGACGGTTTAATTTATAACCCCATGCGCTTGCTTAGCAATAGTTTTGATGAACGCGAGCGTGAATTTGGGCAGGGCGGTACGCTGGCGTCGAAACAGTTTTTCTCGGGCAAAGAGGTCGGTGTGTTTGGTGGTGTGCGGTATCAGTTTGATGAGCGCCCGCTTGCTTTGCTCGCCGAGTACAACCCCGATCAGTACGAATGGGATCAGGAGCGGGGTGGTGTGGCACCGCCATCATCCCCTTGGTCATTTGGCGTAGAGTGGCAAGTCACGCCCAATATTTCCTTGGCTTTGAGTCATCAGCACGGCGACGAATGGGGTTTGTCCGTTCGCGTGAGTGCCTTGTCGAATACCCCCGCACCTCGTTATGAACCTAAGCCCATGCTGTCTAGCCATGATATGGCCGATGATGAACTGCCACCTGACTATAACAGGCAGGTGTGGTACGACATGTTGCTTTACGACATCGCGCGCATAGGTGTGCCTATGTCACGCGGGCAACTCAGTGAGGACGGTACCAAAGCAACGGTGCAAGTAGCTAACCACACCTTCGCCTATTGGCCAGATGCGATTGAAAAAGCACACCAATTTGCAGAAGTTCATTTGCCCGCCAGCGTTGAGCAGGTGGATTACATCGTGCAAGAGAACGACCACCAAGTTATGACCGTGTCCTTGCCTCGCACTTTATTGAGCCAAACCCAGGTGCCGCCTAAACCGGTAGAATTTGCCACCTTAAGTGAGGTTGAGCCTATAGACCATTGGGTACATACCACCGACGATACTTCTTACAAGCCTATTGTTGACGTGACGCTTGATCATCGCCTGATGTTATTTGATCCCAATAATCCACTGGCTTACCAGTTGTATGCCAAGGTGGGATCTAAAATACGCCTGCCTGGCGGAATCGATCTTAAAGGCGCCTATGCCTTTGATGTTATGAACAATGTGGAGGGTATGCGTCGTGATAGTACCTCGACGTTGCCTCATGTTCGTTCTGATGCGTTGTTGTATTTACAGCAGGGCAAAAATGGTCTGTCGCATTTGTTGTTGGATAAGCGTGGCACGTTTGCCCCGAATTGGCACTACCGCGCCTATGGTGGTGTGCTAGAAACCATGTACTCTGGGGTAGGTGGTGAAGTGTTGTATACGCCGTTTGCATCACGATTTGCTTTTGGTGCCAGTGCCAACTGGGTGAAGCAGCGTGACTACGACCGGTCTTTTAAACATTTAGATTACAGCACCTCGACCGCCTTCGTGAGCGCCTATTGGGCAACCCCCTACAACAACTACGATGTGGCCGTTCACGCGGGGCGTTACTTGGCGAAGGATGTCGGTGCCACCTTTGAGTTGCGCCGCACGTTTAACAACGGTTGGATGGTCGGGCTTTGGGCGACGTTTACCGATGTGCCCTTTGACACATTTGGCGAAGGCAGCTTTGACAAGGGCATGTTCTTCCGAATCCCGTTGGGCAATCTTGGCGACAATGGCCGAGCGGCGTATACCTCTCGTATTCGACCTATTCAGCGCGACGGCGGCGCTCGACTCGAAGGTTACAGTGGGAGACTTTGGTGGGATCTTAGAGAGGCCCGCTACGACGTCTTCAAGGGAGGTCGCTAATGTTGTCGCGACTGACGCTCATCTTATTATTATCCGCCTTATCGGCGTGTTCGGTGCGTTTTCCACAAATTGATCGCCTAATGGAGATAATTGAAGAGCCAGAGAATCCCATTGAGCGCATACTTTGGCAGGCGAATATCGGTGGTGTGAGCCAAGACGTGATCCCGATTACTGCCGAGCAGGGCAGCGTTTACGCGAACAAGCAAGGTGCCAGTCTTGTTTACGATGGCTTTATTGTTCGCACTATAGAAACGTTTAGTCAGCAAATTCGTCATATCGATATACGCGACGAGCAAGTAGGCGACACAATCACTCGAGAAGTGTGGGTAGATTATCGACCTGTAGCTACGTGGACCTGCGATATTTGGCGTGTTGAAACGCTGTTATCCTCTACTCAGCAATGCGAAAGCCTTGGCGTGACGAGGATCAATCGCCGGCAATTGAACCCGCAGGGCGAATTAATTGATTTGCAGCAATATTTAGGCATCGATGACTTAGAGCTGCAGCTGAAAAAGAAAATTACCAATCAGTAACAATTAGTTATAATCAAAGCTTGGTTTTACAACGTAAGGGAGTAGTACTTTGTTACCATTGAAACGCACCACCGCCTTGTTGCTTGGCATGACCCTTTCAGTCAGTGCCGTGGCACAAACCGCCGCGCAGCTAGAGATGTTTAAAAATTTGCCGCGCGCGCAACAAGAAGCGCTTGCCAAACAATATGGTGTCGACCTCAATACCTTACAAGCGTCGAGTAGCCAAGGGGCTCAAACGATTGAAAACCCTGCTGTTGTCGTGCCTTTAGAGGCGAGCAATGAGCAAGGTAAAGCTCAAACGGGTAATGATTCGAGCAATGATCTAACCGCCGCCGCCGCCGCCGCTGAGGAAACTCTCGACGCTGAAGCCGAAGAACGTGGCAACCTAATCAGTGATCTTAAAATCTTTGGCCACAGTGTGTTTGCAGGCGCTCCGACCACCTTCGCGCCCGCCACAGATATTCCCGTGCCAATGGAATACATTGTTGGCCCCGGCGACAATATTAAGCTGCATATGTACGGTAAGCTCAATTCACAAGTGACCTTAACGGTCGATAGGGAAGGTACCATCATGATTCCTGAAGTAGGGCCGCTTCAGGTGTCTGGCGTGAGCTTCCAGCAATTGCGTGAAATGATTGATCAGGCCGTCAAAGAGCGCGCCTTGGGGATTAATGTGATCACCACCTTAGGTGAGCTGCGATCTGTTCGCGTGTTCATTTTGGGTGAGGCAAACCGCCCTGGCTCTTACACGGTGAGTGCGCTTTCAACCATCACCAACGCTTTATTTGTAAGCGGCGGCATCAGTGAAACTGGCTCACTGCGAAATATCCAGCTGAAACGCGGCGGCGAAACCGTGGTGAGTTTCGACCTTTACGATTTGTTACTAAAAGGCGACACAAGTAACGATGTACGCTTACAGGCGGGCGATGTGCTCTTCATTCCGCCTATTGGTAAAACCGTGGGTATTGGTGGTGAAGTAAAGCGCCAAGCGATTTTCGAATTGAAGTCTGAAAAGACGCTGGGTCAGGTGCTGGCACTCTCTGGTGGCTATTTACCCACCGCGCATTTAAACAGCGCCAAAATTAATCGTATATCAACCCAAGGTGAACGCACCGTTGTCGATGTGAACTTGGCGGATGCCAGCGTTCTTGAGCAGCGTGTGAGCGATGGCGATATGCTCAGTATCTATTCTATTCTCGATGAAGTTGAAGACGTGGTGACCTTAGCTGGCCATGTTTACCGCCCAGGTAATTACGCCTTCCGCAAGGGTAGCCGCCTTGGTGATGTGGTGACATCGATTGACGAATTGATGCCTAATGTTGATCTCGAATATGCCCTTATTCGCCGTGAGCTGCCATCTACGCGTGAAATCTACTTTGAGCAGTTTGCCTTACGTGATTTGATCGACGGTAAAATTAACCCTGCACTGCAAGCTCGCGACCGTGTCTACATATTCAGTAACGACAAGCCGCGTGGTAAAGCCTTGCAAGAGGATATGCAGCGCTTAAAAGAGCAGGCGACACTCGGCCAACCACCCAAAACGATTGAGGTGATTGGCGCCGCCGAAATGCCAGCAACATACCCCTATATGCAAGGTATGACGCTGGCCGATGCTTTGGTAGCTGCCAAGGGCGCAAGTTTGAATGCTGACTTGGATTATGCGTTGGTTAAGCGTGTGAATGCAGATCGTTCATTGAGTGTTCTAACCTTGTCGCTTAATGATGAAAATAAATTAGCCACGGCTCTGCAAGTTGAGGACTCACTGTATGTTTTTGAACGAAATCAAGACCGCGCGGAAGTTATTGAATCGCTAATTGCTGAACTGCAAGCACAAACCTCTAAATCGGTTGAAGACGTAGTTGTGTCAGTGAATGGCCAAGTGAAATTCCCTGGCAATTATCCGTTTTCACAAGACATGACAGTGGCAGATTTGGTTGCCGCTGCGGGTGGTTTGACAGAGTCTGCCTATATGGGAGAGGCAGATATTACTGAAGTAGTAACCGATGGCAAACTCACCATTGAAAAGCGTACCAAGCAGGTTAATTTAGAGGCAGCGCTTCGCAATGATGTGAAAATTGAGCCTAAAAACGTATTAACCGTTCGCCGTATACCTGATTGGTATGAAAACCAATACGTTGAGCTGGGAGGAGAGTTCGTATTCCCAGGACGTTATTTGATTCGCGAAGGCGAAACCCTGGCGGAAGTGATCCAGCGCGCCGGCGGCTTTACACGTTTTGCTTATCCGCAGGGTGCTATTTACTTAAGAGAGTCGGTGGCGCAGCGTCAAATTGAGCAAATCAAACTGCTTGAGGACAAGCTCAATAAAGATTTAACCTTGATTCAAACCGCCAAAATGATGACAGCCTCATCCCCAACGATGAGTCAGCAAAACATCGAGCGTGCGATATCGTTAGTGGGAGAGAATACCGAAGGGCTCGGCCGTGTAGCGATCGATTTACCTGAGCTAATGGCGAGTAGTCGCAATGATTTTACCTTGTTTGATGGTGATGAGTTGTATGTGCCAAGAAAACCAACCACCGTTTCGGTGATTGGAGAAGTAAACCAAGCGACGACAGTAGCTTACCGCGCTGGTATGACCATAGATGATTACCTAGAAATGAGTGGTGGTGCGTCAGGTTTTGCGGACGAGGGTAGTGCCTATATCGTGCGAGCCAATGGTTTAATTGTGAAGCCTAGTGGTCATTGGGCGTTTGGCGATAGCCAAATCCAGCCCGGCGATACCATTGTTGTACCGTTAGATGTAAATATGCGTGATGGCCTGTCGCTTTGGACTTTGGTGACACAGCTTGTTTATAACTCGGCGGTTGCCGTAGCAGCAATAGCAACGCTTTAGGGGACAATATATGAGCAATGACATGATGAACCCCCAAGGCATGCCAACACCTTATGCCGATGACGAGATCGATTTAAAAGAGCTTTTTGGCGTATTGTGGGATGGCAAAGTCATCATTGCCGCCATAACAGGTGCCGCTGCGGTAATCGCGGTGATGGTGGCACTTTCTATGACCAATATTTATCGTTCTGAAGCTTTGCTAATGCCCGCTTCCGGTGGCGATAATATGGGTAGCCTAGCCTCTAAATACGGCGGCTTAGCAAGCTTGGCTGGTATTAGCCTGGGCGGCGGTGGCGCAGGGGATAAGACCACATTAGCCATGGAAGTCATGAAATCACGCCAGTTCTTGCAATCGTTCATCGAAAAGCGCGATATATTGGTCCCGCTTATGGCGGCTGAAGGATGGAATCGTGGTGATGACACACTAGAAATCAACGATGATCTTTACGACCCAGGAACCCAGCAGTGGGTACGTGATGTTGATCCACCAAAGACGGCCGCGCCAAGTTTGCAAGAAGCGCATGAGGTATTCACCAAGTTAATCAGTTTATCGCAAGACAAAGAGTCAGGTTTTGTGACCCTGGCCATTGAGCATGTGTCACCTACCGTAGCCCAGCAGTGGGTGACCTGGTTGGTTGAGGATGTGAACGATGTCATTCGCCAGCAAGATGTCGCGCAAGCCGAGCGTTCGATTGCCTATTTAAAAGAACAGATCGCCGCGACCTCGTTAGCCGACCTGCAGGCGGGTTTCTTTGAGCTGATTCAAAAGCAAACCGAAACCATCATGTTGGCTAAAGCCAGCCCTGAGTACGTATTCCGCACCGTTGACCCTGCAGTCGTTCCCGAGCAGAAGAGCAAGCCCAAGCGCGCGCTTATCTGCGTATTGGGTACTATGCTCGGCGGCATGTTGGGCGTCCTCATTGTCCTCATCCGCCACTATGCCTTCAAAGAAGAGCAGTAATTTACTGCTCTTTTCTTTGTGACGAAGGTCTATATATACATCCACCAGCGTTCACCCTCTGAACAAATTAATCCTAAAGTATTACTTCTTTTTGTAACAAACTAGCTATAATGTTCATCCATTGAACAAACGAAAGAGAACTTTACGGTGCGCACGCCGTGCGGTAGCGTGCCCGTCTATAATATGCCCCCATCTACAGACCCCATAAACTCAGCCCAAGAAGAACTTCGCTTACGTGTCATGCGAGTACTTGAAGACAACCCAGAAGCCAGCCAGCGCGATATTGCTAAAGAGCTAGGCGTGAGCCTGGGTAGCGTGAACTACTGCGTGAAGGCCTTGGTTGATATTGGGTTTGTGAAGCTAAACAACTTCGTTAAATCCAATAAGAAGTTGGGTTATGCGTATATCCTCACCCCAGAGGGTATCAGCGAGAAAGCGGCGATTACGGCCCGCTTTTTAAAGCGCAAGATGAATGAATACGAGATGCTGCGCGAAGAGATCGAGCAGTTAAAGCGCGAAGTAGAAGCGCGATAATGGGCCTTATCAAATTTAGAGGAAATAAAATTTGAAAATTGCTGTAGCAGGAACGGGTTATGTTGGTCTTTCAAATGCTGTGCTATTAGCACAACATAATAAGGTCGTTGCTGTCGATATCATTCAAGAAAAAGTCGATTTAATCAACGCGAAGAAATCTCCTATTGAAGATAAAGAGATAAAAGATTTTCTTGAAAATAAAAACTTAGATTTGATGGCCACGACTGACAAACAGTTGGCCTATCAAGATGCCGATTATGTCATTATTTCAACACCCACAGATTATGATCCACAAACTAACTACTTCAATACCACCAGCGTTGAAGCGGTTATTCACGATGTGATGGCAATAAACCGAAATGCGGTTATGGTTATAAAGTCTACAATTCCTGTAGGTTTTACACGTGAACTGCGAGAAAAATTCGTTACAGAAAATCTGATTTTTTCGCCTGAATTTCTTCGAGAAGGCAAGGCGCTATATGATAACTTGCATCCATCGCGTATTGTTATAGGAGAGCAGAGCGAGCGTGCAAAGATATTTGCGAATCTGCTTGCGCAAGGCGCCGTCAAACAAGACATAAACATTTTATTCACGGGTAGTACGGAGGCTGAAGCGATCAAATTGTTCGCTAATACTTTCTTGGCAATGCGCGTGGCTTATTTCAATGAATTGGATACTTATGCAGAAACTCATGGGCTGGATAGTCGGCAAGTGATCGAAGGTGTCTGTTTGGATCCTCGAATCGGTAACCACTACAACAACCCTAGCTTCGGCTACGGTGGATATTGCTTACCTAAAGACACAAAACAACTTTTGGCTAACTATAAGGATGTTCCAAGCAATTTGATTCGCGCAATTGTAGACTCCAATACCACACGAAAAGATTTTATTGCGGATTCAATTATTGCACGAAAGCCAAAAACGGTTGGTATATATCGGCTTGTGATGAAATCTGGCTCTGATAATTTTAGAGCATCCGCAATTCAAGGTGTAATGAAGCGTA
>JBEAQQ010000109.1:0-4086 GCA_041163785.1 Pseudomonadota bacterium
TCCCAGCAGCTTGCAACGTGTGTTCGATGAAGTAATTGCTCGATCGGGCTCTCTTGGGCCATTTCTTCGGCTCGAGCCAAGGAGCGGTGCAGCGCACGCTGCCGAAATACCGTTGAATACGTAATAGCGCTGGCTACGACGCAGAGGAATGCGGGCATTGCCGCGTCGATATTGCGAGTGAGCTCGATGGCAGCCAGTATCGCTGCGAGCGGTGCGTTGAGCAGCACCCCCATGCAGCTGGCCATCCCTAGCACGGCATACAAACTGTGTTCAGCCCCGACAGAGGGGTTAAGTGTTGCGCCAATTTGACCAACGATGCCGCCGATCGCTGCGCCGATAAGCAGGCTCGGGCCGATGGTGCCGACGGGCATTCCAACCCCCGCAGTGAAGCCAGTTGCGCCGATCTTTGCTAGGGCAAGTATGATCAAGAATCCGATGCTCGCTTCACCCGCCAGTATCAGGGCAATGCTGTCGCTTCCCATTCCCATCACTTCTGGAATGGCTATCCCGATTGCGCCTGTTACCAGGCCTGCGGCGCCGAAGCGAATCCATACAGACCTATCGAGTAAGTAGGTTGCTTCTTTGGCAATTCGCGATAGCAGTGCGGCGGAGGTCCCAATAACGATGCCCAGCAAGATAACCCAGGGCAGCTCGGTTAGAGACTGTAAATGGGCATAGGGAGCGGTGAAAAGCGCTTCGGTATTACCGGCTAGCTGACTAATTGCCGCCGCGGTGGCTGCCGCGACTAGGACGGGGATAAACCCTAGGATCGTGTATTCGGCGAGGATAACTTCCATTGCAAAAATGACGCCTGCGAGAGGGGTGTTGAACGCGGCGGCAATGCTCCCGGCTGTTCCGCAGGCAATCAGCACGCGCAGGCTGTTATTGGGTAAGCGAAGCCTCTGGCCCAGCCAAGAATTAATCGATGCCCCAATGTGTACGCCGGGGCCCTCGCGGCCGCCTGACTGACCGGTCGCTAAGCCGACAACGGCGGTGACAGCTTGCGCCAGGCCGTTGCGCCATGATAGCTGTCCATATTGACGGTTGAGTGAGTAGATAACATGTTTGATACCGGTCGCGCGATCGGGTTCGGGAAGTAGGTTGACGATGCCCGCAACCACGAGAGCACCGCCAAAGGCCAATAAAAATCGGTGTGTGCTGGACAGTGATTCGAAGTTTTCGGCCTCGCTCCCGGCTCCGAGTGCCGCTCCGAGCGCTCTGATCGCTTCAAAAAAGCCGAGTACGAGGATGCCCGAGAGCGCGCCACTGACCAGGCCGAGCAAAGCATAGGCCGCTATTGCATCGTACCTAGAGATGCGATTTCGGAACTCGCTAAGTCGAAAAGGGTTTGGTAAGCGCATGATTCATAGTTAAAAAAATAATGTAACAGCTTATCATTCTTTCACGACCCTCTATACTATGCACTTTTTTGGAGCCAGATATGTCGAAGATTAAGGTGGGTATTGTCGGTGGGACAGGTTATACCGGCGTAGAGCTACTTCGCTTGCTTGTTCCTCATCCAAATGTCGATGTCATTGCGCTGACTTCGCGCACAGAGTGCGGTCGCTCAGTGTCCGAACTCTACCCCAATCTGCGGGGTCACTGTGATTTGGCGTTTTCGGATCCCAGCGGTCCCGAAATAGGCGATTGTGATATCGTGTTTTTTGCTACGCCTCACAACGTCGCGATGCAATCGGTGCCGGATATGATCGCAGCGGGGCAGCGCGTTGTTGATTTGTCAGCTGACTTCCGTCTGCGCGATGCGTCCCAGTGGTCGACTTGGTACGGTGAGCCGCATGCGGCGCCCGGCTTGTTGTCCGAGGCTGTTTACGGTTTGCCCGAGCGGAATCGAGAAAGCATAGCAAAGGCGCGGTTAGTGGCCTGCGCAGGGTGCTATCCAACCGCTGTGCAGCTTGGCTTGTTACCCCTTCTAGAGGCCGGATTAGTAGACCCAAAAAGTTTGATCGCAAATGCGGCTAGTGGCGCCAGTGGGGCCGGACGACAAGCCAAGGTCGATAACTTGCTGACGGAAATCACGGACAGCGTGAAAGCCTATGGAGTAGCGGGTCATCGACATTTGCCCGAGATCGAGCAAGAGCTCGCCGTCGCGGCAGACGCGCCGGTAAGGCTCACCTTTGTGCCCCATTTGCTTCCGACCATACGCGGCATTCACGCGACCCTATACGCTACCCTAACCACCGAGTGTGGTGACCTGCAGTCGCTGTTTGAAAGCCGCTATGCCGATGAGCCCTTTGTCGATGTTCTGCCAAACGGCACATACCCACAAACACGCACCGTTCGTGGCAGCAATGTGTGCCGCATTGCGGTGGAGCGCCCTCAAAATAGAGAGATGGTGGTGGTGATGTCTGTGATTGATAACCTGGTAAAGGGGGCTTCTGGTCAAGCGATACAGTGTATGAACATCATGTCGGGCTTGCCTGAATCAACAGGTTTAAATGGTATAGCACTGATCCCTTGAGAAATGTTTGACTTGGCGCAAGAATAGTTGACCATAGCACTTGGTTTTATCACAATAGTCGACGTAATCGACGAGGCACAGCATGAGCGTTGCAGAGACTTTTGATCCACAAACTATTCGAATCGGGCCAAACGCCGTAGCCAAAATATCGGAATTGGTCTCCGAAGAGGGTAATCCTGAATTGAAGTTGCGCGTTTATATCACGGGCGGCGGTTGCTCTGGCTTCCAGTATGGTTTTGCGTTTGAAGAAGAGGTTGCCGAAGACGACAGCGTATTCGGATCAGATGGTGCTACCGTTATTATCGATCCTATGAGCTATCAATACTTAGCTGGGTCTGAGCTCGACTACACCGAGGGGCTTGAAGGCGCGCGTTTTGTGATCAACAATCCCAATGCCGTTACTACCTGCGGCTGTGGCGCTTCCTTCTCTCTTTAACGCGCTTCTTGATATGAGTTAATCGACGTAAATTTCGGCTTTGTAACCGCAGGTAATGGCCCGTCACCCATTATCACCTTCACTCTGTTCGCATTTTTAGTTCCTGTCTTGAGACGCCATCACAATTGCGAAGGTCTACGCAGGGTAAATCACCCCCAGCGGTACCTGGCCTTTGCTCCCTGTGATTCTACTCAGGTCGAACCGCTGATCTTGTAAGCGCGCGTGGGCCAGCCAGGCAAATGCCGCTGCTTCTATCCAGTCGGGGCCGATTCCCAGCTTCTCTATGTTTTCTAAGGTGTTGTTGGGTAATTGATTTTGAAGTCGAGACAGCAAAAAGGTGTTGTGTGCGCCACCGCCGCAGACGTATACGGATTGGTTTTTGCGCAGACTTTCCCTAATAGAGCGACCTGCAGAAACCGCTGTCAGTTCCACCAAGGTGGCGGCGACGTCAGCCGGCGGTACTGTGTCAACGTGGGGTGATCGCGCCACGACCCAATTTGAGTTGAAATATTCCCTTCCTGTACTTTTGGGTGGTGCCTTGCTGAAAAAAGGGTCGTTAAGCCATTGCTCCAACAGCTTTAAATCGATAGCGCCCGTGCAGGCCCATGAGCCATCTTTATCGAAATCGCCCGCGTTGTGGTGGCGATACCAGGCGTCAATCAGTGTGTTACCTGGGCCAGTGTCGAATCCATGGCGAATTTGGTCTTGGTCAATAACGCTTAGGTTGGCTAGGCCGCCGATGTTTAAAACGCCGCAACTTTCTGTCAAATTCTGGCATAAGGCCAGGTGGAAAAGTGGCGCTAATGGCGCGCCATGGCCGCCTTCGGCTAGGTCTCTGCTGCGGAAATCAGCGACCGTCGTGATTCCGGTGCGCGCGGTGATCACGTGGGGGTCGCCAATTTGCCAGGTAAATGGACTGGATTCGGATGCGCTTGGAGGTCTGTGCCGTATCGTCTGCCCGTGACTTCCGATGGCGCGTATCTCCTTAGCACTTACCCCAACCTGGGACAGGAGCGTAAGCGTTGCGTCGGCGAATAAGTCGCCCACGCGCCGGTTGAGCCTGCCGAGATCATCCACACCGGCCTGCTCTGTGGTACAGACCTCGTGAATTTGATTTTTTAGATCGGTGGGTATGCCAAAGCTAAGCGAAGCGCGCAGTTCGAGTGTCGTA
>JBEAQQ010000110.1:0-4092 GCA_041163785.1 Pseudomonadota bacterium
CAGATGCGTGCTGCAACCTTTATCGCGTCGACGTCAAAAGTGGAGGCGGTTCAGGCGGGAAATTATCGAGACAACCTCAACAGTGTTGCCCTTGGCATATCCCGCGCTTCCCAAACGATTAATAACGCCGCAAAACACTGTTTGGATTGTTTACACGCCTTTTAGGAGCTTAACGTGAGATCGATTAGTATTTTCAAAGACGACGAGCACGAATGGATAATGATGGGGCGAGATCCAGAAAAGCCTGATCAAATTATCGATACCAACCAATACATGATCACAACGGCGAACAAGGCGATCATCTTGGATCCCGGCGGTATTGAGCTCTATGCACCGATGTTAGCCGCTGTATTGCGCCATGTCCCGCTAGAGAATATTCGCTACCTTTTTGCCTCCCACCAAGATCCAGATATTATTTCGTCTTTAGGGTTGTGGGATAAGACTCTGCAAGACGCTACGCTCTATGGGCCATGGTTGTGGGAAAGCTTTATTCGCCACTTCGGCATGGACAATGTCAAATACCACCCCTTGAAAGACGAGGGCGGCAGTATGGACATGGATGGTTGCTCGCTGCAATTTGTGCCTGCGCACTACCTCCATTCCTCAGGAAATTTTCACGTGTATGATGCGCGCGCCAAAATTCTCATGAGTGGTGATGTGGGCGCCGCCCTTGAGCCCATCACGGCACCGGTTTTTGTGGAGGATTTCGCTAAGCATGTCGAATTCATGAAGGGATTTCATCAGCGCTGGATGCCTAGTAATCGCGCCAAACAGAACTGGATTGCGCGCGTCAAAGAGCTCGATATCGACATTATGGCGCCACAACATGGCCGGCTTTTTAAGGGGGAGGCGGTGCAGGAATTTCTTGAGTGGTTTAGTCAGCTCGATGTAGGGATTGCCGTTTAACTATTAATCTCGTGGCATCTACTTAGGTAGGCGAGTTAAAATCAATTCCAAACTAACATTTGGAAAGGGCGGCGTGATGCCCTCAATGATTTGACCATGTTCAAAAAAATGTTTTCAACTTGGGTGCTATGTAGTTTCGCCGTCTGCTTTGGCGGCACTCCTCAGGCCTTCGCCGCCTCACCAATTAATGCGCTTGTCTCTCACCAAAAAACTGCCGTTATTTCTTTTGAGGTTAATCCCTCCAACGCACGTATTTTCTTACCCGGTTTGCAACGCGAGCTTAATTCTGTCGATGCCTTACCAAAAGGTCGCTATTTAGTTGAAATAAGTGCCTCTGGTTATGAGAGTGAACGGTTTTGGGTCGAGGTGGACAGCGTTGACCCGCAGAAACTGTCTGTGGCCCTGACGCCTAAAAGTGAGCCGTTATCTCTGATGGTGTGGCCTCCTGGTAGTTCATTGCAATGGCTTGATTCAAATGGCAACCAGGGTGAAGTCTCTGCCGATGTGCCAGTTAAATTGGCCCTAGGCGATTACCTCTTAACTTTGGCTAAACCGGGATATATCTCCCAGCAACATCCGATTACGATCGAAGAAAACGGTCGTTACTCCTTGCAAGTCACCCTGGCGCCGACTCCCAAGTTGCATGGCGAGGTTTTCGAGGATGTATTGCTCGCGGGCGGCAATGGCCCTGCCATGGTGGCGCTTCGTGGTGGTTCTTTTCTGATGGGCGATAGGGTCGGTGAGGGCGATTGGCGCGAAGGGCCCGTGCACGAGGTACACATTGAAGCCTTTGCCATTGGCGCTACAGAGGTGACCCGAGGCGACTATCAGAAATTTCTGGCCGCGACAGGGATGCCTACGCAAGCCTTGAGTGACCAAGAAGAGCGATTACCTGTCACCCATGTGAGCTATTTTGATGCCACGGCCTACGCCGCATGGTTATCAGCTCAGACAGGGGAGGACTATACACTCCCGACGGAAGCTGAATGGGAATACGCGGCTAGGGCAAACAGCCCGGATAATTATAGCTTTGGCCATGAAATTAATTGTGAACTAGCGAGATACGATGGGTTGAATCGTTGTGGTTTGGCGGAAGCGGCACCAGTGGGGAGTTACCCTGCCAATGCATTCGGGCTTTATGATATGCACGGCAATGTATGGGAGTGGACCAAGAACTGTGCCGTCGAAGACTACAGCTCGTTTGCAGGCGCTGAACACACTGAGGGCTCTAAACACGCTGAGGTAGCTGAAGTTACAGATCAGACCTGTCATCGCGCCATGCTCAGGGGTGGTTCATTTAATTTGAATGCGCATAAATTGCGGGTGTCATACCGCAGTTGGCGATATAAAGATTACCGTCATAACGATACAGGTTTTAGGTTGGTAAGACGGGTAGCAATGAACGAGGAATAGAAAAAAGTTGCGCCTGGGACGGAGCCCAAGCGCAGTGATTGCGGTGCTATTTAACACCATGCATATGCTTTTTAAGCAGTGGCGAGGCCACGACAAGCAGTAGACCAAAACCAACACCGACATACGTCAGCTTTTCAAACAACTCCGTGTAAGAAGCGAGCGCAGCACTGACATCGGTAACGGCACCTGAAACGGTATGAATGGAGGCAATTTTCGCAATCTGTGCGGCGACCATTTCAGAGTAAGCTGTGGCTAGAAACCATGATCCCATCATGACACCTACGACAGAGGGCACAGCGAGCTTCGTTACCGCCGACAAGCCTACTGGCGACAAACACAGTTCACCGGTGGTATGTAAGAAATAGGCTAGCACCAACCAATAGGCAGCAACTTTACTCATCTCATCAGGATGCTGTGCGCCATAAACCAGTGCAGCAAACCCCAGGCCCGCTTGGATAATGCCTAGGCCAAACTTAACCGGTGTAGAGGGTTCTAAGCCACGTTTAGCAAGGAAGATCCAAAGCCAGGCAAAGAATGGTGCGGTAGTAAAGATAAAAAACGCATTCATCGAGCCAAACTGTGACGCGGTCAATTCAAAACCGAGCAAATTTCTATCGAGCACGCGATCTGCGTACAAGGTCATTGACGCTGCAGACTGTTCAAATAGCGCCCAAAACACCACAGTAGAGATCGTGAGGGTGATCAATACGCCCATTTTTCCACGTTCTTCGGCATTGCATTTTGCGACCAAAAACCAAGCAAGTCCGGCGAGTACCGCAATGGCCATGGTGTTTAGGGTGGCGCTGACCACGGCGTGATATTGCAGCATTTGCCAAATCGCGGCCAGTGACAACACGGCGAGGGTATAGATGGTATTTTCTTTGCTAAGCCCGAGTGGGCTTTTTTCTTTGAGTAGGGCTGGGTTAGCGGGTTCAGCGTGCCCCTCTAGATAGCGTTGCCCCCATAGGAATACGACGAGACCCAGTAACATGCCGATACCGGCGGCGCCAAAGCCGTAGCTCCAGCCGTAGGTTTCACCTAAATAACCGCAAAGTAAGGTGGCAATAAACGAGCCTAGATTAATGCCCATATAGAAAATAGTGAAACCAGAGTCGCGACGCGGATCACCTTCGCTGTAGAGCTTACCTACAATGGTTGAAATATTGGGTTTTAAAAAACCGACGCCCACCACGATCAACGCTAGAGAAAAGTAGAACACTTGCAAGGCCGAACTGTCTCGAATGACCTTATCACCCTCTAGATAGGCTTGGTGTCCCTCAACAGCCATGCCCAAGTGTCCGAGTACTAGCAGTAATCCACCAAAAACCACTGCTTTCCGCATACCTAGATAGCGGTCGGCCAAGAGGCCGCCAATGACTGGCATGGCATACACCAGGGCGGCATAGCTGCCCAGAACATCGAGTCCCATAGCATCGGTAAATAGATGGTACTTTGTAAGATACAGAAGCAGTAAATACTTCATGCCGTAGAATGAAAAGCGCTCCCACATTTCAGTGGCAAAGCAAATAAATAGTCCTTTGGGATGACCTAGGAACTCGCCAACCGAGGCGTTTGCTGTTGTAGATTGCATGTATCTCTTCCTGTTATTTATGGGAAAACAGATACTATCATGCTCTTGGCTAGTGCGTGAGCCCCTTAACGGCTTGGCGAAAATGAACACCCCTTGAGTCTTGCTTTTAGTATGTGTAACGCTTTTTTGGGCGGGCACGTGAGTGGCCATTTACATGCGGCAATTTTGCAACACAGGAACAA
>JBEAQQ010000111.1:0-3209 GCA_041163785.1 Pseudomonadota bacterium
TAAATGAGCAAATGCTCTGCGTATGTATTGTGTGTCTATCGCCGACACACTACGCGTGGCCGCTACCGGCTCCTGCCTCACGCGGCATTAGTAAATCCTTTACGTCATCTACCAATTCCACTACCTGGGCAAGTGGCGCGCATTATGCGGATTTGGTCAGATTCTGTCAATCGGTCTGGCCATAAATATGTCGGAGGCAGGCCAGTCGGCATGGCGTTATTGCTCAGCAGGTGGGTGCAAAAACTGTTCTTTGGCGTCCGCTTCGTTGGCGACAAAGGTAAATAGGGTGTCAAGGCGCATGCGTTGTAACACGGTTAGGATGACATCAGAGACGCGCATTAGTGTCATTTGGTAGTCGTTCTGATTCAATCGCTGTTGCAGGCTGGTGATCATGCCAAGACCTGACGAGTCGATAAAATCAATGTTGGTGCAGTCGACCAGTGTGTGTTTTAAAGGGATATTGCGCAAAGCGACAGAGCTATTATGAATGCTTCGCAGGTCTAATCTGCCGCTGAGGCTTAGTACTTGGTAGTGATCTTTGTCGATAAGATGAAGGATTGCGTTCGCCATTTTTAGTGTCTTATTTTTATCGTTTTGGTGATGTTAATGGCTAACGTGATGTCGGGTCAAACAGATATTGTGCCCCCTGTTTTGATGTGGCAACGTTAAAACAGGGGGCTTTTTTTGAGGGGAGTTAACTCATTCTTAAGCGGCGCATTTTTTTGTGCTGGGGTGTTTGAAAATTTCTTCGGCCATACTGTCAGCGATGCGCTGGCATGCGATGTTTTCACGGGTCGAGCGTGCAAAAATATCGCTGAGTTTTTGGGCTATCGTGTCGACATGTTGATTGACCTGGTCGGTGTCGAAGATGCCTTGGTTTTGGTAGTACACATCGATGATGCCTCCTGCATTAATGACATAGTCGGGGGCGTATAGAATGCCGCTATGGTGAAGTTGGTCACCGATGTCGAGTGTGGCGAGTTGGTTGTTGGCAGCACCGGCAATCGCCTGGCAGCGCAGTTGATTGACGCTCTTGTCATTAAGTATAGCGCCCATGGCACAGGGGGCGAAAACGTCAACCTTCAGTCGCATAATGTCAGTATTGCTCACAACATGTGCGCCGAGTATGGCGGCCATGCGCAGGTTGTCTTCGTTAATGTCGCTTACAAATACGTTGGCACCTGCCTCTAAAAGGTGCTTGCAAAGGTGCAATCCAACATTGCCAACACCTTGTATGGCGATACTTCGTCCACGCAGGTCGGTGTAGCCTAATTGGTTAAGCGTGGCTTGAATGCCGATGAAAACGCCATAGGCCGTCACGGGGGAAGGGTCGCCACCGTGTTTTGCTTGCTGGTTGACACCGCTCACATGCCGGGTCCGTTCAGCCATTGTTGCAATATCACTCACCCCGGTGCCCGAATCTTCGGCACCGACATAGCGTCCACTTAGGCTGTCGATAAAATCACCCATCGCATGAAGGAGGCGGGGTGTTTTGTCTGTTTTGGGGTTGCCTATAATTACCGATTTGCCGCCACCTAAGGGTAGGCCAGCTAGTGCGGATTTATACGTCATGCCGCGTGAAAGCCTAAGTACGTCGTCGATGGCATCCTCTTCTTTGGCGTAGGGGTACATGCGGCAACCGCCAGTAGCGGGGCCAAGCTTGGTGTTGTGCACCGCGATAATAGCTTTTAGGCCGCTGTCTTCGTCGGTGTGAAAAGCGACTAACTCGTGATTGTCGAACTCGGGGTGATTTGTCAAAGTCATGGTGGTTTCCTAGGCTGCATTGACGAATTTAATAGTGTCGACACCTTGTTGTGCAAAGTGTTGACGCCATTGCTGACGTTGCTCGTGGTAGCGATCAACGTTAGACATTTTGACTGGTCCATAGCCGCGAACAGAGGCAAAGCACTCTAGCAATTGGTGGGCTTGGGGGGTGTTTTGTTGGTTGAGGTGATCGCAAACGAGACGAATATCCTCATTGTAATGTTCGATCAGTTGTCGTTCGCGGCGGCGCTCTTCGCTGTAGCCAAAAATATCGAAAGCGCTGCCGCGTAGAATCTTGCCGAACTGCAACAGTTTAAATGCGGGTTGTATCAGCCAGCCGGGCAAAAGATATTTGCTGGGGCGATTGAGGTCTTTATCATGGCCAGCAAGCAGCGGTGGTGACAGGTGGAAGTCGAGTTTAACCTCGCCTTGGAATACCTCGCCAAGTTGAGCATGGAAGGATGGGGCGCTAAAAAGTCGCGCCACTTCGTATTCGTCTTTGTACGCCATGGCGCGGTAGAGTTGCCTGGCCGCCGTTTTGCTAAGCGCGCCATCTCCATTGAGCGCGCTTTCTGCAGCTATTAGTGGCTGCAAGCGAGCCACATAGAGATCCGCATAAGCTTTGTCTTGGTAGTCTGTTAGGCGCTCAGCCCGGTCGGCAATAATGGCGTCGAGATCCTCTAGCGGACTCGGCTTGCTATGGATATCCGCCACGTTGATAACATTGGCGATATCGACCGCGGCGTGTCGCCCCCAGGCGAAGGCGCGTTTATTTAGTTCTACCTGGACCTTGTTGAGTTCGATGGCCTCCAGAATGGCGTCGTGGCCGACTGGGATCAAGCCCTGTTGATAGGCGTAACCCAGCAAGAAAACGTTGCTGGCGATACTGTCACCAAACAGGTGTGTCGCCAGATCGGTGGCATTGATAAAGGTGACTTTGTCGGCGCCCACTTCTTCGCGCAGGGTGGCCTTCATACCTTCCGCGGGGAACGCCAGGTCAGGGTCGGTGATAAACTCCGCGGTCATGGCTTCAAAGTCGTTAACAATGGCGTGGCTTCGTTCAATATTCACCTTGGCAATGGCTTCGTCGCTCGCGGCGACCACTAAGTCACAGCCGAGCAATAAGTCAGCATCCCCAGCGGGAATGCGCACGGAGTTGATCGCATCCTGGGTTGCGCCAATACGCACATGGCTCACTACTGCCCCAAACTTTTGTGCAAGGCCGGTCTGATTCATGGTGGCGCAGCCTTTACCTTCAATGTGCGCTGCCATTGATACCAGTGCGGAAATAGTGAGTACCCCGGTGCCGCCAATACCGGTGACGAGTATGTTCCATGGTTTGTCGGCAATGGGGGCGAGTGAGGGTGTAGGAAGGTCTCCCAGAGTGACACTTGCCGCTTTGTTATTGGTGGCAAGCATGCCGCCAGTTACCGTGACAAAGCTGG
>JBEAQQ010000112.1:0-2834 GCA_041163785.1 Pseudomonadota bacterium
AAAGCCGTATCCATCTTGCACGCGTGGTTAAAACCCTGCGTAAAATCGACGCGGTACTCAAAGTCACCCGCGTTAAACACTATTAAGGAGTTCTCATGAGTAACAAAGCGGCCATCCATACCTCGAATGCGCCTCAGGCCATTGGCCCCTATTCGCAGGCCATCAAAGTCGATAATACCGTCTACCTGTCGGGCCAGATTCCACTAGACCCCGCGACCATGGAACTGGTGGGTGACGACATTAGCGCCCGTGCGCGGCGTGTATTCGACAACCTGAGCGCGGTCGCCGAAGCCGCCGGTGGTTCGCTAGACGATGTTGTTAAGGTCAATATTTCTCTCACTGACTTGGGCAACTTTGCCGACGTAAACGAGGTCATGAAGACCTACTTTAAAGAGCCCTATCCCGCGCGTGCCTGTGTGGGCGTGGCATCGCTCCCTAAGGGCACCGACATTGAAATCGAAGCCATTATGGTGCTCTAAGCGCCTTTCGCGCTAATCGATTCGCATGCACCCCAACCCCCTGGCCAACACCAGCACCGATCAACTTAAAGGTGTTGGCCCAGCCTTGCGCGATAAACTCGCCAAACTCAATATCAACAACGCCCAAGACCTGATTTTTCATTTCCCACTGCGCTACCAAGACCGTTCCAGGGTCACGCCGATTGGCGCCAGCATGTTGGGCCAAGAAATTGTCATTGAGGGCGAGGTGACGCGCTGCGACATCAGCTTCGGCAAGCGCCGCAGTTTGATGGTCAGGCTGCAAGACGATACGGGGGTAATCAACCTGCGGTTTTTCCATTTCAGCGCGTCGCAAAAAACCATGTACGAACAGGCAACACGCTTGCGGGCCTTTGGGGAAATTCGCCGCGGCCCGCAGGGTTATGAGATGGTGCACCCCGAATGCGAGATCGGCCATAGCGAGCGGCCGCTACTGCCACTGAAACCCACCCTGACGCCGGTGTACCCCACGACCGAGGGATTACACCAAGTTAGTTGGCGCAAACTTTGCCTACAGGCCTTGTCATTACTCGACAAAACTAATGTTACCGATCTGCTGCCCGCGAGCCGTATGGTGCCTAACATTAGCCTTAACGCGGCGGTGCGCTACCTCCATGAAGCGCCGTTTGACGCCGACGTACAAGCCCTGCGGGATGGCGTACACCCCGCCCAACAACGCTTGGCCCTGGAAGAGTTAACCGCCCACCAAGTATCGATGTTGCAGCGCAAGCACCAATATAAACAACAACCCGGTGCGCCGATGGGTGACCACCACGGCCTGGCGGACCAGCTTATCGCTAACCTGCCTTTTGCGCTTACCGGCGCGCAACAGCGTGTGATGGTGGATATCGCCGCCGATCTGTCTCGTCACCAACCCATGCACCGCCTCATACAAGGCGATGTTGGGTCAGGTAAAACCATTGTGGCGGCTCTCAGTGCGCTGTATGCCATCGCCAACGGCTACCAAGTGGCGATTATGGCGCCCACCGAAATTCTTGCTGAACAGCATCTAGAGGCCTTTAGTGAATGGCTAGAACCTCTTGGCATTCACATCGGTTGGCTCACCGGCAGTAGCCGCGTCAAACACCGCCGCGAGGTGTTAGCCGGACTCGCCAACCATCAGGTGCAATTGCTTATCGGCACCCACGCCCTGTTTCAAGAGGGGGTTGAGTTCGCCCAACTGGGCTTGGTGATCATCGACGAACAACACCGTTTTGGCGTCCACCAACGCCTTGCGCTGCGAGAGAAGGGTCGCGATATTCAGCCACACCAATTAATCATGACCGCCACCCCCATTCCTCGTACCTTGGCGATGAGCGCGTACGCCGATCTCGATGTCTCCATCATCGACGAATTGCCCGCGGGTCGAAAACCGATTAATACCGTGCTGATCGACAACCGTCGCCGCGACCAAGTGGTCGAACGGGTAGCTAGTGCCTGTTCAGCCGGTAAGCAAGCCTATTGGGTGTGCACGCTGATCGAAGAGTCGGAAGCCTTGCAGTGCCAAGCCGCTGAAGATTGCGCCAGCGACCTGCAAAACCAATTGCCCCAATTGCGCATTGGTTTAGTGCACGGGCGTATGAAGCCCGATGAAAAATCCATCGTGATGGACGCCTTCAAACGCGGTGAAATCGACTTGTTGGTCGCCACCACCGTGATCGAAGTGGGGGTCAACGTCCCCAACGCCTATCTGATGATAATCGAAAATTCCGAGCGCCTGGGCCTCGCCCAGCTTCACCAATTGCGTGGCCGCGTAGGGCGCGGAAGCGAGGCCAGTCACTGCGTGTTGATGTACCAAGACCCTTTGTCGATGAATGGCAAACACCGCTTAAAGATAATGCGCGAAACCACCAATGGTTTTGTGATTGCGGAAGAAGATTTAAAGCTGCGCGGCCCAGGGGAAGTCATGGGCACACGGCAGACGGGGGTTGCACAATTTCGTGTGGCCGACCTTACCCGCGATGGGCACTTATTTGATGAGGCGCGACGCCTCGCGGAAGAGGTTATGAGTCATCAGCCCGCCGCTGCGCAAGCACTCGTCGAACGCTGGCTAGCGGGGGCTGATCGCTATGCGGATGCTTAACGCTTATTTCTTACCACGGCTTGAGCCTTTACGCGCGCGGGTAGCGGGCTTTTTCTTGGCCCCTGTTGCCACTGACGGCTGAGCTACTAAGTCTTCTATCAGTGTCACTTGCGCGGGTAGGCATACCGTTTCTAGATCGTAATTGTCGACGGCAGTTTTTCTTGCCGCCTCGCGAATATCGCTGTGGTCTTGCGCTAATACCTCGCACACTTGTTTTGCGATGGCGTCATAGTCAAAAAAGTTGACCAACCAGC
>JBEAQQ010000113.1:0-5251 GCA_041163785.1 Pseudomonadota bacterium
CCGCGCGAGGCGTTGATTAAAATGGCGTTGTCTTTCATTTGTTCGAATTCGCGCGCGCCAATCATGTCTTTGGTTGAGGCCAGTTCGGGGACGTGAAGGCTAACGATATCCGATTGTTTCAACAGCTGTGGAAGACTGCGAATTTGGGTGGCGTTACCCAGTGGCAGTTTGTTTTCTACGTCGAAGAAGCATACGCGCATGCCGAGGGATTCCGCCATCACACTCAGCTGCATGCCGATGTTGCCGTAGCCAATAATGCCCAGGGTTTTGCCGCGAATTTCAAAAGAGCCAGTCGCGGTTTTTTGCCATTCACCACGGTGCGCGGCGGCGTTCTTCTCGGCGATGCCGCGAAGCAACAAAATCGCCTCTGCGATAACGAGCTCAGCCACAGAGCGTGTGTTCGAATAGGGCGCGTTGAAAACAACGACACCGTGTTCGGTGGCGGCTTGTAGGTCGACTTGGTTAGTGCCGATACAGAAGCAGCCTACGCCAATTAATTTTCGCGCCTTGGCGAAAACGTCAGCGGTTAATTGGGTGCGAGAGCGAATGCCAACAAAGTGTGCATCTGCGATGGCCGTCTCCAGTTCTTCGCCGCTTAGCGCCTGCTTGTGGTATTCGATGTTGTGGTAGCCAGCTGAGTTGAGTGTCTCAATGGCCGAGGCGTGAACACCCTCTAGAAGAAGGATTTTAATCTTGTCTTTGTGGAGTGAAGTTGTAAGCGCCATGCTAAACTCTCGTCGGAATTTTAAAGGCGCATATTCTAACACAGCGTGGCATACTTGCGTCATTAAACTGCTGAATAGTGACTGTTTGAGAGTAAATATGATGAGACGCCGTCTTCCTGTTCCTGTGCCTAGTAAAGTCGTGTGTATTGGCCGCAATTATGCCGAGCACGCCAAAGAGCTAAACAACCCCATTCCTGCAACGCCTCTGTTGTTTATGAAGACAGCCAACAGTGTTGTGCCCTTTGAGGCGCCCATCGTTGTGCCCGAAGGTATGGGTAGCTGCCACCACGAGTTAGAGATTTCCTTGTTGATGGGGAACGACGGCATTGCGGGTATTGGGCTGGCGTTGGATCTCACCTTGCGCGATCTACAAGACCAGCTTAAAGCCAAGGGTCACCCATGGGAAAAGGCCAAGGCGTTCGATGGTGCTTGTCCGATGTCAGAGTTTGTTGCGTTGGATGACGATTTACTTGGCCAATTAGATAATTTGCAACTTGAACTACGTCGCAATGGCAATGTGCAGCAGCTTGGCAATAGTTCACAAATGTTGACCCCGGTGCCGGCGCTATTGGAAGAAATTGGCCGCTACTTTACGCTTCAGGGGGGTGATGTGGTGTTGACAGGTACGCCCGCGGGTGTGGGGCCTTTAGCGTCGGGTGATGAGTTGGAGGCGGTGCTTAGTACCAGTGCCGGCGAAGTGCTGTTGGCGCTTACAACATCCGTTCGATAGGATTTGTGGGATCCTAACGCGCAAGCGCCAGGATCCATGCCACGATGGCTAAGCAATGCGCCCCACAGGAAGGGTTTATTCCCAAACGATGGTGGCGCCACCTAAGTTGCCATTAATTAAGTCGCTATAATGCTCTTCGATCTGGCGACGTTTCAGCTTCATCGTCGGCGTTAATAGGCCGTTATCAATGCGCCAATCTTCCTTAGTAATAAAAATCTGCGGGATTTTTTCATAGGGTGGCAGCTGGCTATTGATTTGTTCTAGCGCCGCTTCGAGCTCGGCGGAAATCGCTGCTTGGTCTTTGCCCGAGGCATGGGCCACCTCAGAAAGGTTGGTGAGCAGTAAGGGTTGGTCTTTGCCGTGGCCAAAAATGAGCAACTGTGCCAGTAAGCTGACGCCGCCAAACCTGTTCTCTAACTCTGGTGGTTGGACAAATTTCCCTTTGGTGGTTTTGAATACCTCACCCAAGCGGCCAGTTACCCAAAGGTTACCGTTTTCATCGATGCGACCTGAGTCGCCGGTGTGGTACCAGCCGTCAATAAGTACTTCGGCGGTTTTTTCTGGGTTCTTATAATAGCCTTGCATGAGGCCTGCACCGCGGAAACAGATTTCACCGTCCTCTGAAATTCTGACCTCACTGCCCTTAAAGGTTTTGCCGACGCAGCCCGGAATCGGTTCGTCGCCATTGAAAATACAGCCGTCGATGAAGTTCTCGGTCATGCCGTAGCCGTCGCGTAGGTTAATACCCATACTGATAAACCACTCTTGAATATCGACGGGTGTAGGCGCTGAGCCTGTGATGACGAACTTGGCTTTTGCTAAACCTAGCATGGCACGCACTTGGGCGCGTTGTTCGTCGTTCATGTGGGCCTGAACATCGGCGGGAACCTTGGCATCGACACCGGCTTTAAACTTGGCCCATAGGCGTGGCACGGCAAAGAAAAGAGTAGGCTGCACGCTGCGCAATTCGTCACCGAAGGTTTCTAATCCCTCAGAGAATGACACCGTAGGGCTGAGGTAAAAACTGCCCATTTCCACCACGATGCGTTCGGCGGCATGAGACATGGGTAAGAATGAGAAATAGCGTTCGCGATCACCATCTAGCCCAAGCTTCCATGCGTCGATCATACGCGGCACCACTTTGCCCGGCGTGCCGTGCACATGCACCACGCCTTTTGGGTTACCTGTGGTGCCCGAGGTATACAAGATGGTCATCATGTCGTTGTCGTCGGGCACCGGTGATGGCTGGTAGGGCTCAAACGTTGCGATGATATTGCTGAGCTTATCGGTACATTCCACTTGGCAGCCCAGCATGGCCACCGTCGGCATCTCGCGGGTAATGTCGCCGTTGGCAATGGCGGCGTGTTGGTCGACAACTCCAAGGAACATCAGCGAGCATTCGGCGTGGTCGAGAATATAGTTGGCCGACTTGATGTCTTGGCCAGGGTAGAGTGGCACGCTGACATGGCCGCTCAGCATAATGGCTAGATCGACAATGACCCAATCCATCGAGTTGGCTGACCACAGTGCAATACGGCTGCCGCGAGGTAGGTCTAATCCCAAAATAAAGCTGGCTGTACGACGCACCCGGTCCGCCACTTCTGCCCATGTGAACTCTTGCCACTCGAGTTTGTTAGCTTGGCGCAGGTAAATATCGTTGGGGGTGTGTTGTTCCCAGTGATACATACATTCAAGTGGGGTGACATTATCTAGGTGCATGGCGGCCTCCTATTAAAAATTATTTTTATAAACAATAGGTGATGTGCTTGTCGTAAGCTAGGTTTTATGATGCCATGGACACTGACAAAATTGCATAGACTATTGCGTGTGCACACAATAAATTTTCAGCGGTTTACGGAGAGGCCCTCAAATGAAAAAGCTACTATCCCTACTTTTTATTCCTTTTATATTAATAGCTTGCAGCCAAGAAAATACCGGTCAGCAGCAAGCTCAGGCGCAATCTGAGTCAGAGCGATTGAACGCTTGGTTCGACGCGCGCTATGAAGAAGAATTGCAAATGTCGCCCATGACGCTGACTAGCCTGGGCAGAAAAGAGCAGTACGACCAAGTTGACGACATGAGCGAAGCCGCCGAAGAAAAGCATTTGGCGTGGATGCAGTCAACCGTCGATGAGCTGAAAGCGAAGTTTGACTACGACAAGCTCGATGCGGATACCAAGGTGTCTTATGACATTTGGATGTATCAGTACGAATTGGAAAAGGCCTCTAAACCCTTCAGTCACCACGGCTATGTGTTCACCCAAATGCAGGGTGCTCACGCCTTCTTGCCGAACTTTTTGATCAACTTCCACCGTGTAGACAGCGTGGAAGACATGCAGGCTTACATTACACGCATTGGCGGTATCTCTCATGCCTTGGGGCAATTGTTAGAACGTGCTCAAGTGGCCGCTAAAGAAGGCATTCGTCCTCCGCGTTTTGCCTACGAAGGGGTGATAGATCAATCGAAAAAATTGCTCGCCGGCGCACCGTTTGAGGTCGGTGAAGTCGATGCACCACTATGGTCGGACGCCAAAGGCAAGATCGACGCGTTGTTAGAGAAAGGCGACATTACCACCGAGCAAGCGGGTGAGCTGCAATCAGCGGCTGAAGCGGCCTTATTGGAAAGTTTCCAGCCCGCGTACACTGGTTTGATTGCCTGGATGGAAAGCGATTTGCCAAACACCGATGCCGAGGCGCGAGGTGCCAGTGCCTTGCCCCATGGCGACGAATTCTATGCCTACAGACTGCGCCGCAATACCACGGTAGATATCAGTGCAGAAGAAGTCCACAACATCGGTTTGTCGGAAGTGGCGCGCATCCGTGGTGAAATGGAAACCATTAAGGATAGCGTTGGCTTCGAAGGCGATTTACAAGCTTTCTTCGAATTCATTCGTACCGACGAGCAGTTTTTCTACCCCAATAACGATGAAGGTCGCCAGGGTTACATTGACGACTCCACCAAATTTTTCGACTTCATGAAGCGTGAATTGCCTAAATACTTCGGTATTTTGCCTAAAGCTGATTTGGTGGTGAAACGTGTTGAGGCCTTCCGCGAGCAGGACGGTGCAGCACAGCACTACTACCCTGGTACCCCCGACGGTTCTCGCCCCGGTGTTTACTATGCGCACTTGTCAGACATGAACTCCATGCCTAAAAACGAGATGGAGGCGATCGCCTACCACGAAGGCCTGCCGGGCCATCACATGCAAATTTCGATTGCTCAAGAATTAGAAAGCGTGCCGCAATTCCGGACACAAACTGGCTTCACTGCCTACGTGGAAGGCTGGGCATTGTATTCTGAGTTACTGTCAAAAGAGATGGGTGCTTATGGCAATCCGTACACTGATTTTGGTCGTCTTATAACCGAAATGTGGCGTGCAATTCGCTTGGTAGTGGATACTGGACTACACTCTAAGGGCTGGACCGAGATGGAAGCGCGTCAATTCTTCTATGACAATTCACCCATTGCGGAAGGCCAGGTGATTTCAGAAGTACGCCGTTATTTGGTGTGGCCAGGTCAAGCGACTGCCTATAAAATGGGTATGCTTAAGATCATGGAATTACGTACCAAGGCGAAGGATGCGTTGGGTGATAAGTTTGACATTCGCGGCTTCCACGATGCGGTATTAGGCGGCGGTGCCGTACCTCTTCCCGTGTTGGAACGCATTGTTAACGACTGGATCGACAGCCAAAAATAAATAGATCATAGGAAGATACATCAGGATGAAGCCAAACGAAGTAGATCCACTGGTACAGTGTCTACTTGCCATGGCGCGCTTTCACGATGTGACCGCTTC
>JBEAQQ010000114.1:0-2922 GCA_041163785.1 Pseudomonadota bacterium
GCGGAACTTTGCACCAATGCATCGAGATCCTGGTACACCAGCCAATCGGCACCGATAGCATCAGCCACTTCCTGCTCTGTCTTGTCATGAGCGACCAGTTCTTTTGCCGACGGCATATCGATACCGTAGACATTGGGATGGCGAACCGCCGGTGACGCCGAAGCAAAGTAGACTTTTTTGGCGCCCACTTCGCGCACCATATCAATGATCTGCTTACTGGTGGTACCACGCACAATCGAGTCATCGACTAGCATCACGTTTTTACCTTTGAACTCCAACTCAATGGCATTCAACTTTTGACGCACCGATTTTTTGCGGGTTGCCTGACCAGGCATAATGAAGGTGCGGCCAATGTAGCGGTTTTTTACCAAGCCTTCGCGGAATTTCACCCCCAAGGCCTGCGCCAACGCCTGGCCAGCGGTGCGGCTAGAATCTGGAATGGGTACCACGACATCGATATCGTGATCGGGGCGAATGCGCTTAATTTTCTCGGCCAGCTGCTCCCCTTGACGCATCCGCGCCTTGTGAACAGAGATGCCATCCATGATCGAGTCGGGACGAGCGAAATAAACGTGCTCGAAGATACAAGGGGACAAAACGGGATTGTCGGCGCACTGTCGCGTGTGTAATTGGCCTGCCGCATCGATATACACCGCCTCACCAGGCATCACGTCACGAATGAGCTTAAAGCCCATGACATCTAGGGCCACACTCTCAGAGGCGATCATGTATTCAACACCCTCATCGGTATCGCGTGAGCCAAAGACCAAGGGGCGTATGCCGTGCGGATCACGCATACCCAACAAGCCGTAACCGGCGATCAATGCCACCGCCGCGTAACCACCACGACAGCGACGATGCACATCAGCCACCGCACTAAAAATATCATCGGCACTCGGCTTGAGCTTGCCCAAATTTTGTAAGCCGTGGGCAAAAACGTTCAATAAGACTTCCGAATCAGAATCGGTATTGAGATGACGCAAATCCGTTTCGAACAAGCTGCGGGTCAATTCCGCTGAGTTGGTCAAGTTACCGTTGTGCGCCAAGCTGATACCATAGGGTGAGTTGACATAGAAAGGCTGCGCCATAGCAGGACCCGAACTACCCGCGGTGGGATAACGTACGTGACCAATGCCAACCAACCCCTGCAAACGCTGCATATGGCGCATCTGAAAGACATCGCGGACCAAGCCTTCACCCTTGCGCTGGTTAAACTTGCCGTTCTCGTAGGTCATGATGCCTGCGGCATCTTGGCCGCGGTGCTGCAATACCGTCAATGCGTTGTAAAGGTCTTGATTGACGTTACGCTGCCCAAAAATACCTACGATGCCACACATAGTTTTTTCCCGTATATGCTCTTAAAGAGCGCTCTAGCCAAAAATTAATTGTTTAATATCGCTGACCATGGCCAGCGCCCATCCCTTCATCATCAGGAAGTGAGGAATGAGCATAGATTCCGTCCACCAAGCATCTTGGTCAATCGGCACAACTTCTGGCACCAAGATGAGGAGTGCCAACACTAACAACAGACCGCGAGCCACACCAAACACCATGCCGAGCACGCGGTCAGTGCCTGTGAGCCCAGTCATTTTAACCAAGGCCGCGACGATATGGCTGACAATACCACCCACGATAAGGGTGGCAACAAATAGCCCTGCAAAGGCCGCCATTTTTCTCACCGATGGCGCATCGATCCAGACGCTGAGATGGGCTGACAACACATCACTAAAAAATAGCGAAATACTGATAGCCGCCACCCATATGACCAGGGACAGCGCCTCGCGCACAAATCCTCGCCACAAACTTACCACACCCGAAATAGCGACGATGGCAACAATTATCCAGTCAGCATGATTCATAAAAAGCTCTACTTTGAAAACGCGGCAATTCTAACAAAGCCCCGCACTTTACTCTACGACAATTCGACACTATGGCGAGTAACGCACCAAACGGCCGCGCAACTCAAAAGCACTTTCAATCGCTTGAAGATCCTCTACTGCCCCTTTTTTAGTGAGCTTGGGACCAACCAATACCCGCGACAAACCGTCGGTCTCGCGACTGTAGGCCTTAAAACCACCCGCCATCAGCTTCTTCACCAAGGCCTGGGCGTTCGCCTGACTAGAAAACGCCCCCACCTGTACAGACCAGGCCTCAGCCAATCCCTGCTCGTCGATCACCGCGGGTGACGCCTTAGGCTGCTCTAACACCTGCTTAGCTACCTCTTGGTCGATCTCTTCAGCGACAGGCTGTCCGTCTTCCGCCAGCGGCCCAAACGTCGCCTCATTACTCGCGGCAGGGTTCACCAAGGGCTCAATAATGACCGGCTCAATACTCGGCGCTGGAGGAATAATACTGTCTTTAGCGATGGTGCGGTTGGGGCCCTCATCAAACACTACTGGCCACAGAATAGCCCCCAGTGCCAACAACACAATAGCGCCCACTAAGCGCTGTCGAAGCGTTTGCTTCATATTACGTCTCCTGTAAAAAATCGGTGGTATCAACGCCCATCGCGGCCATCACCTCCGACACAGTATAAAATGAACCCGCCACGAGCAAGGGGCGATCACTTGCCGGTAAGGCCGCTAGCATTTCGGCGACGGTCGCAAAACACGACACCTGCTCACCCCCAAGCCGCTCTGCAATAGACTCGGGGGTCGCCGCACGAGGTATCATCAATCGGGGGAGCCACCAGTGCGCGACATAGGGCACCAACGCTGGCAACATGTGGTCGATATCCTTGTCCGCCATGCACACAAACACGGCATCGTACATTGCGCCACTTGATGCCAATGATGCAGCGAGCAAGCCGACCGAGGCTGGGTTGTGGGCCACATCAAACAACACGTGTCGATCACGCCAAACCAAGCGCTGCATGCGGCCCGCAACACGCGTTGCCAACACACTCGCAAAGGCCCGCTGCCG
>JBEAQQ010000115.1:0-5326 GCA_041163785.1 Pseudomonadota bacterium
AACGACTTCAGACGCATCTTCATCCGCGTCCTCAACAACGTCTTGATCTTCGACATCTACTTCGATGTCATCATCAGCATCAGCTGCTGCTTCATCCTCTAGGTCGGCGTGGGCCTCAGACAGCAATTCATCGACCCGCTCGCCCTCTAACGGCTCATACAGTTCGTCGTCATCCAACAGTTCATCGATGGCATCGCGTTCTTCAACCAGCGGATTCTCTTCTTGGATATCCACCGCCTGAATATCATCAAGACTGACAACGTCCTCTACAAGCTCTTCTTCCTCTGCCGGCGCCTGTACAACTGCCGCCCCCACAGCAGCATCGGCCACATCATCTTGGCTCGACGAAACATCAGGCGCTGCGTCATCCTTTTTGCTAATGAACTTTCTATACACCCATATCGCTAGTGCCAGCAACAGTAAATTCGCCAAAGCCACCGCCGCATAAATGGTGTGCTTTTTAGAAAGCCCCAATAAGCCATCCTCTTTCTTGGGCGCCTTAACAACAGGCGTCACAACCGCCACGGGCAGCCCAGGACTGGTTTGCTGAATGCTGGGCAAGGCGGCCGAAAACGCCTGACCATCGACAAAGTTACCAGAAACACGGGCATCAATTTGGTAATCCGCCGCTTTTGCCAACACCCCGCGCCAGGTCATGACGCCATCAACCAAATCAAGATCGCCAGAGGCTTCCAAGTTAGGCGACACGGCAACATCGATACCAATGGACGATAGATCAAGCTCAGCCGACACCGGTACAATGGTGACAAGTAGCTCGGCACTCTTTTCGTCAAACTGACTCTCCACAGAAACTAACGGAGACACCTCGACACCGGCGGCTTGACGGCGGTCGAATGTCTGCGCTGAAACATCGAGTTGCAGCTCAATGCTGCCCGGAAAAGCAGGCGCGAAAGCAAACACATAATGGCCACCATCTTGACGCGTAGGCGACAAATATTGCCGCTCGCCTGAAGCGCTATCGATCGCCACACCGCTAACCTGCAGCAGGCTTAAAAAGTCCTTATCGGTAACAATCTCGCCCTGCTGAACAACATCCACTGCAAATTCAACCACCTTATATTGCAGCAGGTTACCCGGCAAACCATCCACCCGCATTTCTAAATTACTGACGATCGAGACACGATTGGCATCGTCTTCAGCAGCGTTTATTTGCCAAGCACCTTGCATGGGGTGGTTGACGGTAATCAGATCGTAGTCGCCACCCTCGTACCAACGGACATTATCCGGCAATTCAGCAGCGCTGATGGCTATCCCGTGGGGACTTACCAACGATGTGGCTTGAGCATCGGGCGCGCGGAAAACCAACGCGGTAAATTCATTGATCGATGCGTCAATAACAAACTGGTTATTGGTGATAGCCACCTCAGTCACGGGGGCTATGGTATCCAGTGTACGCAGGAAAATACGGCTTAACTCATCGGCAGAATTGGCCACCGAAAACTGGCCATTAGTGCGCTCGGAAAGGGTCTGTAACAACGCCTTGTCGGCATCATCCGACAAGGCCACGGTGTGAATTTTTACACCCGCCGTTACGTACTTCTGCAGCACCTCATCCAAAATACGCTCTCGCTCGCCGGCGTCAACCGCGGGATTCTTATCGATATCTACCTTGCCATCGGTGAGCAATATCACGCTAGTTGGTCGCTTACTCGCATCAAAATAGCTGTAGCCAAAGTCATAGGACGCGTTATCTAAGGCGCCGCCGATATTGGTGTACAGGCCGTGTGAGGCAATCTGCTTGGACGCTGCAATCGCCCTATCACGCCACGCTTGGTCGACGGGTGTCGGTTTGATAACCATGTTGACCCACTGACCAAACGTCCATAAGCCACCCTGCGAATCTGCAGGAATGAGGTTGACCAATAATTGCAAGGCTGATTGGCGAAGATTGTTGGGGTCGTTGCGCTCCATACTGCCAGAGACGTCAATGAGCACCCTTACATCCGCGGGTGCCGTCTCCTCTGCATTGCCGCCAATAGCAGCGACCGCGGCCAACACCAACAATACATAACGCAGGCTTTTCATGTTCTATTCCTTCAGCTTTAGAGCGCTATTGCGCGCGTTTTTTCTTCAAAAACACCTGTAAATAGTAGGCGATACCCACAAACAACGCCAACAGTGTCACGCCTGCCATACTAACGAGCGCTTGTTCCATGGGTTCATATTTTCCTGCCATAGCACTCAATGCGGCCTGCATGATTGCCGGGGCAAAATAAAACCTATCTGGATCCGTTGCCACCGGGGCAACCAACAACCCTATAAACACGGATCGGCACAATACCCTGACGAATGGTCGGCGCACTACCTGTAGAAAATGGTTCAGCACCAACACACCCAGGCCTACGCCAATCAAGTAAATCAGCCAAGTTGCCATATGGGCTTGATCGTTTAACATCGTCATTACTGCACCCAATTTACAATATGTAACTCGTAGTCTTCTTCGGCAACATCCGCTTCAGACAAACACAGACCTGCCACCGAGCGATGCTGCTTGCGCGTTGAATTCGGATCACCGGTTCTCAGCGGATGCCACTTAGGAAGTGGCTGGCCCTCTGCCAAACGCCGGTAAGCACAGGTGGATGGCATCCAAAAAAAGGCATCTAGATTGTTTACATCCAAGGTGGTGCAGCCAGGCACTAAGGCTTTTCTATTGGCGTAATCACGGCACTTTGCGGTCGCGCAATCGAGTTGACGACAGGCCACCTTGGTATAGTAGACACAGCCGTCCTCCTCGTCTTCAAGCTTATGCAGGCAACATTTGCCACAGCCATCACACAGTGATTCCCACTGCTCAAGTGACATCTCTCGCAAGGGAGTATGGCGCCAAAAATCGTCTTTCATGAGCGTTTGTTAAGCACCATGTAATCTTCAGGCGCGGGCGGCATCTGCAAATAAAACCCCTTTTCTTCAATCTCTTCGAGCACTTTTATTGGCTCAGCTCGGGCGAGCTTTTTCTCCGTACTAACCAACATCGTCATCACCAAACTCAGCTGGCCTAGCTGCGCTAACAGTGCATCAGGCACCCGCGACAACTCTTCCCTCGAGTCCACGTAAAGATACAGCTCGTCTTTTTTACTGCTGCGATACACCTTACATATACGTTTATTCACTCACGCCTCCCAAACGAGAAGTACAAGAAATCTGCAGAGATTGACACGCGGCCGCATAGGCCCTAATCCGCCAACTCGAACGCAGATAATCCAAATTGACTTGGCTATTGCCTGCATAGCCGCGAATCACAGGCTCAACGTCGCGCTTACTCGCCAACACTTCGGGGCATATTTGACGCGCCTCAGCAAAACGCACCAACTGTGCCTTCAGCTGACTCATTATTTTTGCCTGCCCTTTACTCAAAGGTTTATCCATCTTGCCTGGCCATTGGGCTCTTGGCGTGTTGTTAGCGTGCGCCAGTAAGGCGATGCACTCATTGGCATACTTGCGCACAAACGCCGGTGAGACGTCCACCAACCCCTTAAAATCGTCAACACACTCAGCATTTCGCTGCACGATGGCGATAAGGCCGCTATCACGAATGACATGATTTCTGGGCATATCGCGGGCCCTTGCTTCGCGTTCTCGCCATGCTGCCAAAGCACGAAGGCGATTGAGCTCGTGACTCGGCATTTTCCATGCAGCTTTAATACGCGAGTAAGCTTCTTCATAGTTAAACGGCTGCATTGACTGAAACTCAATGCGCTCGCATTCTTCATCGAACATATCGGCCTTATCGGCAGCCTCAAGCTGATCCATCAATCTGTCGTAGAGTGGCAGCAGGTGTTCGACGTCAAGCGCAGCGTAGTGGCACTGAGATTCTGTTAACGGTCGCTGTAACCAGTTAGATCGTGTTTCACCTTTATCGACCTCGATACCCAATTGCAATTGGCACAAATTTGCGTACCCAAGAGCGGGACCAAGACCCAGCAAAGCGGCCGCCACTTGCGTATCCGCTAGGGGTTCAACATGGCAGTCCAGTAACTTGGCGAACACCTCGAGATCCTCGGAACACGAATGAACCACCTTGATACATTCGCTCGACTGCAAAAGCGACTTAAGTGGGCTTAAATCCTCGATCGTAGTCGGATCAATAAGGTAGTTGTTGTCACCGTCATTAATCTGAATAAGGGCAGCGATGGGGTAAAACGTGCGCTCGCGAATAAACTCGGTGTCTAGGCCTATATGGCTCAGTGATGACCAACGCTGGCACTCGGTCGCCAAAGACGCATTGCTATCTATCCAGTGATAATGGGTCATGAAAACTGCGTCCGACCCTTAAAGGCGTGCGCCAGGGTCCCCATATCGACCAAGTCCAAATCGCCACCCAAGGGAACACCGTGGGCGATTCGACTCACCGTGACACTGTAAAGCTTGGCTTGTTCAGCAATAAAATAAGCTGTCGCCTCACCCTCGACGGTTGGGTTCGTGGCAATAATAAGCTCTTCAATCCCGCCCTGGCCCAACAGCGCCATTAATTCAGGAATTCCTAGCTGCTCGGGTCCCACACCATCAATCGGCGATAAATGCCCCATCAGTACAAAGTAACGCCCGCGATAAGTACCCGACTGCTCAACCGCCATAACATCTGAGGGCTGCTCCACAACGCACAGCAGGCGCTCGTCTCTTTTTGGGCTACTACAGATGTCACAACGTGGTTGTTCCGTCAACGTGCGGCAGGTATCACACTGCCCCACTTTCTCTATCGCTTGCGCCAGCGCATCCGCCAAGGCAGCACCACGGCCTCGATCGTGTTCTAAAATATGCATCGCCATGCGCTGGGCGGACTTTGGGCCCACACCCGGCAAGCAGCGCAAAGCATCAATTAACTGTTCGATTAATGGACTAAATGACATCGACTAACCTAAAACGGGAACTTAAAGCCACCAGGCAAAGGCAAACCACCCGTGACGTTTTTCATGGTGGCCTGACTTATTGCTTCAACTTTTCGCACAGCGTCGTTGATGGCAGTTGTAATGAGGTCTTCGACAATATCTTTATCTTCGCTAAGTAAGGCGGCATCAATCTGTGTAAGACGAACTTCGTGGCGGCCACTCATGGTAATTTTCACCATACCCGCCCCCGACTCGCCAACAACTTCACGACTAGCAAGCACTTCCTGTGCCTCTGCCATTTTTTCTTGCATGGCTTGCGCTTGCTTCATTAAATTTCCGATATCACCGAATTTCATGCATTTTCCTCATCTAGGATCGGCTCAATACTGTCTGGAATGATGCTCGCATCAAAGCGTTGCATCAACATTTGTACATTGGGGTCAGCCATAATGCGCGCTTCTGCCGCCGCTTGGCGAGCC
>JBEAQQ010000116.1:0-4787 GCA_041163785.1 Pseudomonadota bacterium
ACGGACGTGTCAGACTTCCTGTCTGAGCACGACCTGTCGCTCGCTCAACGGGCGCAAAATGTCATTTTGCTGGTTTCACTTTGCTCGCGCTACGCGGGCTTCGCATCCTGCTCAGCACCACTAGTGTCGTTCTATATTAAATCTCTTGTCTCTCGTCACGAGCGCTTCGCGTTCGCGACCCACAGGTGTAGATTCCCTTGTGGGTGACATTGCGCAGCAATCGTCACGATTTGTCACGAGCGCTGCGCGTTCGCGACCCACAATATTCCTAAAATATTTCATATAGCACCGTATCAAAACCACCAATATCGGCTACATTTAAGTTATGAAACAGAGGGTTTTTTACATGATATCTTGGTCTTATCGGTCACGAATTTCTCGGATGGCTTTGTGTGGCCTGTTGAGAGATAATCATGGCTTAAAGGATTCGGGCTGATAACACAGGTTTAGCCATGCGATGGATTGATCAACTCAATAGGTCAGTAATTAAAAATTTCTTGCTGATCGCCTCTGTCATGACATTGATTGTCATTTTATTTGCCGTTCCGGCTATCAAAAGTTTTGAAAATTACATGACAGAAGCGTGGCAACAACGCCACGCCCGTGCATTGAGTTTGTTGCGAGAACAGATGGATGAAACTTTGGGCGTATTGTTGGCAGACGTACAACTTTACGCGACCTTGCCAAGTTTTGAGGCTTATATTGAAGAGCCGTCCATAGAAAATAAAGCCACATTGTCTAAAATGTTGTCAGCTATTTCTAAGCACTCCCCGCAATACGCCCAGTTGCGCTTTATCGATAGCAGCGGCGATGAAAAAATTCGCGTCGATCGTTTTGGCAGTAAAAGCGAAGCCATTTTTGCTAGTGACTTACAGAACAAATCAGAGCGCTATTATTTTAAGAGGGCTATAGCGCTCGATCGAAGACAGGTCTATCTATCGCCTTTAGATTTGAATGTGGAGCACGGTGCGATTGAGGTGCCATGGAACCCCATGTTGCGTGTGGCTACTCCTATTTTCGATCAGGCTGGTGAGAAACGTGGTGTATTCATCATCAACTACCACGCGCAACATTTGCTTGATCATCTGACTTCTAAGGCTAGTCGTGAGGTCGGGCTAACAACTGAAATGCTGAATGGCCAGGGCTACTGGCTGCACGCCGATGCATCGCAAGATATGTTTGGCTTTATGTTTGAAAAGCCAGATTTGACATTGACAGCAAGGATGCCTGCGCTATGGACGGCGTTGTCCAGCCAAAAGCAAGGCGTGTTATTGGACACTGATCGGCTGTATGTCTTTGACTCATTAGGTGTCGATGTAGAGGCCGCGCATGAAGAGTGGTATCTGCTGCGTTCGATTTCACTCGAGACCTTAAAGAACACGTATTTCTACAATACTGCAGAGGGGCGGCTGTCGTTTGTCTTGGTATACGTTTTGATGTTATTGGCCAGTTTGGCGCTAGCTATTAGCAATGACAAGCGACAAGTGGCTGTTCGCCAGGGGTTGAAAGCGGCTCAGGCTCATTTGGTGGCAGAGGAATTTGCGCGCGTGTCGGCGGAAGCGGCTAACAATGCGAAAAGTCAGTTCCTTGCCAATATGAGTCACGAAATTCGCACCCCACTTAATGCCATCATCGGTTTGATCTACCTGGCTGAACGATCAGACTCTGTTTCGCAAATCCAGTCCCATGTGGCGGAAATTCGTCGTTCTTCAAAAACGCTGCTCAGTCTTATTAATGATATTTTGGATATTTCTAAAATTGAGGCGGGTGAGCTTACTCTGGAATCTAAGTCTTTCCATATCTACAGTCTGCTCGATCAGCTTGCCTCTTCGGTCAGAGCCCTGACCCGTGAAAAAGACATTGAGTTGCACATCGATATTGCCCCCCTTGAGCATGACATACTGGTTGGAGATGAATTAAGAACCGCTCAAATTATCCTCAACTTACTGTCGAATGCGGTGAAATTCACCTCGGAAGGTTATGTCTCGCTGTCGGTGCAAAGCCCTGAGTTGGGGAAATTAGTTTTTATTGTTCAAGACACCGGTACCGGAATGTCACCCCAGACGCAGCGCGACGTGATGAAGCCCTTTACTCAGGCAGATACAAGCATTGCACGCAACTTTGGGGGCAGTGGTTTGGGATTGAGTATTGTGAAGTCACTGGTTGAACTGATGGGCGGGACCTTTCAGTTGGCCAGCGAGCTCGGTAAAGGCACCACGGCCACAGTGATGCTTCCTTTTGGCGTATCAAATGAGGTGGCCACCCATCAGCAAGGTGGTAGCGAAATTGACTTTACGCGCATTCGTGTCTTGGTGGTGGATGATAACGAAGGTGCGCGGAACGCTATTTCCGCCATGATTGAGGGTTTTGGTTGCCGGGTACAGACGGCAGTTGATGGCCAGGCAGCGGTGGAGGCTGTGCGAGCTGAGTTAGGCTCGGAACACCCCTTTGACGTGGTGTTTATGGATTGGCGTATGCCGCGATTGGATGGTCTGGCTGCGGCAAAACAGATCCGTGAGCTATCTAAGGAGGCCTCGCCCATTATTATTTGGGAAACAGCCTACGGTCGAGAGTTGCTAACAGAGCACGAAAGCGAACAGGATATTTCCGAGATTTTGGTGAAACCCGTCACGCCATCGGATATTTTTGACACTCTGGCAAAATGCGCGCATCGCGAGGGTTGGCATCGCGTCATACGTCCCATCGATAACATCGATGATCACGCCTTAGTGGGTTTGAGGGTGTTGGTGGTAGAGGACAATGTTGTTAACCAAATGGTGGTGCGCGCTATTTTAGAAAAATTCGGTGCCAATGTTACTGTGGCGGCGAATGGCCAAATGGCGGTTGATTTGGTGTCGAACCCGCATCGTACATTCGACGTCATTTTGATGGATATGCAAATGCCAGTCATGGATGGTTTGAGCGCAACGAGACTGATCCGTCAATTGCCAGCTGGTGAGTCGCTGCCCATTGTCGCTTTAACTGCGAACGCCATGAAAACTGAGCGTGATCAGTGTATTGCGGCGGGCATGGATGAGTATTTAATGAAGCCGGTAGATGCGCCGGTATTAGTGAATACTATTCGTTACTTTATCGCTAAAAAACCGCGAGCTTAGCGTATGCAGTTGGCATAAAAAGGCCTGGTGAATCGACATTCGCCAGGCCTTTTTTGTGGGGCGTTCTAAATCTTCGCGAGGGCTTGTTCGATATCGGCAATGATGTCGTCGATATGTTCAATACCTACAGAGATGCGAACCAAGTCCGCTGATACGCCCGCTTTTGCGAGTTCTTGCTCGTTGAGCTGGCGGTGCGTCGTCGAAGCCGGGTGGCAGGCCAGAGATTTCGCATCACCGATGTTCACTAGGCGCAAGATCATCTGTAGCGAGTCAATGAAGGTGGCGCACGCTTCCATGCCGCCTTTCACGCCGAAGCTGAGAATGCCAGACGCCTTGCCCGAGGTTGTCGATTGACAGGTCGCGTAGTAAGGGCTGTTGGGGAGGGCAGCGTAGTTTACCCAGGCCACCTTGGGGTGGTCTTGTAGGTAGGCGGCGAGTTTCTCTGCGTTTTCACAGTGGCGATCCATACGCAAACCAAGGGTTTCTAAACCCTGTAAAATTTGGAAGGCATTCATCGGCGAAATGGCCGCACCTGTGTTGCGAAGAGGCACCACGCGGCAACGACCGATAAAGGCCGCCGGGCCGAGTGCCTCGGTGTAAACCACACCGTGGTATGAAGGGTCTGGCTCGTTCAGAATCGCAAAGCGCTCTTTGTCTGCCGCCCAGTCAAACTTGCCTGAGTCAACGATAATGCCGCCAATAGAGGTGCCGTGGCCGCCGATGTACTTGGTTAACGAGTGCACTACGATGTCCGCGCCCAGTTCAAAGGGACGACACAAGTAAGGCGTGGCAACCGTGTTGTCGACAATTAAGGGTACACCGTGCTTGTGTGCGATAGCGGCCAGCTTCGCCAAATCGACAACGTTGCCGGCAGGGTTGCCGATCGATTCACAGAAAACAGCTTTAGTTTTGCTGTCGATCGCACGCTCGAACCCTTCAAAATCATCGTGCGACACCATGCGGACATCAATACCCTGGCGAGGTAGCGAATGCGCGAACAAGTTGTACGTGCCGCCATAGAGTTGACTGGTGCTGACAATGTTGTCGCCCACCTCGGTTAAGCATTGGATCGCATAGGTAATGGCGGCCATACCCGAGGCCAATGCCAATGCACCGATGCCGCCTTCCATAGCCGCTACGCGTTTTTCTAGCACATCCGTCGTGGGGTTCATAATACGGGTGTAAATGTTACCGGGAACGGCGAGGTTAAATAAGTCTGCCCCGTGCTGCGTATCGTCAAATGTAAATGAGGTGGTTTGATAAATGGGCACCGCTGCGGCTTTGGTGGTCGCTTCCGACGAGTAACCTTCATGCAGTGCAATGGATTCGAGTTTCATGCTGTGTCCTTACCTAAAATTAAAAACACAGCGACTGTAACAGCTTTTAAATTTAACACTCAAGTTTTCTATTGGCGCCCGTTAGGCTGTTTTGTGCTATGCATATGTGACTTAGGAGGTCAGCCAAAGTAGTCCTAACAATTGGCTGGCGTTAAAGGTGCCGTGTAGTACCAAGGCTGGCCACAGCGACACAAAATGGTGACGCAACCAAGCGGCGATCATCGCAAGACTAAAAATACTTAGCAAGCTGACCGATTGTACGCCGGGGGTGATATGCAGCACCGTGAAGATAATCGATGTCATGAGGGCGGCACCAAAGGGGCCCAGGCGCGTT
>JBEAQQ010000117.1:0-7497 GCA_041163785.1 Pseudomonadota bacterium
AATTGGCGTCTCTAAGCTGTGTGCGTACCAGGTCGCTATAGGCAATTTCATAGCAGATGAATGGCGCAAGCAGGTAGTCACCAGCGCGCAGTAAGGGTTGGTTGGGCTGGCCGCGGTCAAAGCTCGACATGGGAAGATCAAAAAAGGCGAGGGTGCCGCGAAGTGTGTCCGCCAGAGGCACATATTCACCAAAGGGCACGAGTTTCTGTTTGTGATAAATTCCTTCACCCAGGCCAACGGCGGTGATGGAGTTGTGAATCTTATAGTCCTTTGGATCTATATAGGGAATGCCAGTAACCAGGGTCGAATGTTCAATCGTCGCGATGTCGTGCATGGCATTTAAGTAGCTCTCGGCACGCCAGTAGTCGACAGTAATCGCCGATTCGGGCCAGAGAATAATATCGCTGCCCCACAGGGATTCGGTTAAAGACGCGTAAGTGCTGAGCGTACTGCGCACGTTTTCGGGTTTCCACTTTTCTTCTTGATCGATATTCCCTTGGGCAATACCTACCTTCAAAGGTGTATGGCCCAGGCGAGATGTCCCTGTGGGAAGGCTGTGGACAGCAGAGAAAAGCAGTGCGCTGAGAATGACGAGTAGTCCAAGGGGTTGTAGCCGCTTACGAGAGGTGACGGCATGGCTGATTAGGCTGCCAATCAGCACGCTGACAGCGGTAACGCCACTGGCACCGAGCAAGGGGAATAGCGCCCCTAAGGGGCTGTCGGTGTGGGCAAACCCCACATAAAGCCAAGGGAATCCTGTCAAAATGACACCGCGTAGGGCGTCAAAGAGCACCCACAGTGCGGTAAAAGTTATTGGGCTGAAGAGGGTGTTTCGCGGCGTCTTGGCATAAACCCAGGCAAGGGCGGCGGGTAATAAGGCGAGGCCTGCACAAAAAATGAAAGTCATGAGTGCGGCGAGAATGGCGGGTGTATCGCTGTGATAGTGAATGCTTACGTACACCCAAGAACAGCCGCTGCCAAAGAGGCCTAGACCGCTTAGCCATCCTACCTTAAACGCCGTGTTGCATGGGGTGGTGTCCAGTGCCCAAAAAATCAGTGCGGGGCCGACAAAGGCCAGTGGCCACCAGTGAAGCGGGGCAAGTGATAGGGTGATAGCAATGCCGCCAAATAAGGCGGCAATTGCGTGTCGATGGCGTTGCAGCCACATGGCGTCTTATGCCTCGAGGCTCATTCGCAGAAGGTGTAGTTGGCGGCTATCGGCATTCACCACGCGGAAGGTAAAACCGTCGATGGTAGTCACCTCGTTGCGTTTTGGCATGTAGCCGAAGCTTTGCATGATCAAGCCGCCAATGGTTTCGTACTCGCTATCATCGAGGTTGGCTTTGAAGTGCTCGTTGAAATCGTCGATAGGCGTCAACGCCTTGATGACAAAGTCATTGTCGTTCACGCGACGGATAAAAATATCGCTATCTTCATCGGTTTCATCTTCGATTTCACCAACAATTTCTTCCAGAATGTCTTCAATGGTGATCAAGCCAGAGACGCCGCCGTACTCATCGATGACAATGGCCATGTGGTTGCGGTTTTCGCGAAACTCGCGCAATAACACATTCAGGCGCTTACTTTCCGGAACGCACACGGCGGGGCGAACTAAATCAGCCAGTTGGGTGTGCTCAGCGCCGCTAATGAGGGTGGGAAGAATATCTTTCGCCAACAAAATACCGCGGACTTCGTCGATGTTTTCGCCGACGACAGGAAAGCGTGAGTGGCCGGACTCCACAATCACCTGTAGGTATTCTTGGCGTTCGCAGTCGTCGCGGAGAATGACCATCTGTGGACGCGGGACCATAACGTCACGCGCTTGCAGTTCGGCCACTTCGAGAGCGCCTTTAATAATGTTGAGTGCGTCGTTATCGAGCAAATCATTGCTGTGCGAAACGTCGAGGAGTTCGATGAGGTCAGCCTTGCTTTTCGGTTCAGCAGAAAAAGCGGCGGAAATTTTTTCGATCCAAGTTTTATCACTTGGATCGTGGCTAGATCGATCTTCACTCATGGGGGTGTTCTACTCCGTTGTTATAGGGGTCAGCATAGCCTAGCTGCTGCATGATGGCTATCTCTAAGGCTTCCATGGCCTCGGCTTCACTGTCTTCAATATGGTCGTAACCCTGCAAATGCAAGGTGCCATGTATCACCATGTGCGCCCAGTGGGCGTCAAGGGTTTTGCCCTGTTCGGCGGCCTCGCGCTGCACAACCGCGGGACAAATGATGATGTCCCCCAGTAGAGGGATGTCTAATTCAGGGGGAAGATCGCTTTCGAACGACAGTACGTTGGTGGCGTAATCTTTGCCGCGGTAGTCGCGATTGAGTTGTCGGATTTCATCTTCGTCGACGACGCGAATGGTCATCTCGCAGGCACGGGTTTGTTGAGATAGCGCCGCCAACGCCCAGCGCCTAAAGCTGTCGTCGTCCGGTGATGTGTCTTCGCTAGCGCGTTGAATGTCGATATCGTGCTGCATGAATTATTTCGACGCTCGCTCGTTATTGCGTACTACTAGCGTCTCTTCGCTCTCGTAGCGGTCGTATGCTTCTACCACGCGTTGAACTAGCGGGTGGCGCACCACATCACGAGATCCGAAGTGGGTAAAGGAAATGCCTTCGACGTCTTGCAGAATCTTGCTGACATGGGTTAGGCCGGACTGCGTGCCGCGCGGTAAGTCGATTTGGGTGACGTCCCCGGTGATCACGGCGGTAGACCCAAAGCCAATACGCGTGAGGAACATTTTCATCTGTTCCTTGGTGGTATTTTGGCTTTCATCCAAAATGATGAATGAGTTGTTCAAGGTCCGGCCGCGCATATAAGCCAAGGGGGCGACTTCAATAACGTTGCGCTCGATCAGTTTGCCGACGACGTCAAAACCGAGCATCTCATAGAGTGCGTCGTAGAGCGGGCGTAAATAAGGATCGATTTTCTGACTCAAATCACCCGGCAAAAACCCGAGTTTTTCGCCGGCCTCCACCGCGGGACGTACCAACAAAATTCGGCGGATTTCTTCTCGTTCCAGCGCCTGTACTGCGCAGGCTACCGCGAGATAGGTTTTGCCGGTGCCCGCAGGGCCAATGCCGAAATTGATATCGTGGGTCTGCACGGCCTTGACGTAGGCGGCCTGATTTTTACCACGTAATTTGATCAAACTGCGGCGCGTTTTAATCACTGGAATATGCTGTTGCGCTTCTTCGCTCTCCTCGAGAAGCACCTCCAGACCTGCTTCCTGCAGATGCAAGTGGATCATCTCGGGGGTCAGCTCGACAGTGGCGGTTTCTTTATACAGCTGCTGTAACAGTGTCGTCGCCGCTTGCACTGAGGCGTCGGGGCCTTGTACACGGAAGTGATGGCCACGATTACTGATCGTGACACAAAGGCGCTTGCTAATTTGCTTAAGATGCTCGTCTAGCTGGCCTGTTAAGTTGGCTAGGCGATTGATATCGCTAGGTTCAAGGACGATGTCCTTGCTCGATGTGCTGTCGTTCAAGCGGTTTTTGTACCTTTGTGTAAACAATGACAACACTATAAACGGCTATCTCTTGTTTGAATAGTGTTGTCTAAAAAATAGTCAGTTTAGCCGATCAATTCTACCAAGTCGCCGCGCAGAGAGTTCGGCAATGCTTCGTTGATATGCACTTTAACAAACTTGCCGATCAGCGAGGTGTCGTCGCTAGCAAAGTTGACCACTCGATTGTTCTCGGTGCGGCCTTGCAACTGACTGAGCTGCTTCTTGGACTCGCCGGTGACTAGAATCACTTGGTCAGTGCCCACCATGCGGCGTGAAATTTCGGCCGCTTGCTGCAATATACGATGCTGCAGTAATGCGAGTCGTTGCTTTTTGACATCCTCGGGGGTGTCGTCCACCAAGTCTGCGGCGGGGGTGCCGGGTCTAGCGCTGTAGACAAAGCTAAAGCTGGTGTCGAACCCAATGTCGGTAATCAGCTTCATGGTGTCTTCGAAATCTTTTTCGGTTTCCCCGGGAAAGCCAACGATAAAATCTGACGAGAAACTGATGTCAGGGCGGATTTTACGAAGGCGGCGCAGCTTTGACTTGTACTCAAGCGCCGTATGGCCGCGCTTCATCAGCGCGAGAATGCGATCGGAGCCACTCTGTACTGGGAGATGCAGGTGCGATACGAGTTCAGGAACCTCGGCGTAAACATCGATGAGTGCGTCACTGAACTCTACCGGGTGTGAAGTGGTGTAGCGAATGCGATCGATGCCGTCTATTTTGGCGATCATGGTGATGAGTTCGGCCAAATCGATGACGCTACCGTCGTGGGCATCACCGCGGTAGGCATTGACGTTCTGACCAAGCAAGTTCACTTCGCGCACGCCTTGGCCAGCCAAGTGAGCGATTTCAAAAATCACATCATCGACAGGGCGGCTGACTTCGTCGCCGCGCGTGTAGGGGACGACGCAGAAGGTACAGTATTTATTGCAGCCTTCCATAATGGAAACAAAGGCGCTCGGTCCCTCGACACTGGGGTCTGGCAGGCGGTCAAACTTCTCAATTTCAGGGAAAGTTACATCGACCACGACGGGGCCTTGCGGATTATTGCGCGAGGCGTCAATCATCTCGGGTAAGCGGTGGATGGTCTGCGGACCAAAAATCATGTCGACATACGGAGCACGTTTGCTGATGGCCTCACCTTCTTGACTCGCGACGCAACCGCCAACGCCGATCACAAGATCAGGATTCTTGTCTTTTAAGCGCTTTAGTCGACCTAAGGTGTGAAATACCTTCTCTTGTGCTTTCTCGCGAATAGAGCAGGTGTTTAAAAGAATCACATCCGCGTCTTCCGGGGTGTCTGTCGGCACAAGCTGGTGGGACTCGCCCAACAAATCGCGCATACGCGATGAATCGTACTCGTTCATCTGACAGCCGTGGGTCTGAATGTAAAGCTTTTTGGTTGCCATGGGCTCAGTAAACCTGTGTCTTACTTAAATTGGTCGGCAATTATATCTTCGAATCCTATGTGATGACAGGGGATGGCATTGATTTTTATTTGAGCAGTTGTGGTATGATTGCCGCCCTTTTATGACTGTAACAAGATGGGTTGGTCGTCGATGTACAAGGTTGTTTTCCACAATCAGAATGAAGTGTTCGAGCTGTATGTCGAACAAATTTACCAGAGCGATATGTATGGCTTTATCGAAGTCGAGGAATATATCTTTGGCGAACGCTCGGGCATTTTGATTGATCCGTCTGAAGAAAAGCTCAAAAACGAGTTTACCGGTGTGAAGCGCAGCTTTATTCCGATGCACGCTATTATCCGTATCGACGAAGTTGAAAAGCGCGGTGCGGCAAAAATTTCAGAGTCTAAAGGAAGTAACGTGTCGCTGTTTCCTGGCATGCCAAGGGCGGGTGCTATGCCCCCCGGTCAGTTGGACGAAGACGTTGACTAAAGTGATCGCGAATGAAGGTTTCCATACTGTCTGATGGCAGCGCTTGACTGAACAGAAAGCCTTGGAAGTAATCGCATCCAATGCTGCTTAGATAGGCTACCTGCGCGGAGTTATCTACCCCCTCTGCCACGACCTCCAATTTTAGGTTGTGACCGAGTTCTACAATAGACGCCACAATAGCTTTGTTGCTCGTTTGGTCTTCACCGCTTTCGAGACTGATGCCGGTAACAAAGGCGCGATCAATTTTAATTTTGTCGACGGGCAGATATTTTAAGTAGCTCATCGATGAATAGCCGGTGCCAAAATCGTCGATTGAGATAGAGAATCCCATGCGTTTCATTTCTTGGAGGATATTCATCGTGCGCTCGATGTTCTCCTGCATCACCGACTCGGTAATTTCAATGTCGATCAAACGGGGGTCGACGCCTGAAGTTTCAATAGCGCTACGTAGCATGTCCAAAAAGTGCACATGACTAAATTGTTTAAAGGAAATGTTGACCGACATGATCAGATATTCCCCAAAGGTTTTCTGCCACTCGACGGCCTGTTTAAAGGCGCGGTGCAGCACCCACTCTCCTAGCACAACAATCAGTCCAATCCTTTCAGCTAATGGTATGAACTCGCTTGGCGAGATAAATTCTCCCTCGCGGGTTTGCCAACGTATTAGCGCTTCCATGCCGGTTAAACGGCCGTCTATGCTGCTTACTTGCGGTTGGTAATAAACATCTAACTCACCGGCAAAGAGCGCTTGCCTTAGGGCAATTTCCATATTGAGAGACTGTAATTCACGCGCGCGCATCTCGTGGGTAAATTCGCACACCCTGTTGCCGCCTCGTTCAGAGGCACTTTCAAGCGCCGCGCCAGCATTAATTATCAGCTTTGAGACTTCCTGCTCGTCGCTGGGTGTAATGGTGTATCCGATCGAGAGCGTGAGATAAAAAGAAATATCTTCGACAACAACAGGATTTTCCATGCTCTTATTAAGCGCATCAGCAATTTCAGCGCCTTGAGACTCGAGGACAAGAATGCCAAAACGAGCGCCATCAAAGCGGAATAGGCTAGCGTCGTGGTAGTCTTGAATGGCATCGCTCAGCCGTTTTGCGCAGGCCGCTAACAAGCTATCTCCCACGCTGTAGCCATGTCCAGAGGTCATGTGCGCAAAGCGATCGAGGCGAATGAGTCCAATAGCCCAGTGGCGCGCTTTGCCGAAGTTGTTTAGAGAAAGAATGTTTTCAATCTCTTCTTCAAAACGACGGCGGTTTGGCAGCGAGGTTAGCGGATCGAAGTAGGCGAGATAATTTAAGCGCTTTTGTAGATCTTCTGTGTGCGAAACATCGTGAAAATAGACGTGCCCCTGGTTCAAATCGCGCAGCCATTGCAGTGTTGTTTTAAAGGTGGTGCTGCCTAGACGATGGCTCCAGCTCGCCGTATTAATAGCACTGGCTTTAATATCTGTAATGGTCGCTTTGATGGGGGCGGGCAGCAGCTGTTTGACGTCTTTGCGCTCAAAACCGTTGTCGTAAAGTACCTGTTCGGCCTTGGGGTTGGCATAGATAACGTCGCCGTTGTCATCAATGGTCAGCATGGCTTCTGGGGCGCGCTCGGGGAAATAACTTAATTCGCGCTCTCTACGCTGGGCGCGGAGGCGAGCTCGCATGAGATAGAAAGCCGCCATCATGGCGGTGAGAAGTGCTAGCGCCATTAGGGTCGTTTGTACCATGGCGTTATTCCCGGCGCGAGAAATAGCGGTCTGTGCTTCCCCAATATCTTGTGCTAATTGCTGGTGTAATTCATCGATTAACACCGTTAGCTCAGTCGATTGTTGTTGTAACACGATTATCGCTTGGCTAATTTGTTGAGGTGGCGCTTCGGCAGGGTTGATGCCGCTAAGTACTCGGTGGTAGGCCAAAACGTTGGCGGAAATGTTTGCCAAGTGTTTGTTGCTTGATGCGGCGTTAGTCAGTGAATTGAGTGTGGCGGTTAGCTCGTCGTGAAACTGCTGATGTTTCTCGTTGAAGTGTGTTTCATCTCCGCCTTGAAGGTAATCGCTTCCCGCCATGATTTCGCGATTGATCAAGACATGT
>JBEAQQ010000118.1:0-9514 GCA_041163785.1 Pseudomonadota bacterium
ATATACCGGGCGTATCGAACTTTCTTCACCCAATTACTGACAATGTATTGCTGGGCCTAGGACAAAGCGCTGAAAGAAAAATCAAACTGTCACTGTTCGATGTGAGTGATATCACCAGCCCCCAACTTCGCCAAGAAGTCATCGTGGGGAGTGAGCTCAGCTGGCCAAGTAGCGAAGCGGAATATGATCGACACGCCTTTAGCTATCTACCAGGAGAGAGCAAGGATAGGTTTACACTACCTATCGCCGGTTGGGACGACACCCTGCAGCAGCATCGCCAACAACTCCACCTTTTTGAGGTGAACGGCAAACTTGACCCTGTCACCACCAACATTTCCTCTCCGGGCTTCATTGAGGCGAACAACCTCAATGCCGGAGAGTATCCCTCGTACCGAAACCGCGCCATCATTCACGATGACAGTGTTTACTTTATCAATGGCACGCGCGTTTATTCCGCCTTTTGGGACGCCCCCATTAACCAACTGGGCCCGCAGTAACAAGACCAATAAAAAAAGCCCGCAAACGCGGGCTAGTCAAGTCGGCACATCCAGAGCCAGGGGGAATGTTTGTAGACTACCCCCTTTTTAGGCACCGAGTTGTGACCGGCATCACAAAACCCGGCAAAAGACACAGGAATTTGAATTAGAACAACTCTCGTGGGTCGTGATAGTCATAACCCAAGGCCTGTGACACCGCCTGACAGCAAATTTTGCCATCAAACACATTGAGACCAGCCATTAAGTGCTCATCCTCTTTGAGTGCCTGCAGCCCCTTATTGGCAATCTGTAAGGCGTAGGGGAGCGTGGCATTATTGAGCGCCATCGTAGACGTTCTGGCCACACCGCCAGGCATATTGGCCACGCAGTAGTGGATAACATCCTCCACAACATAGGTGGGATCTTGGTGAGTGGTTGGCCTCGACGTCTCAAAGCAGCCGCCCTGGTCGATGGCCACGTCTACCACCACCGAACCTGGTTTCATATTTTTCAACATTTGTCGTGTCAGCAATTTAGGCGCCGCCGCTCCTGGGATGAGTACCGCACCAATGACTAAGTCAGCTCGCGCCGAATACGTTTCGATGGCATCCACCGTCGAATAGACACAATTAATGCGCCCACCAAACTCGGCATCTAATTGTCGCAAACGCGGCAAAGAACGATCTAGCAGGGTGACGTTAGCACCCAAACCCACCGCCATGTGCGCCGCCTGAGTACCGACTACACCACCACCGATGATCAACACCTCTCCCGGCGCCACGCCAGGCACGCCACCGAGCAAGGTGCCCAAGCCACCCTGGCTTTTTTGTAAATGGTGAGCACCCGCCTGTATAGACATGCGCCCCGCCACCTCTGACATGGGCGCCAAAAGTGGCAGCCCACCGCGATTATCGGTGACGGTCTCGTAGGCAATACACGTTGCCCCCGACGCCACGAGCAAGGCCGTTTGCTCTGGGTCCGGCGCGAGGTGCAAGTAGGTGTAAAGAATTTGTCCCGGACGTAGTTTTTTACACTCCGCGGGCTGCGGCTCCTTGACCTTTACGATCATGTCGGCGCGCTGAAAAATGTCGTCAGGGCCGATCGCTAATTCAGCCCCTGCCGCCACATAGAGCTCGTCGCTAAAGCCAATCGCCTCTCCCGCTGATTGCTCAACCACGACACGATGGCCCGCGGCCGTTAATTCGCGAACACTCGCTGGCGTGAGTCCAACACGGTACTCATGATTTTTAATTTCCTTAGGTACACCAACCAACATAGTCTCATCCTCTATTGATACCACAGCATTCCGCCGTTTTAACTATTTTATTCGATGAAATTTGTTTAATTATTCTGTATTTTTACTATTTTTAGTTGAATCAACTAAATTTAATCGATGTATTTCTTCGTCGCAGCGGTTTTATTCTGCGCGACGTTTTTTAGGAGAAAACCATGCACGAACTGGACAAAATTGACCGCCACATTGTGCGCATCATTCAAAAGCAAGGGCGCATTACCTATGCCGAACTAGCTCGGCAAGTTGGGCTGAGCACAACGCCTTGTATGGAGCGCGTGAAAAAACTGGAGCGCGAAGGCGTCATCCGTGGTTATGCCGCACTGATTAACCCCAATTATTTAAAGGCCGGCATGGTGGTATTCATTCATATCAGGCTCGCCCGCCAACCTAAGGATATCTTTGATCAGTTTCGCGAAGCCGCCAAACGCCTCGATGCCGTGCAAGAGTGCTACTTAGTATCCGGCAATTTTGACTACATGATTAAGGCGCGCGTGCAGGACATGAAAGCCTATCGCAAGTTTTACGGTGAAACCCTGCTCACACTGCCAGGGGTAGTGGAATGCACCAGCTATGTGGTCATGGAGGAGGTAAAGGAGACCATGGAGGTTCCCGCTTAGCGTGGTTTCGACACAAAAAAAGGGAGCCGAAGCTCCCTTTTAGGACACCGAATTGCTTAGCCGAACTGGTTCATCGTGTTGTCTTTACCCGCCGCTTTCAACGCCGCTTCACCAGCAAAGTATTCTTTGTGGTCATCACCCATGTCTGAGCCAGCCATGTTTTGGTGCTTAACACAGGCAATACCCTGACGAATTTCTTTACGCTGAACGCCTTCTACATAACCCAACATGCCCTCGTCACCAAAGTAAGCCTTCGCCAAGTTGTCGGTAGACAGTGCCGCTGTGTGGTAAGTCGGCAGTGTGATCAAGTGGTGGAAGATTCCCGCTTCACGCGCTGCGTCCGCCTGGAAGGTACGGATGCGTTGGTCCGCCTCTTGCGCCAATGCTGTTGCGTCGTACTCTGCACTCATCAAGTCAGCGCGATCATAGCCAGAAACGTCTTGCCCCTGCTCTGCCCATGCATCGAATACTTGCTGACGGAAGTTCAGCGTCCAGTTGAAAGACGGGCTGTTGTTGTATACCAATTTAGCATTGGGGATCACGTCGCGAATACGGTTAACCATGCCCGCGATTTGGCCGATGTGCGGCTTTTCAGTTTCGATCCACAACAGGTCAGCACCGTTTTGTAGCGAGGTGATGCAGTCGAGTACACAGCGGTCTTCACCCGTGCCAGCGCGGAACTGGAACAAATTAGAAGGTAAACGCTTAGGACGCAACAACTTACCTTCACGATTAATGATGACATCGCCGTTATTCAATTGTGACGCTTCAACTTCTTCGCAATCCAGGAAGCTGTTGTACTGATCACCCAAATCTCCAGGCTGCTTGGTTACCGCGATCTGCTTAGTCAAACCCGCGCCCAAAGAGTCGGTACGCGCTACGATGACACCGTTGTCGATACCCAATTCCAAGAAAGCGTAGCGAACCGCGCGAATTTTTGCCAAGAAGTCTTCATGGGGAACCGTCACTTTACCGTCTTGGTGGCCGCACTGTTTCTCATCAGATACTTGGTTTTCGATTTGGATACAGCAAGCGCCTGCTTCGATCATTTTCTTAGCCAACAGGTACGTGGCTTCCGCGTTACCAAAGCCCGCATCGATGTCCGCAATGATGGGCACAACATGGGTTTGGAAGTGGTCGATCTTGTTCAATGTGGCTTTTTCAGCGACTTCATCACCCGCTGCACGTGCGGCGTCAAGCGCGCGGAACAAGCCACCCAACTCACGTGCATCGGCTTGGCGCAAGAAGGTGTAAAGCTCTTCGATCAAGGCCGCTACAGAGGTTTTTTCGTGCATTGACTGATCAGGCAGAGGGCCGAACTCGCTGCGCAGTGCAGCGACCATCCAACCAGAAAGGTACAAGTACTTCTGACGCGTTTCGCCGTTGAAATGCTTCTTAATAGCGATCATTTTTTGTTGGCCAATGAAGCCGTGCCAGCAACCCAGTGACTGGGTGTATTTAGCGCTATCGGCATCGTAGGCCGCCATGTCGGCGCGCATGATATCAGCGGTGTACTGCGCGACCTCCAAACCAGTTTGGAAACGGTTTTGCATACGCATACGCGCGACTGACTCAGCGTCGATTGACTGCCAAGGGCTGCCGTTCTGGGCAATAAGTTTGGCTGCGTTTTGAATTTCTTGTTGGTATGTCATGGTGATGTCCTCGCCGAAGTTGACTGTTTCCTTTTTTCTGGCAACGGTGGTTTTACCTTTCGTTGCTCGATGAAAGGCATACTAGGCCCCATCGCTCAATAAATGAAATTTATATATTTTATTGCAGGCATTTTTTTTATTTATTTTGCATGCATTAAGAATAATAAATCGCATGAATGGAATGTATCAAAAGGATAAATTAGCTCTATTTAGCAGCCATGCCTACAATCAGCCTATTCACGAATACAGGGAAACACATCATGACAACGCGCACATCCATTGCAGGCCTGCAAGTAGCCACCTCCCTCTACAACCTGGTTGAGCAACGCATCGCACCAGGCACCGGCATTCAGACCGCAGACTTTTGGCAAGCTTTCGCCGACATCTTGACTGAACTTGCCCCGCGCAATCGCGAACTTCTGGCCAAACGTGACGCCATTCAAGAACAGATCGATCAATACCACTTGTCACGTCGTGGTCAGCCCCACAATGCTGCAGACTACAAACAGTTTCTGACCAATATTGGCTACCTAACACCCGACGTAGGCGACGTCGCCATCACAACAGACAATGTCGACACTGAAATCACAAGCCAGGCCGGCCCACAATTGGTAGTACCCGTTAAAAATGCCCGTTTTGCTCTCAACGCAGCCAATGCTCGCTGGGGCAGTCTGTACGATGCACTGTACGGCACCGATGCGATTTCTGAGGAAGGCGGTGCCGAGCGCGCTGGTGGATACAATCCCGTTCGTGGCCAGCGCGTCATCGACTTTGCCAAGCGACACCTCGATAGCGTGGCGCCATTAAAAACAGGTAGTCATGCGGACGTCACCCAGTACCGCATTGACGGCGGGCAATTGATCGCCGACATGGCGAATGGCGACCAATCCACCCTGGCAAACAGTCAGCAGCTGCGCGGATACCGCGGCACAAGCTCTCAACCCAGCGCCATATTGATTCGCCAAAACGGCATGCACATCGAGATTCAAATCGATCGCCAGCACGCCATTGGCGCCACCGATAAAGCCGGCGTCAAGGACCTACTTCTCGAAGCGGCTGTCACGACCATTATGGATTGCGAAGACTCTGTAGCCGCCGTCGATGCGGAAGACAAAGTCGAGGTTTACGCCAACTGGACCGGTTTAATGAAGGGCGACCTTGAAGACAGCTTCCAGAAGAACGGACAGACGATGACCCGGAAACTGGCGAGCGACCGAGGCTATACCGCCCTGGATGGTAGCGAATTGACACTACACGGCCGCAGTTTATTGTTCGTGCGCAACGTCGGCCACTTGATGACCAACGATGCCATTATCGATGCCCACGGCAACGAAGTCCCCGAGGGCATCATGGACTGCATGATTACCTGCTTAGCTGCCCTGCACGACCTACAAGGCAACGGCATTCACAGCAATAGCCGCACGGGTAGCATTTATATTGTTAAACCCAAAATGCACGGCCCCGAAGAAGTGGCTTTTGCAGACACCCTATTCAGCCGCGTGGAAGACGCGCTCGGCTTGCCTCGCAACACATTGAAAATGGGCATCATGGATGAGGAACGCCGCACCACTGTAAATCTCAAGCAGTGCATCAACGCGGCTAAGGCACGCGTGGTGTTCATCAACACCGGCTTCCTCGACCGCACCGGCGATGAGATCCACACCAGCATGCTAGCCGGCCCCATGCTACCCAAGGCCGACATGAAAAAAGCCACATGGATCGGCGCCTACGAGAATTGGAACGTCGACACAGGTCTTGCCTGCGGCCTACAGGGAAAAGCTCAAATCGGTAAGGGCATGTGGGCCATGCCCGATGAAATGGCGGCCATGCTCGAGCAGAAAATTGCCCACCCCAAAGCGGGCGCTAATACAGCGTGGGTACCCTCTCCTAACGGCGCCACACTGCACGCCCTGCACTACCATCAAGTTGATGTATTCAGCTTACAGGAGAGCATGAAAAACACCATGCGCGCCTCCGTCGATGAAATTCTGGAGATCCCCCTACTACTTGATAAGAGCAGCCTCGACGCCGCTACCATTCAAAATGAATTGGACAATAACGCCCAAGGCATTCTCGGCTACGTTGTTCGCTGGATCGACCAGGGTGTTGGCTGCTCCAAGGTGCCAGACATCAACAATATTGGATTGATGGAAGACCGCGCCACACTGCGAATTTCCAGCCAGCACATCTGTAACTGGCTTCACCACGGTCTGTGCAGCAAGGAACAAGTCATTGAAACACTAGTGAAAATGGCCGCCGTCGTCGACGCGCAAAATGCTGGCGACCCGCTGTACCGACCAATGGCTGACGATACCGACAACAGCATTGCCTTTGAGGCGGCGTGCGCACTGATTTTTGAAGGCGAAACGCAACCCAATGGTTACACCGAACCGCTGCTGCATGCCTATCGCCGCAAAGCTAAGTGCCACTAAGCTAGTTTCTGCTATCGAACATCAATCTCAAAGCTAAACACCTCACGCTTACCCGCATGATTATCCACGGTAACGCGCAATGTCGCCTTTTCGTTCGCCAATTTGCTGCGCAACAGTTTGGCTGTAAAGGGAGCATTGTCATCGACGGCCACTAATTCAAACTGACCATCGGTGGTCTGGACCTCGGTCTTCACCGAGAGCAATGGCAGGGCGTACTGTTTTTCTGCTGCTGTGCTGTAATCTATCGCCACGAACGACGGTGAGCGTAGGTCGTTGGTGGCACTGGCAACTTGAATGGTCAGGTCATCAACCGCTGGTGCACGCTCTGTGGCGCGATAAATGGCAAAACTCAAGCCCTCTAATGCCACTGTCACCTGGCCGTCTTCTGCCGTTAATCCAGTGGAGGTGCCGAGTACCGGCTGATAGCTTTCGGCGGTGGCAGCAAGGGTTTGCCACTGATTCTGGGTCGAGGTATTAAACACGACCAGGTATTCATCGCCCTGATTGAGGTCTACACGCGAAAACGCAAACAAACCCGCTTGATCACTGGTGTGCCGCAGGTACTGGGCGCCACTTCGCAACGCTGGATGAGCTTTATATACACTGGCGTATTCTGCCAGTGCGCGATAGATCGGATGGGTCTCATCGAAATTGTCTTCCGCTGTGCTCGCATTGCTTCCCAGTAGGATATTGTCGTTATAACTTGCCACTTGCGAAGGCATCATATCTTCACGGGCATCTTTGTCGTGACCGTCGCCAGTGAATCCTTGCTCATCGCCATAAAACACGACTGGGATGCCTGACGAGAAGTACATGTAGGCATGGCTTAACAGTGAGCGCTTGAGTTTTTCCTCCGCACTACTTTCTGGTTGTGCTCGGTTGATGAACAGACCAAAACGGCCGTTATCATGGTTACTCATGAAGGTCAGTTTCGTGGTTGCATCGCTGTCGTGATCGCGATAGTAATCATCGTCCGCAATCAACTTGGCGAGTTTTTGCGGGCTATCGCCCTTAGCAAACACATCGATTCCGGTATAAAAATGTTGGAAATCGAGGGTCGCGGGCATCTTACCGATCGTGCTGTAACGGCTTAGGAACGCAGCATCCCCTTGCGCCACTTCGCCAAAGACGTGGAATTGCGGCAAACCCAATGCCTTGGCATGCGCCATAATGGCTGGACTAAACGCCTCCCAGAACGACATCTCTACGTGCTTGACGGTATCGATACGGAAACCGTCAGGCTTGAATTCGGTCATAATATTTTTGTAAATATCGATCATACCCTGCACCACGCGTGGGTCGGCGGTATTCAAATCATCTAGGCCAACAAAGTCACCTGTGATTACGCTTTCGCCCACCCAAATACTATCACCGCGGTTATTGTAGTACTGGGGATCATTCAACCAGGCGGGGGTTTTCAATTGTTCGCGTCCAGCGGCAACAAACGGGGAATACTGGTCACCCGAGGTGATCTGATCGTAGGTTTTAAAGGGGCAAAGCACTGACTCAGGGTCGCGGAACGAACCATCTTCGTTGTGGCACTCGCGGTAGCTAATGACATCAGCGGTGTGGTTCACAATGATATCAAAGAACACTTTCATGCCCTTGCTGTGAGCAGTATCAATCAACTTATTCAGCTCTGCATTTGTTCCTAGATGGGGGTCAATTTGGGTAAAGTCCAAAATCCAGTAACCGTGATAGCCTGAACTGTCGGCCTGCACCGCCTGATTTCGCAAGACGGGGGTTAACCACACCGCGGTCACGCCCATATTCTGCAGATAATCTAGCTTCTCTGTGAGGCCCGCCAAGTCACCGCCGTGATAGTAACCCTTATCGGCAGGGTCAAACCCACCAAAAGACTCTGGGATAGCCTCGGAGCCGCGATCATTGCTTGGATCACCGTTTTGAAAACGGTCTGGCAGCACGAAGTAAAAAATGTCATCACTAACCGGGCGATTGAGGTAGTCCTGATACACACCATCCGTCACAGGTGTAACAACAAGGGCCGTTTCCTGATGACGATCACACCCACTCATACCACCCATGGTGGCAGCCAAAAGTGCCGCTAGTAGGGCATTTTTCTTCAACATGCTGATATTCCTTCTTAGAATTGTTGAGTAGGATCATACTTGTTTTATGCATCAGGGCGAACCTTTCTACGTACAAATGGTCTTTGCAAACGTATGCATTGATTTTTGCCTACATTGCAGGTGTGGAGGCAAGCCCCTAAAATAGGGCTTTTTTATCGCGCCAATTCACGGCACAATGCCACTCTTTTCGATAACAATCGACCCTTGGAATGACACATGACCCAAATTCGCTCAGCACTACTCGCCGCTAGCTTTCTTGCCCTGGCGGCCTGTTCCGGCGGCACAACTAACCCTTATTTGCTTCCCACCACCACTGATTTAGTTTTCGACGTGAGTGACGAAGCACTTAACACCTGCCTCACCAACATTGCTATTGCTTATCAATACAAAGACATCAGCGAAATCACCAGTGTCACGTGTAACAACAAAGCCGTGGCTAGCTTGGAGGGCATCGACACGCTCACCGGTTTGTTGTCATTGAATATTGAGAACAACGACGTTAGCGATCTGTCACCACTAGCCGGCATGACGCAGATAGTTACGCTTCACTTGGGTGACAACCCGATCACAGATATTTCATCTTTGAGCGATCTCACCGCCCTAACCTATCTGAATCTAGACGGCACGCAGGTGTCCGACATCAGCGTCGTCAGCAACATGACCACACTGGGTGGTTTGTACATAGACGGACTAGCACTGACGGATATCAGCGCGTTGAGCGGACTGAGCGTGCTAGAAATTGTGCGCATGGACGACAACCAAATTGCCGACCTAAGCCCACTCGCTGGCAAGACGTCGCTAACTGCTCTTAGCCTCAACAACAACCTAGTGAGCGACATCAGCCCGCTAGCCGACGCCACGGCATTGAGCGTATTGAGCATTAACAACAACAACGTGAATGATTTGAGCCCCCTTGCTGCCTTAGTTGATCTCACTGGCCTAGATGCAGACGA
>JBEAQQ010000119.1:0-5790 GCA_041163785.1 Pseudomonadota bacterium
CACCCACTATTTCGAGCTTACCCAGCTCGACAGCGAATTCAAACACGTCGCTAACGTGCACCTAGATGCCAGCGAGCACAATGACAACATCGTCTTTCTTCACCACGTGCAAGAGGGTGCTGCGAGTAAAAGCTTTGGGATACAGGTAGCCAAACTTGCTGGCATACCCGCCGACGTTATCAAGCGGGCGCGGGCGAAATTGTTTGAATTAGAAAGCCAACAACAGCAAGGACGTCATATTCCTCAGCAAAACGATATGTTCAGCGCTCCCGAGCCAAGTGCGGTCGAAAAATATTTGATTGACGTGAAGCCTGACGACTTAACACCTCGCCAAGCACTGGAAATATTGTATAAGCTTAAAAGCTTGTAACGTGCATGACTTTCTTTAATGTCCTGCAGAGACTGTGTAAAATGCACGCCTTGAATTTTGTCGCGTCCTAAAGGAGATATCATGACCTTCGTTGTTGTTGAAGACTGTATTAAATGCAAGCACACCGATTGTGTCGAGGTTTGCCCCGTTGACTGTTTTTACGAAGGCCCTAACTTCCTAGTGATACACCCCGACGAGTGTATTGACTGCGCGCTATGCGAGCCCGAGTGCCCCATCGATGCCATTTATTCTGAGGATGAGTTACCTGAAGACCAGCAGGTTTTCTTGGAGTTAAACGCCGAACTGGCAGAAATATGGCCGAATATTACCGAGAAAAAAGACGCCCTGCCGGAGGCGGAAGAATGGCAAGGCAAGCCTGGCAAATTGAAGCTTCTAGAACGCTAACAAAAAGGGCAGTTTACACTGCCCTTTTCTAATGCTAACTGAAGGTGGCTTCGCGATTGAGACCCTGCCGCTCAATAATACCGCGTAAGCGTTTTAGCGCCTCGACTTGAATCTGCCGCACACGCTCTCGCGTCAGGCCTATCTCAAGACCAACATCCTCTAAAGTATTTGCCTCATGGCCTCGCAAACCAAAGCGGCGCACGATAACATCGCGCTGCTTTTCAGAAAGCTCATCTAACCACTGCAGTATCGAATCACTCATGTTGCTATTTTGCAATAGCATTGCAGGGTCGCTTTCTTGATGATCGGCGACGGTATCCACAATGGGGCGCTCGCTATCCATAATAGAGGGCACATCCAGCGACGTAACACGCTCGTTGAGACCCATCATTTTTTCGACATCTTCGACCGGCTTACCAACTTTTTGAGCAATCTCCTCGAAGGTAGGTTCGTGATCAAGCTCCTGCATTAACTCTCGAGATGCCCGCAGGTAAACATTCAGTTCTTTCACAACGTGGATAGGGAGACGGATAGTGCGTGTTTGATTCATAAGCGCACGTTCTATCGACTGACGTATCCACCAAGTGGCATACGTTGAAAAGCGAAAGCCGCGTTCTGGGTCAAATTTCTCAACCGCACGAATCAAGCCCAAGTTGCCTTCTTCAATCAAATCCAACAACGTTAAACCACGATTGGTATAACGGCGTGAAATTTTGACCACCAATCGCAAGTTGCTTTCGATCATGCGCTTTCGCGCCGCCTCATCACTTTTCAATGCGCGACGAGAAAAGTACACCTCTTCTTCCGCGGTTAAAAGCGGCGAGGCACCAATCTCACCCAGATAAAGTTGTGTTGCATCCATCGCACGGGTCTTTTCCTTTTCAAAAACGATGGGCTCGTCTTTGTCTTCTTCGGCATCCGGCTCTTCGGCAACCATCGAATCTAGCGCAGCAATATCAACTTCGCTATAAGCAGAATCTTCTTTATAACTTTTTGTTCGATTCATGGCTAATTTTCCTTTACTGGGTTATATGAGGGGACTATATATCTTTTAATTAAAAAATAATATGAATTTCTTAAATTTAGTTATTAGTAAAAACCGTGTTACTTATAACTAAAAAATATAAACCGAACCCAAGGGGCCCCATGAGGACATAATAAAAGACATAGCTAAGGCTTTCTGTGAAGAGCATCACAGAGTGGCAAGCTTAGGGTTGGCGAATCAGCCTTAAAGGATCGACAGGTTTCCCATCGAGACGAATTTCAAAGTGTAACTTAGGGCTAGAAGTCGCAGTACTACCAAGATCGGCTACATGTTGACGAGCTTTAACCGTATCGCCTTCGGCGACCAGCAGACGCTCGTTGTGAGCATAGGCGGAGAGGTGGCGTGCATCGTGCTTTACAATCAGCAAATTGCCGTACCCTGGCAGACCCGACCCGGCATACACCACCACACCGGCGCGAGCGGCAAGCACATCTGTACCGCGGGGTGCGATCAAATCAATGCCTTTGTTACTTGCACTACCCGCTACAAAACGCGCCCCTAAACGGCCTTTTTCTGCCAGTGGCCAGTGCCAAGTATTGTCGCTGTGAACAACACTCACCGTGGACGACTTGGCAGGTGCCTTCTGCTTGGCGATTGGCGTCGAAGGAGAGGTTTTTTTAGAAGACGCTTGCGTGACACTTTTGGGGGCCGCAGGTCCTTTAAGCTTCAAACGCTGATCAATATAGATGGTATAGGGTGGCGCAAGGCCGTTGATCGCCGCCAATCGCTCAACCGTGGTACCGTAGCGGAAGGCAATGGAAAACAGTGTGTCGCCCCGTGTCACACGATGTTGATCAGGCGAATATTCCGATGATTGAAATCGCTCTGTCACCGGCGCAGGCCCAACCGTCGAGCACGCTGATAGCAGCATGATAATCGACAACAGGACGAAGGGCATGGACCTCATGGCCCAACTTACACCCGCCAACGCCGTTCCAGCAAGTAGACCATACCCGCTCCAAACACCGCCAAAACGAGGCAAACAATAAGTTGAGGATCTCTACCCGATGCTAATAAATAAGTCTCGGGTAGCACGCGCTGTGCATCGATTAAGGCGGCTTTTAACGAGGCGGACTCAAGCTTGATCACAACTTGCCAAGGCCACACTAGCAACAGTGAGCCGAGTAAAAAACCCGACAGGATAGCGAGCGCCGCATTCTTATAGCGATCGTACAGCCAGTGTAAAACCTTCGAAAAGACAATCAAACCCACCGCCGCACCCGCCGCAAAGGTAGCAAGAAAAAGAATATCGCCTGCCTTGACGGCATTGAGCACCGGGGCATACATACCAACTAGCAGCAGCATGAAGCTCCCCGAAATACCCGGTAAAATCATGGCACAACTCGCGAACATGCCGGAGAAAAAGATCACAGGCAATGACACTTGCAGTGCCTCTGGTCGCCAAAAGGCAATCACTAAAGCTGCTCCTAGCCCCGCGCCAAATTGCAGCGCTGCCGTTACGTGCCAACGCGATACTTGGCGAGCTAACATGGGCACCGACATGGCTATCAATCCGCTAAAGAAAGACCAAACCAAATGAGGTGAGTCGTCCAACCAAGTCGCGATCAATCGCGCCAATAGTCCAATACTGGTAACAACACCAGCAATCAGAACGAGCAAAAACGTTGCATCAATATGTTGCCAGAATGCACGAAAGCCACGCTTTCGCCAAACTGATAGAGCCATAGGATTACATGAGGCGAGCGCGCCCAAGAGGCGCTCATAAATGCCACTAATAAAGGCAATCGTGCCCCCCGACACCCCGGGAACGACATCGGCCGCGCCCATGGCGAGGCCTCGCAGAAACACGCCAAGCAAGCCCGGTTTTTCTGAGTGTGACGATGCTGTACGGGACATTAAGCAATCACTCCCTTAAGCAACGGGACAAAGTTGACCGGCTCTATGATTTGCTCAACAAACCCCTCTTCGTGGCGATCGACAACAACCAGCTGCTGCTTAGTGCCGCCGACAGGAATCACGAGACGACCACCTACTGCGAGTTGTTCAAGCAGCTCGGGAGGCAAAAATTCTGGCGCGGCGGCGGATAAAATGGCATCAAACGGGCCCTTTTCTGGCCAGCCGAAACCGCCGTCGGCGTGTTTAAAATACAGATTGCGGCACCCTAGCTCGCGAAGTCGCAGCTTGGCTTTATCCTGCAGCGGAGCAATGCGCTCAACCGAGAAAACGCGTTCGCAGAATGGCGCGAGAATAGCCGTCTGATAACCCGATCCAGTGCCAACCTCGAGAACGCGTTTGAGCCCTGGCTTACTGTTGAGCAATAACTCCGTCATACGCGCGACAATATAGGGCTGCGACAAGGTTTGATTGTGACCAATGGGCAGCGCCGTGTCTTCATAGGCACGGTGCGCTAGCGCCTCATCGAGGAACAAATGGCGCGGCGTTGCTCTGATGACATCCAGCACACGCATATCGCGTATCCCCTGCTCCATCAGCCGTGTTATCAAACGCTGACGGGTTCGCATGGATGTCATTCCGATACCCGAAACGTTACTCTGCACCTGCTTCACTCCAATCAAAACACTCTCTCAATAGCGCCGTAGCAAAACTACCGCGCCCAAGGCTAAACGACAGCAGCATAGTATCGCCTTCGTCGCGCCATTCAAAGTCGTTAGGAATCTCGCGCACTGCCCTAAACTCCATGTTCATACCCGCCGCTTCTAGCCCCTGACAAAACACAGGATATCTTTCACTGAGAGATGACTGATCAGCATCGAGCTGCCCCTTTGTTCTGCCCCACAACGGCGCAGCAGGATGGATATCGCCAGAGGCGACGCGATCGACTAGATCTGCCTCTCCCGCCGCGTGAAAATGACTGCCGCTACCTGACAAAAAATAGTGCCCTTGAGGCGAAGCGACCAGCCAGTCGTTCGACGCTAGGCGCTCGGCCAACAGGGTATTAAACAACCAACTGCGCCCCGCGCTTAGATAAAACTGACGCTGTTGTCGCTTGACCTTTTGCCCGGCAAACATGCGCTCAGCGCCACGCAGGTTATTGCCCATACGACCAAATCGCTGCTCACCAAAAAGATTGGGGAATCCCTCTATTTTTATCTTTTTTAACTGGGAGTGAAGCTTATCACGATCACCCTCAATATGGCGCATACGAATCGTAAAATGATTGCTTTTGTGGACGCCGCGCTTTAACTTCCGAAGGTGACGTTCCACCTTTAAAACACGCAGCTCATCACTCTCAAGCTGCCGCCAATCAGGTTCAGCATCGGGATGTATCGACACACTAAACCATTGCTGTGTCACCGCCTGGCGGTCTTTCAGACCCGAATAGCCCACCGCCACCGACGGCACACTGGCAAAGCGCGCCAATTGTTCAGCGACCCATGTGGTATTACTGTTGCGCTTCTCAATCCACAAAAAGACATGTTCACCCTGCCCCTCGGGTTCAAAACCTAGCTGCTCCACCACCACGAAGTCCTCTGCATTCTCTTTGAAGACCGCTTTTACTGATGGCCCGCCATAGGCATAGGGCCACTGCGTGGCGTATATCACTGCGCCCCCAACAGCACAACAGCATGGGCTGCAATACCTTCTTTACGACCGCAAAATCCAAGTTTTTCCGTGGTGGTAGCTTTGACATTAACCGCACTGACATCGGTCTCGAGATCAGCGGCTATCGCAGCACGCATCGCATCGACAAAGGGTGCCAACTTAGGTGCCTGGGCAACTATGGTGCAATCGAGATTCACCACTCGCCAGCCCTTCTCGGCCACCAACGCCATAACGTGGCGCAATAAATGACGGCTGTCGGCACCTTTATAGGCGGGATCTGTGTCGGGAAAATGCCGTCCTATATCACCTAGTGCGCAGGCGCCAAGCAAGGCATCGCAGATCGCGTGTAGCAATACATCGCCATCAGAATGCGCAATAAAACCCAATTCGTAGGGAATCTTCACACCACCCAAGGTAATGTGATCGCCCTCACCAAAACGGTGGA
>JBEAQQ010000120.1:0-13183 GCA_041163785.1 Pseudomonadota bacterium
GGCGCTCCCCCCAATTGATCCAAGGTAGTAAAAAATACCCTAGCAGTAGTGGCCAACCAGTAAACAGGCGGACACGTTGGAAGAAACCTTCAATTTTTCGCGTGTAAATCTTCTCGCGTCTTTCATAGAGGTCGACCTCGCTCACTTCCGCGGGGGCAAATTCTGAAACCTCATGCAAGGGGATTTTGTCAGACACGTTTAAGTCCTTTTCACTGTGTGGAAGAAAAGGAGCAGGGAGCCTGCTCCTAGAAAGTATTACTTGTTACCCAGGCTTTTGACGTAGGCCGCCACCACGTGGATTTTCTGCTCTTGGAGAAGATCCTTGAAGGCTGGCATGCGGCCATTGCGGCCGGCGCGTAAGGTGTGTTCAATCATCGCCGGAGAGCCACCATACAGCCAAACGTCGTCGGTCAGGTTGGGTGCTCCCATAAACTTATTGCCTTTGCCATCAGGGCCGTGGCAAGCAACACACATCGCTGCAAACTGGGGCTGACCTGCGGCGACACGTTCGGCGTCTGCCGGACGACCTGACAAACTGATCACATAGGCAGCCACGTTCTTAATGCCTTCGTCACCTAAGATGGTTTGCCAGGCTGGCATAGCGGGCTGACGGCCGTGTTGAATGGTCGTCATTAGGGTTTGCGCATCGCCACCATACAACCAGTCGCTATCAGTAAGGTTGGGGAAGCCGTAGGCGCCTCGCGCATCCGAACCGTGACACTGGGCGCAGTTATTAGCAAAAATGCGCGCGCCCATTTTCATGGCAGCAGGGTTAGCGGCAAGCTCGTCCATATCCGTCGCAGCATAGCCATCTAAGATGGGTTGCAAGCGCTCAGCTGCATAGTCCATTTCGCCTTGCCATTGACCGGTAGATGTCCAGTTTAAAAGCCCTTTGAAGTTACCCATGCCAGGATAAGCTACCAGATAACCAATGCCGAAGATGATGGTGATGACAAACATCTTAAACCACCATGCAGGCAGGGGGTTGTCGTACTCTTCGATACCGTCGTAAACATGGCCAGTCGTGCGATCATTCTCATCTCGAACCTGGGTTTTGCGGTTAGCAAATAAAATCCATGTGACCAGTGCGATACTGACGGTGGTTAAAACGATTACCCAACCACTCCAAAAACTAGTCATGTTTTGTTCCTCGTTGTTGTGCAGCTACTCGACTTTCAGGGTCGCCCTTAAGCACTTCCTGAAAGGGTATGTTGGCCGCCTCATCAAAAGATTGTTTACGCTTGCTGCTATAGGTCCACCAAAAGATAGCGATGAACGCTAAAAAGGCGAGAACCGTGGCGAGCGAGCGAAAAATGTTGATATCAAAGTCCATCGTCTTATCGCTTGTATTTCAGCAGTAGGCCTAGGTTTTGCAAATAGGCGACCAGGGCGTCGATTTCAGTGGCAGGTTGGCCGTTGACCATCACCGCTTCGCTAGCGCTGGCAATCTGTTCATCGCTGTAGGGCACGCCCAGTTTTTGTAGTGTTGCGAGCTTAGCTGGGGTGTTGGCCGCATTCACACGTTGTTCAAACAGCCAGGGGAAGGCGGGCATGTTTGACTCGGGAACCACGTCGCGAGGGTTGTAGAGGTGAGCTTTGTGCCAATCATCAGAATAACGCCCACCAACACGCGCCAAGTCTGGGCCGGTGCGCTTTGAACCCCATAGGAAGGGACGGTCGTAGACAGATTCACCGGCAACGGAGTAGTGGCCGTAGCGCTCAGTCTCAGCACGGAAGGGGCGAATCATCTGTGAGTGGCATGTGTTGCAGCCTTCACGGATATAGATGTCGCGGCCTTCGAGTTGTAACGGCGTTAGCGGTTTTAAGCCGGCGATGGGCTCGTTGGTGGTTTTGCTAAAAAATAGCGGAACAATTTCAACTAAGAAACCGAAGCTGATCGCGAATACAATGAGCACGATCATCAAGGGTAAATTCTTTTCGACGAATTCGTGATTCATTAGGCAGCTCCTTTCACAACCAAAGTGTCACTTGCTTTGTCTTCGCTTTGGATGGTTTTCCATACGTTGTAAGCCATTAAGAGCATGCCGCTCAAGAAGATGGCGCCACCGATAAAGCGGACAATATAGCCAGGGTAGCTGGCTTCTACCGACTCAACGAAACTGTAGGTCAGGGTGCCATCTGCGTTGTACGCGCGCCACATCAAACCCTGCAAAATGCCATTGACCCAAAGCGCGGCAATGTACAGCACGGTGCCAATGGTCGACATCCAGAAGTGGACGTTGATCAAATTGGTGCTATACATTTTGTCTTTGTTAAATAGCACGGGTATCAGGTGGTAAATAGAACCGATACTGATCATAGCTACCCAGCCGAGAGCGCCTGAGTGCACGTGGCCAATGGTCCAGTCGGTGTAGTGCGACATGGCGTTAACCGTTTTGATCGACATCATGGGGCCTTCAAAGGTCGACATGCCATAGAAAGACAGCGATACCACCAAGAAGCGCAGGATGGGGTCGGTGCGAAGTTTGTGCCAAGCGCCCGACAGGGTCATCATGCCGTTAATCATGCCGCCCCAGCTTGGTGCGAGCAGGATTAAAGACATAATCATACCCAAGCTTTGTGTCCAATCTGGCAGCGCTGTGTAGTGAAGGTGGTGAGGGCCGGCCCATATGTAAACACCTACCAGTGCCCAGAAGTGCACGATCGATAGACGGTAGCTGTATACGGGGCGTTCAGCTTGCTTGGGTACAAAGTAGTACATCATGCCCAGAAAGCCTGCTGTGAGGAAGAAACCCACCGCATTGTGTCCGTACCACCATTGAATCATGGCGTCGGTGGCACCGGCATACATGGAGTAGGACTTCCACATAGTGGCTGGCAAGGCAGCACTGTTAATTAAGTGCAGCACCGCGACGGTGACGATAAAGGCACCGAAGAACCAGTTGGCAACATAAATATGGCTAGTCTTGCGCTTGGCAATCGTGCCGAAGAACAGCACCGCATAGGCGACCCAAACAACCGTGATAAGAATGTCGATAGGCCACTCGAGCTCGGCGTACTCTTTAGAAGAGGTGTAACCAAGCGGCAGGGTAATAGCCGCGGCGACAATCACCAATTGCCACCCCCAAAAAACAAAGCTAGCTAGCTTGTCTGAGATGAGGCGCGCGTAACAGGTGCGCTGTACGATGTATAGTGAGGTCGCCATCAATGCACAGCCGCCAAAGGCGAAAATCACCGCGTTGGTGTGAAGCGGGCGCAGGCGTCCGAAATGGAACCACTGCAGGTGCATGTTGATGTCGGGCCAGACAAGCTCGGCGGCGATAAAAACACCGACAAACATGCCCACAATGCCCCAAACCACAGTCATGATGGCGAATTTCTTCACCACGTCCATGCTGTATTCGGGATGTTCAATAGGCGTATGACTCATGAGTTATTCCCTAATTGTTTAATTAATCTGTAAAGGCTGGTGCCGCGCCCATGTCCCAAAGGATCACCGAGGCGCCCAAAATCACAACAATGGCGACTAAACACACGGCAATGATGGCGCTGGAGAACAAAAAGCCCCGCTCTTCTGGGATGCGCATGACGCGTGGGATGCCGATGTAAAGTAAATAGGTTGACCAAGACACCGCAATGATACCGACGGTAAAGTCGACCATTAGTTGGGGGGTAATACCTACGATACCGGATAGAAATAAGGGGGTGGCGGTCAAGCCAGCAATGCGAATACCTTTGGTCAGCGATGAGTCCGCGCCATAGGTTTCCGACATCCAGTGAATAAACCAGCCAATACCAAAAATGGCACCCACCTGCGCGAGGTAGAATAGGGGGATCATTCTGTTGGCACTTTCGACCGTTAATTTGGTGGGGAGGCCATCACCTACCGTCCAGCCAATTTGGGTGGTGCCATAATAAAAGGCGGCCGAGGGAATAAGCGCGAGCAATACACTGTAGATCATGCCTAAATCGGCGGAATCTTTTGGCATGTTGGCGACCTTTTCCCAGGTCGATTTTGGACTAAGCAAAATACTGATCAGGTATTTGAACATTGTCTTTCCTCAGACAGATTATTGGAATATGTAGCCCTTACATTGTATGAGCTGTTCAACGTGTGCGATTTGACGCATGTCAAATCGACACGAATTGTTTAATCGATACCCGCAATGCTGCGCAGTCGGTCCATATCGATGATTCTCATCTCTTTATTTTGCAGTTCGATGACATTCTGCTTGGAAAACTTCGATAAAATACGGCTAACTGTCTCGATGGTGAGGCCGAGGAAGTTAGCGATATCGGTGCGCGACATTGGTAGCCTAAAGTCGGTCGCCGAAAATTTGCGTCGCACGTTGCGCGCCGAGAGACTCAAAATGAGGGCGGCTATACGCTCATCTGCAGAGTTCTTGCCCAACAGACTAATAAGCTTTTGGTCGTTGGCAATTTCTCGGCTCATCAACTGCATGAAATGGCGCTGCAGGGAGGGAAGTTCGTTGCTGAGTTTGCCGAGTGAATCATAGGGGATTTCACAGACGGCACTGCGCTCCAGCGCAACGGCGGAACTGGCGTGAGAAAAGTCGGAGATGCCATCCATGCCAAATATTTCGCCAGGAAGATAAAAGCCGTTGATTTGCTCTTTGCCGCTGGCGGAAAGGCTATAGGTTTTGATCGCGCCGGACCGTACCGCATAAATGGATTTGAATGAGTCGCCTTGGTTGAACAGGTGGTTGCCCTTATCAATAGGCCGTGAGCGCAGCACAATATTATCAATTTGATCGATATCGTCGCTGCTGACAGCGATTGGTAGGCATAGGCTGCCAAGGCGGCAGTTGCTGCAACTGACACGATGGTCGTGGTGGCAGGTCGTGTCTTTTTCCGGAAGATCGCTCGCTAAAATATTCATCGCATCATCCTGCTGCTCATACATATTAGGATTTCCTTAAATAATAAACTTCTAATCTACCAATTGCCAGCCCATTCTTTCGTTAAAAGCGAAATTAATTGAGCGTTTTTATTCTAATTTGTCGTAAGGTTGCAGGCCGTGTTGTTTTAGTAGTGCGAGCAAAGCCTCACCATCGCGAATCTTTCTTACCAGTTCAAAGAGTTCTTGTGCCTCAGTATAGTTTGTTAAAAGATAATTGAGCCATTGTTTTATCCGGTTGGTCGTATAACGCGGTTCGTAGGTGTCCACCGTGTACTGCTGGAAGCGAATAAGAAGGGGTAAGACCTGTTGCCAGGTCATGCGATCACTGCCTGACACAATTTGTGCCGCAAGCCCGGGGCAGGCCACCATGCCTCTGCCAATCATGACGTCATCACAGCCACTTATCTCTCGGCAGCGGTGAAACTGTTCTGGCGTCCAGACTTCACCGTTGGCGATGAGGGGGATGTCTAGGGCTTCTCTCAGCGGTATGAGGTCTTCCCAGTAGGCTGGGGGCTTATAGCCGTCCGTTTTGGTGCGCGCGTGCACAACAAGTTCGCCAGCGCCGCCATCGCGGCAGGCAAGGGCATTTTCTAAGGCGAGGCTTTTATCGCTGTACCCCAGACGCATTTTTGCGGTCACAGGGGTGTCGGCTGGAACGGCGTTTCTCACCGCGGAGACGACATTAAAAATTCGTTCAGGCGTTCTCAGAAGGGCTGCACCACCGTCGCTATTGTTGACCGTCTTGGCCGGGCAGCCGAAATTGAGGTCGATGCCAAGCGCGCCCATGTCGGCCGCGCGGCGTGCATTTAAGGCCATGTATTCTGGGTGGCTACCGAGTAGTTGCACATAGACGGGCGTCCCCGACGGGGTTCTTGAGCCTGTTTGAAGTTCAGGGCAGAGTCTTAGGAATGTGCGCGGTGGGAGGAGCGCTGTGGTGACGCGAACGAATTCGGTGACGCATCTATCGATGCCCCCAAAGGTCGTGAGCATGTCGCGCATAGTATGGTCGACGACGCCCTCCATGGGGGCGAGCATGATTCTCAACGTTGGGCTCCAGAGTGCTGTTTAGAGGAATAATGTTAGCACGCAGCGAGTATGTGGATAAGGGGCGTAGCAAGAAAGAAAAATATAATAAGTTTTATTGGTTTAGGCTTTGCTAATAAGCGTCTAGTCGAGTAAAATCGCGGCCTTTTATGCACCGCCAAAAGTGGTGCTATTTTAAACTGTTAGGCTTGGAGATAACGCATGGCCATTGAACGTACACTTTCAATCGTAAAACCTGATGCTGTTGCTAAAAATGCAATCGGTGAAATCTACAGCCGCTTTGAAAAAGCTGGCTTGCAAATCGTGGCGGCTAAAATGATGCATTTGTCACGCGAGCAGGCTGAAGGTTTCTATGCGGAACACAAAGAGCGTCCTTTCTTCGGTGCTTTGGTTGACTTTATGACATCGGGTCCCGTCACAGTACAGGTATTGGAAGGCGAAGGCGCTGTGTTGAAAAACCGCGACTTGATGGGTGCGACTAATCCTAAAGAAGCGGCGCCAGGCACGATCCGTGCGGATTTTGCTGAGTCTATCGATGCAAACGCGGTTCACGGTTCTGATTCAACGACGTCAGCGGCGCGTGAAGTTGCGTACTTCTTTGCTGATAATGAGATTTGCCCCCGCGGCTAATCGCCCCGAGGTTTTTCGCCAATGACTGCCAAGGTTAACTTGTTGGGCTTGAGCCCCACTAAAATGGAAGCCTTCTTCGCGGACTTAGGCGAAAAACCCTTTCGTGCCCGTCAGGTATTGAAATGGATCCACCACCGTGGTGTGATCGACTTCGATGCCATGACGGACATGTCAAAAGCGCTGCGTGAAAAACTCGCGCTCGTCGCTGAGATACGCCCCCCGGAGATGCTTTCCCAGGCTGATTCAAAAGACGGTACCCGCAAGTGGGTCATTCGTGTCGGTGAAAACAGCATGGTTGAGTCGGTGTATATCCCCGAGGGTGATCGCGGTACGCTGTGTGTCTCCTCGCAAGTGGGCTGCAGTCTTGATTGCAGTTTTTGCTCGACGGGAAAACAAGGCTTTCAGCGCGATTTAACTGCCTCTGAAATTATCGGACAAGTCTGGCTGGCGAATAATTCGTTCAATAGCTTTGGTACGACCAAAGGCCGCGCGGTGACCAACGTGGTCATGATGGGTATGGGGGAGCCCTTACTCAATTTTGACAATGTGGTCGATGCGATGACGTTGATGATGGACGATAACGGTTATGGTATCTCTAAGCGTCGCGTCACACTGTCGACTTCGGGTGTTGTGCCCGCCTTGGATAAGCTAGCCGCCGTGTCTGAGGCATCGTTGGCTATTTCTTTGCACGCCCCTAATGACGAATTGCGCAGCCAGTTAGTCCCCATAAATAAGAAGTACCCCATCGCGGAATTGCTTCGCTCTGCCTACGAGTACATTGGTGGCCAGAGTGATACGCGCCGTGTCGTTACGGTAGAGTATACCCTCATCGCTGGCGTTAACGACCAACTTCAGCACGCCCGCGAATTGGCGGTGTTGTTGGCGGATTTCCCTTGTAAGATCAATCTGATACCCTTTAACCCATTTCCGGGATCGGATTATCAGCGGCCGAGTAAAAATGCGGTGCAGCGTTTCTGGGAATCATTGACCAAAGCGGGATTTGTTGTCACTGTTAGGAAAACACGCGGCGACGATATCGACGGCGCTTGTGGTCAGTTAGTAGGTAATTTCCAAGATAAAACGCGCCGCAGTGAGCGCTACAAACAACAAATGGGACAACATAATGATGAACAGGTGGTTCGCATTATCAACGATTAGTCGCTCTGTGTGGTTGCGACAAAGCGCTTTTGGCACGCTGCTTCTGGCCTTGGTGGCATGTAGTGGTGGAGCAAGTACGAAGCCTGCCAGTCCCGTTAATCCAGACGTTGTTCACAAGAAAATCCAATTGGGCAAGAGTTACCTGCAAAATGGTAACTTCGAACGCGCGCGTTTTCATTTGCGCGATGCGCAGCAAATGGCGCCCGAGTCAGCGGAGGTGCACGATGCCTTGGCGCTGATGTTTATGGCGACAGATGAGCTGGCGCTGGCCGATGAATACTTCCAAAAAGCACTCGAGCGTTCGCCGAGCAACTCCCGCTACAGAAATAATTACGCGTCCTATCTGTTGGCTCAGCGTCGCTTCGGCGAAGCCGAAGGGCACTTTCAGCAGGTTGTGGATGACGTGTTGTACGAGAATCGTACCGATGCCATGGTGTCATTGGCGCGCTGTAAGAGTGAATTAGGCGACAAGTTTGCTGCGCGAGAACTTTTTGGTAAGGTGCTTAAATTCAACCGTTTGCATCCAGTAGCCTTATTCTACATGAGTCAAGATTACTACGAGGCGGGTGAGATTTCAGAGGCGTACAACTATTGGCAGCGGCTGAGCATGACGAGCCGAGAATCTGCAGCGAGCTTGCTGCTGGGTATTAACATCGCGGAAGCGCAGGTACGAAAAAATGATGCCGCGTCGATGGCGATAAAGCTATCGAGTTTGTTTGGTCAATCGCCGGAGTATAGGGAATATAAGCGCGATCACTAACGCACAACAATAATAATAGGACGTAGAGCAATGAGTGATGACAACGTCTCCGAGAATAATGTTACCCCCGGTGAGCAGTTGTGCACCGCGCGTGAGGCAAGGGGGCTGACCTTGGAAGAGGTCGCTAAAACTTTGCATATTCTGCCCTCGAATATTCGCGCCCTCGAAGAGAATAGATTTAACGATGTGCTCAAGGGTACCACCTTTGTGCGTGGTTATTTGAGAACTTATGCATCCCTGATGAATCTCGACGGCGAGGCGCTGGTTGCTGAATACAACAACCATTTTGCACCGCCAGAAACCAAGGTGGCCGGGCATGTTGTCAAAAAGCCAAGTCGTTTAGCCTATTCCAATATGACCATGCCGGCGCATCGTTCACGCAAGCGGTTTATTCCTATGCTGTTATTGTTCGTCGCGGTGTTGTCGCTGGTGGCTGGGCTGGTGTTCGCTGTAAGGCATTTTTGGTTCTCAGATGCCGGGACTGTTGGCGATATTTCGCAAGTCCAAGTGGCGCCGCTCCTATTGTCTGAAGAAACGCCGCTATCCGATTTGCAAGCGTCGGTCTCAGAGGATGCCGTCCGGTCGGAAGAGGTGGTTTCCGAAGAGATTGATCTCGATACGGTTGTCGAAGTTGAGAGCCAGGAGGTAGTTCAGGCTGATGCTGGTGTCGATGAATCGTCACTAAAAGATCGTCTTGAGTTTGAACTTAGTGGTGATAGTTGGATCGAAGTTCGCGACGGGCAGGGCAATCGACTGTTTGCCGACTTGGCGCGCAGTGGCCGAGATATCTCGCTGGAGGGAAAATCACCATTTAATATCATTATTGGTGATGGCCGCAGCGTCACATTGAGGTACAATGGTCGCCCATTGAATTATAGCTTTGCTCGCAATGGCTATGCGGAAATAACCGTGCCTTAATAGACAGTACTTTAATAGAGAGTTCTATGAATTTTACATCGCCGATCACGCGTAGAAAATCACGTCAAATCATGGTTGGCAATGTGGCTGTCGGTGGTGATGCCCCGATCGCTGTACAGAGCATGACCAATACCGAAACCTGTGATGTTCAGGCAACCCTAAGTCAGATCAATGCCCTGGCCGCTGCCGGTGCCGATATTGTGCGTGTTTCGGTGCCTTCGATGGACGCCGCCGAGGCATTTAAGCATATCAAGGCGGCGTCTCCAGTGCCCTTGGTGGCAGATATTCATTTCGATTACAAAATTGCCCTAAAGGTGGCTGAGTACGGCGTGGATTGCCTGCGTATCAACCCAGGCAATATCGGCCGAGAAGACCGAGTACGTGAAGTGGTCGAGGCGGCGCGTCATCGCGGCATTCCTATTCGCATTGGTGTGAACGCGGGCTCGCTCGAGAAAGATCTGCAAAAGAAATACGGAGAACCCACACCGCAAGCGCTGGTGGAATCAGCCATGCGCCATATCGACATCCTTGATCGACTCAATTTTCCCGACTTTAAATTAAGCCTCAAGGCTTCCGATGTCTTTATGACAGTGGCGGCTTATCGCCAAATCGCTAGTCAAATTGAGCAGCCGTTGCATTTGGGTATTACTGAAGCCGGTGGCTTGCGCTCTGGTACGGTTAAATCATCTGTGGGCCTCGGGATGCTGTTGATGGATGGCATTGGCGATACCCTTAGAGTCTCGTTAGCGGCAGACCCGGTGCAGGAAATCAAGGTGGGCTTTGATATCCTGCGCAGTTTGAAATTGCGTACTAAGGGCATTAATTTTATTGCCTGCCCGAGCTGCTCACGACAAAACTTCGACGTGGTTAAGACCATGAACGAACTCGAGCAGCGTCTCGATGACGTTAACACCAGTCTCGATGTTGCCGTGATAGGCTGTATTGTGAATGGGCCTGGTGAAGCCCGTGAGGCGGATATTGGTCTCACTGGCGGCACGCCCAATAACTTGATTTACGTCGATGGAAAGCCCAATACCAAACAGGTCAACGACGGTCTAGTAGACCGTTTAGAGAGCATGATTCGAGATCGTGTGGCGGCTAAAGAAGCCGCAGAAAAAGACCTTATCGCTAAGCAATAATTCGGAATTTAACGTGGCTAAAATTACCGCCATTCGTGGCATGAACGACAATTTGCCTGGGCAAACAGCACGCTGGCAGTACCTCGAGTCAATACTTTCTAATGTACTGACCAGTTACAACTACAGTGAGATTCGCTTTCCCGTGTTGGAGCGTACAGAGCTATTCAAGCGCTCCATCGGCGAGGTCACTGACATCGTTGAAAAAGAGATGTACACCTTCGATGATCGCAACGGTGACAGCGTGACACTTCGTCCCGAGGGAACGGCGTGCTGTGTGCGCGCCTGTGAAGAGCACGGCCTTCTATACAATCAAACCCAGCGTTTGTGGTATATGGGCCCTATGTTCCGCTACGAGCGTCCCCAAAAGGGCAGGTTGCGTCAGTTTCATCAGCTCGGTGTGGAAGCCTTCGGCATGCAAGGCCCCGATATTGATGCTGAGGTGATTCTTATCTCAGCTCGCTTGTGGCGCGATTTGGGTATCAGTGAGCACCTGACGTTGCAGTTGAATACCATTGGCACGTCGCAAAATAGAAGCGACTACGGCAAGGCCTTGGTCGCCTATCTGTCTGACTATAAAGATCAGTTAGACGAAGACAGTCGCCGCCGCCTGGACAGCAATCCGTTGCGTATTTTAGATAGCAAAGATGCGAACACCCAGGCCATTCTTAATAACGCACCCACACTGCACGAGTTTATCGATCCCGAAAGTATGGCTCACTTTGATGGTGTACGCGCTATTCTGGATGCGTGCGGTGTGTCCTACGAGGTTAACCAGCGCCTGGTCCGCGGCTTGGATTACTACTGTAATACCGTGTTCGAATGGGTCACGGATCAACTCGGCGCTCAGGGTACGGTGTGTGCCGGTGGTCGTTACGACGGCCTGGTGACACAGTTAGGCGGTCGAGACACGCCGGCGGTAGGTTTCGCCATGGGTATTGAGCGCTGCACGCTGCTTCTTGAAACCTTGCAGGCCTACCCCGCCGAAGTGGACGCCGGTCCCGATATTTTTGTCATGTTGCCCGACGATAAGGTTGGTGTGGAACTGATGTCATTGGTAGAAAGCTTGCGTCGAGACCTGCCTAGCGTACAATGTGTCGCCAATTGTGGTGGCGGCTCATTTAAGAGCCAGATGAAGCGCGCGGATAAGAGCGGCGCGCAGTTTGCCATCATCGTAGGGGAGCGCGAGATGGCTGAAAACACCGTAGTAATTAAGCCCCTGCGAAATGCAGCAATAGAACAGCGCTGTGTCGCGCGTAGCGATATGGCAGATACCTTAAAATCCCTGTTGGTAAATGATTAACGGAGACCCCCTTGGAAGACTATCGTACAGATGAAGAACAAGTAGAGGCGCTCAAGCGCTGGTGGGACGAGAATGGCAAAAGCACCTTGGTGATGATTGCTCTTGCTGTCGTTGTGTCCTTTGGTTGGCGTTACTGGCAAGATCAGCAGCAGGCCCATAAAGAGGCCGCTGCTAGCGTTTACCAAGAGTTGTTAACCCTGATGTCTGCACCTATGTTGGACGACAGCCAGCGCGCCACAGCGGGAACGCTGATTACGCAATTGACCGAGCAGTTTGACGACACGGGTTACGACCATTTGGCTTCGCTAGCTAAGGCGCGCCTCGCAATGGATGCGGGTGATTTCGCTGCGGCAGCCAGTGTATTGACGGCGCTGAGTGGCGAAGAGTTGGGGGTTGAGCTGGCGGCGTTGGTTAATCTTCGTCTCGCCAAGGTTCAATTTTCCCAGCAGGATTACACGGCGGCGCTCAATACCTTGAAGGGTGACATGCAGAAATACGCTGCCCAAGCAGCTGAGCTCCGTGGTGATATCTACGCAGCGCAAGGAGACGCAGCGTCGGCTTCAGCGGCTTACCAAGAGTCGCAAACGTTGACAGCAGACAGTGATATGCTCCGACCAAGTCCTTTGCTGCAAATTAAAATTGATGCCGTGGCTTCAGCGACTACTGGAGAAAACGCTTAATGGCTATTAAACGCCTTGTTTTGCTCGTCCTTGCGAGCGCCTTGATCGCTTGTAGCAGCAATGATGAAAAAATCTTGCCGCCCGCCGAATTAATCGACTTTAAAGCCGAAGTGTCCCCGAAAACACTGTGGAGCGAGTCGGTGGGTAATGGTCAGGGCGATATCTACAACCGCCTGCAACCGGTGCTGTCTGGTGGTGTGATATACGCCGCGGCCAATAGCGGTGAGGTTGTTGCCTTAAACAAAACCAATGGCCGCCGTGTTTGGTCGCGCGATCTCGATACCGAGCTGTCAGGTGGCGTTAGTGTCGTTGCGGGAAGCGTGTTCGTAGCGGCTGTGTCCGGTGACATTGTTGCGCTGGATAGCCAGGGTGGCGCTGAGTTGTGGCGTCACAATGTCGGCGCTGAAGTGCTTTCGCCCATTGCCGGCAATGAAGAGGTGGTAATTGCACAAACTCTCGATGGTCGTCTGATTGGTTTGAGTGCGGGCAGTGGCGACGCTCTTTGGGAGTACACCAGTACTGTACCCGTCTTGACGATGCGTTCCGTAAGTACGCCAATGCTGATCGCAGATATGGCGGTTGCAGGCTTTGCTAGCGGTAAAGTTGTCGCGTTGGATGCGTCAAACGGTAAAATTCGTTGGGAGCGCCGTGTGGCCATCCCCAAAGGTCGCT
>JBEAQQ010000121.1:0-50127 GCA_041163785.1 Pseudomonadota bacterium
AACAGGGTACAGCGCGTTATGTGTTGCGTCTCAATCACCCCGATAGCCAAGCCCTGGGTATCGATCGCAACCTCGAGATACGGATTGTCGCGCAACTGCCCGCCGCGTTGCGCTTGAATGTGTTGGAGATGTCAGAGCACTTCATGTTGACGCCCCTGCTGAAAGCTCGACAAGGTTTAGTGAACGGTGACGATCTCGAGGTCATGTTAGGTCTTTTGAGGCAGCTGCATGGGAAGCACATAGACTCGCCGCCAATAAACTATACGGCGCGCATAAAAAGTTTGCTCGATGCACCTATGCCGGCGCCGTGGTTATCTTTGTTGGCAAAGCTGGAGACCGCCCTCCAAAAGGTAGAGGCTACTCATGGCCGTCATACTGCCTTGTGTCATCACGATTTAGTGGCGGGTAATATTCTTTGGCCTATGCGCACCGGGGCATTACCGGTGCTGATAGATTGGGAATACGCCGCCATGGGCGACCTGTTCTTTGATCTCGCCTGCCTTCTCGAAGAGCATAAACACTTGGCACTCAGCGAAGTGGAATTGTTGCAAAAATATGGTGTAGACCCCCAGTGTGCGCCTAAATTGCGTGTCTATCGCGCGGTCTATTCGGCGTTGGCGGCAGCGTGGGCGCGTTGCCGTGGACTGTCAAATGCATCACAACTGGCGTATATTGAAGCGCTATTGAACGATTAACAGGGTATTCGCCAATGCATGTGCTCACAGGCTTTCTGATTCTTACAGTGTTAAGCGTGTTCATCTGTCACGCGATTGTTGCCAAGCGCAAAGGTGACACCGTGTATTGGGTGGTGATGGCGATTTTGCTAGGTCCGATCGCCATTCCCTTTGCGTTTTTCGCCAAGCCAAAATACTAGTTGCTGGCTAACATCACCCCCTAGGCTCAACCTTCACCGCGATGATGGGGGCGCCAGTAATCTATCTCGGGGCCTACCGGCACTACTTGGGTTGGGTTGATCATCGTGTGACTAAAATAATAGTGCTGCTTGATGTGTTCGAAATTGACCGTGTCGGCCACACCGGGGCGTTGGTAAAGATCACGGGTGTAGGCAGCAAGGTTGGGGTAGTCCTCTAAACGTTGTCGATTGCATTTGAAGTGTCCATGGTAGACGGCATCGAAGCGAATCAGCGTAGTGAAAAGTCGCCAGTCGGCTTCGGTTAAACGGTCACCCACAAGATAACGCTGCTCGCCAAGCGTCGCTTCGAGCTTATCAAGCGTATTGAATAGGTCTCGGTAAGCCTCCTCATAGACCTGTTGGCTAGTGGCAAAACCGCAGCGATATACACCATTATTAATATGCTGATACACCTCGTCGTTGACTGCATCGATCTGATCGCGCAACTCGCTGGGGTAGTAGTCGTCGCGGTTGCCAGTCAGATCATTGAAGGCGCTGTTCATCATACGAATGATCTCTGACGATTCATTACTAACGATGCAGTTCTGCTGCTTGTCCCACAGCACTGGCACAGTTACCCGGCCAGTGTAGTTGGGATCGTTGCGCAGATAAATCTGGTAGAGGAAGTCAGAGCCAAACAGTGAGTCTGACGTGCACGCCTCGCCGCTGTTAAATTCCCAGCCATTGTCGAGCATGTGGGGATGCACAATCGAAACATCAATATGGGGTGCTAGCCCCTTTAAATGGCGAAAAATCAAGGTGCGGTGCGCCCATGGGCACGCGAGGGAGACGAACAGGTGATAGCGACCTGATTCGGCGGAGAAGCCACCGCGCCCACTGGGACCAGGGGAGCCATCGGCCGTGACCCAGTGGCGCAGCTGGGCGTTCTCGCGTTGAAAAGCGCCGTCACTTTTTTCGGTGTCGTACCATTTGTCCAGCCAGCGACCTTCTACTAATAAACCCATGTCATCCTCCTCTATAGGGTGCCGATTCGGCCAGCGCGATAGTCCGCGATGGCTTGTTGTATTTCGGCCTCACTATTCATCACAAAGGGTCCCATGTGCACGATGCGCTCATTGATGGGTATGCCGCGTAGTAATAGGCAATGCGCACCCTCTGCACCGGCGGTGAAAACTATTTTATCGGCATCATCAGCGGTAGCGAGTGCTAACTCACCCAGACCTAACGCGGGGTCTGCCAGTGAGCCTTGATAGCAAAACACAAAGGTGCGTGAAGGTGCTTGGGTAATCGTTACAGTGACCGACTCGCCAGCCGCTAACTCCATGTCGGCAATAGCGCCGTTTCCTGCTAAGCCTTCGAGGGGAGAGGACAGTGAGTTTTCATCAAATTGCCATTCACCAGCGAGCGCTTTGGCTCGGCTTGCCGCCGAGATGGTGGCGGTGGGGAGGCCGCTATCGTAGGAATCGAAGTAACGCGGTTCGCGCATTTTCTCAGCGGCGGGCATGTTTAGCCAAATTTGAAAACCGTGCATACCGTCGTTGGCGTCTGCCAAAGGCATTTCTGAGTGAATAACGCCGCGCCCGGTTGACATCCATTGAACATCGCCGGCGCGGATGGCTTTAACGTTCCCCATGTGGTCCCGGTGTTCAAACCCCCCCTTCTTAATATAGGTAAACGTCTCAATGCCTCGATGTGGGTGGGGTGGAAACCCACCGATGTAGTCGCTGGCATCGTCTGAGCGAATTTCATCTACCATCAGATAGGGGTCGAGCCCGAGGTCGTGAAAGGCGGTAATGCGGGCAATGTTGACGCCATCACCGTCTTGGGTGGCGTGTTGTCTTGCGAGTCGAGTGATCGGCATAAGTGTTCTCCCTTTTGTAAAAGATTAGTGTGGAGCTGTGCGAATAACAATGGGGAATTTTGGGGTCTACGTTTCGAAAAAAACGAAGATCCAGCGACTTTTTTAGCGACCTTGACGTATAAAGTGCAGAAAAGGGGCGATATGAATAAGACAACACTTGAACAATGGCGAATGTTTCGTGCAGTAGTGGAGGCTGGCGGTTTTAGTCAAGCCAGTGATGTCGTGCACAAAAGCCAATCCAGTATTCACTATGCTGTCCACAAGCTCGAGGAAACCCTGGGTATTAAACTTCTGGAGGTCGTGGGCCGAAAAGCCGTCTTGACCGATATTGGTGTGACCATGTTGCGCCGTGCAGATTATCTCTTGCAAGAGGCGCAGAAACTAGAAAAAGTGGCCGCTAGCTTGAGTCATGGCGCGGAGACCGTGTTGCGCCTAGCGGTTGATGAAGCCTATCCCCAATACTACCTGTGCGAGGCTTTGCAGCAGGTGTCGCAAGCCTACCCAATGTTGCGTATTGAGCTCTTAGAAACGGTATTGACGGGGGCTGTAGAGCTGCTCGCCGAGCAAAAAGTACAATTGGCTATTTCCCCTGTGGCAAAGTCTGATGTCCAGTGTGAAGAATTGTGCCGGATTGATTTCATCGCTGTAGCCGCCCCTCATCACCCCCTCCTGCAACACGAGGACAAAATAAATTTCGAAGAGCTTAAGTCGCACCGACAGATTGTAGTGAGAGATAGCGCCTTGACCACGAATCGTGACTCGGGTTGGTTGGGGTCACACCAACGTTGGACGGTGAGCCATATTCGTACATCGATCGATATGATCTGCCGCGGTCTGGGTTTTGCCTGGCTGCCGGCTAGCGAGGTAGACGCCTACCTGCAAGATGGTCGATTAGCGAGACTTCCTCTGCAGGAAGGCGCCGTCCGAAGTGCCGCCCTACATATTCTTATTGGCGACATTGACCAATTGGGCCCCGCCGGGCACATGTTGAGCGATGAGCTGAGAAAGGTTTCTAAAAATTAGAATATAAGCGTCAAAAAATACGTATTTTGTTCTGATTTTGTTGTCGTATACTCGTTGTTTTCAGGGGGTGTTATGACCAAATTGTATTATTCAGACGCGCGCAAGTGGTTACATTGGCTTTCAGCCATGGCTGTCATCGGCTTGTTTGCCTCCGGCTTATGGATGGTTGAACTTGGCTATTATGACGCTTGGTATCAGCGCGCTCCCGCCTGGCATGTTAATGTCGGGCTACTATTGTTTGTCGCCACCCTCGCACGACTTGTGTTGCAACGCCAGAACCCGCGCTTGAAGGCACCGCCTTTCCAACGTGTCGCGGCGCGCACTGCCCACCTCAGCCTGTTGCTGTGCATTGTTTTGTTGGCGTTAACAGGCTATGGACTAAGCACTGCTGACGGACGTCCTTTGCTATTCTTTGGTGTCGAAATACCTGGCATGGGTAGTGTAATCCCGCAGCAGGAATCGGTATTAGGTGAATGGCATGAGTTGATAGCCTATACCACCATGGTCTTGTCGTTTTTGCACGCAGCGGCGGCGATTAAACATCATGTCATCGACAGCGATGACACTCTCAAACGTATGTTAATCCATAGAGGAACTGAACGATGAAAAAAGTGTTGTTAGCTACATTGTTGTCAGCGGCTGTTGCCAGTCCCGTGTGGGCGGCGGACTATCGCATCGATGATCAAGGCGCGCACGCGTCAATTAACTTTAAAGTGAAACACCTAGGTTATTCTTGGCTAACCGGTCGCTTCAATACCTTTTCGGGGAATTTCAGTTACGATTCCGCCAATGTTGAAGCGTCTAAAATCGCCGTCGATATCGATACCAACAGCGTTGACTCAAACCACGCTAAGCGCGACAAGCATCTTCGCAGTGCTGACTTTCTGGAAGTTGATAAGTACCCCGAGGCTACATTTGTAAGCACCGAGTTTAAAGTGACCGGCGACGGCGAAATGATAGTCTACGGTGATTTTACACTGCGCGGAATCACCAAGCGTATTGCCATTGAGGCGACGAAAGTGGGTGAGGGGCAGGATCCTTGGGGCGGTTATCGCGCTGGTTTCGAAGGATTGGCTGAAATTGACATGGCTGATTACGGCTTTGCCACAGATTTCGGCACAGTTTTGTTGGAACTTCATGTCGAAGGTATTCGTATATAGAGTTATCAAATGGTTTAGTTTCATCTATTCCCTTTGTGTTATGACTCCTTGTCTGTAGTGACTGAGCAAGTTGCCCGGCCTTTGCGCCGGGCTTTTTTTACGCGCAATCAGCCATTCCTTCACTCCTCCATGTTGTTTCGCCCTGGGCATTGGTACAAATGTTTTAGGGTGTGGGCTAAAATTACGATAATCTTCCGGTTTATTTGGTCCAAGAGTTACCATCATGATCAGAACTTGTCTCGTCACTACAAATCAAGCGCCGGTTATGGCTGGCGTCGAGCTCGTCGACCGCTGGCGAAGCGACGGCGGCTTCCTATGGCTGGATATTCAGCAAAGCCTCGATGCCTCGGCAAAGGCGCTACTGCTTACCTTCGGCTGCCACGAGCTAGCAATCAAAGATGTTGATCGCGAGCGTCATCCACCCAAGTTCGAAATTTTTAACGAGCACAGTTTTATCATTTTTCGTGGCCTCCGGGGGATTGATGACAACCTGGTGGTGGAGCCTCTGCAAATATCTTTTTTTGTAGGCGACAATTATTTAATCACTGTGCACCCGGCGGCATCGATCAGTGTTGACTACCATTTGAAACTGCCAGAGTTGCATGATTTGGTGGCATCGCCTCAACAGTTGGCGCTATCCATCATGCACTATTCAAGTGGCCGATACTTGGAGAGTTTGGTTGCCTACGACACGGAGCTAGCAGATATTGAAGAGGCGATGCTTACCCGAGGCAGTGACGAATTGTTGAAGGACTTGGTGCGCGATCGGTCGCAGCTGAGAAAAATGCGTCGCACCTTTACCTACCATCGCAGTTTGGCGGAAGAGTTGGTGGAGTTTTGGGACGTCGATGAAAACGACCATGAGTTGAGGCACCGCCTGCGCGATTTTTACGACCGCAGCGAGCGCCTTGATACCCTGTCAGCGCAACACTATGAAATTTGCGGTGACTTGGTCGACGGTTATTTTTCGCTGAGCGCTCACCAGCTCAATAATACGATGCGAGTATTGACGGTGATTACGGCCATTTTTGTACCGCTGAGCTTTTTGGCGGGGTTGTACGGTATGAATTTCGACTACATTCCGGAATTAAAAGTCCACAATGGCTACTTTATTTTGTTGGCGGTGATGCTAGGGTTGGCCATGACAATGGTTGTGATCTTTAAGAAAAAAAGGTGGTTTTAAGGTATGGATTTACATGGGAAAGTGATCGTCATCACGGGCGGTGCCAGGGGTCTAGGACTCGCGATGGCAAAATCTTTGGCGGCCAAGGGGGCGAGCTTGGCGCTACTGGATATGAACAAAGAGGCCCTTGAAGAGGCGTGCACAGCGTTGCCAAGCGCGCGTTATTACGTGTGTGATGTGGCGAGCGAGGCCATGGTTGATCATACCTTTCAGCAAATCGTGCAAGACTATGGGCGGATTGACGGGCTCATCAATAATGCCGGGATTATTCGTGACGGTTTGATGGTCAAAGGCGGGCCAGGGAATATCCTCAGCGAGCTGAGTTGGGATGACTGGCAAGCGGTGATCAACGTCAATCTAAGCGGTGTTTTCCTGTGTGGTCGCGCGGCGGCTCGACACATGGTGGTGTCTGGCAGTCGAGGTCTCATACTTAACGTATCTAGCATCTCGGCGGGCGGTAACTACGGCCAGAGTAATTACTCTGCCGCTAAAGCGGGGGTGGAGGCACTGACCAAGGTTTGGACCAAGGAACTTGCTCGACATGGTATTCGCTGTGTGGCGATAGCCCCAGGCTTTATCGATACCGACATGCTGGCGTCGATGAATCAAGAGGCTAAAGCAAAATTTGAAGCACTGATCCCTGTGGGGCGCTTGGGTCAGCCCGACGAAGTTGGGCATTTGGTGTGCCACTTGTTTGAAAATGATTATCTGAATGGCGGGATATACAAAGTCAATGGTGGCTTAGACATCTAGTCCAAGCGTGGCGTGGCAGCGTATAACCAACAACCCTTGGAGGCACTGCCATGTCATACGAACACGAAACAAAGCCAGATAATTCCCCTGCTGTCATTAATGACGAAAATAGCGAACAAATACCCCGCGCTGAGCTGACGGAAGACGACTTAACTTGCATTCGGCTTATGTTATTATAGCCAGCTTTTGAAGCTACCCGGGCTTGTCGCCCGGCCGAGATGCCCATGATTACCATGAATATTCCCCAGGTTGGTCCTGCCGACGGCAATAAGTCTGCTGCGGATATCGCCGATCAAAAACAACGTATCGTTGCCCTAATGCAGCAACAAAAAGCGGCCTTGGTCGCGCACTATTACACCGATCCTGTGATTCAGGCCCTGGCGGAAGAAACCGGTGGGTGTGTGTCTGATTCGTTGGAGATGGCGCGGTTTGGCAAACAGTGCGATGCGCAGACCCTCATTGTGGCGGGCGTTCGCTTTATGGGGGAGACGGCTAAAATTCTCAGCCAGGAAAAACGTGTGTTGATGCCCGAACTCGAGGCGACATGCTCATTGGATATTGGCTGCCCGGTGGAGCAGTTTTCCGCTTTTTGTGATCAACACCCCGATCGCACTGTGGTGGTTTACGCCAATACGTCGGCGGCGGTTAAGGCGCGTGCCGATTGGGTGGTCACGTCCTCCATCGCCCTAGAGGTGGTCGAGCACTTGGACAGTTTGGGTGAGAAGATTTTATGGGCACCGGATAAACATTTGGGCAGCTATGTGCAAAAGCAAACGGGTGCCGATGTGTTGTGTTGGGATGGTGCCTGCATCGTGCACGAAGAATTCAAAGCGCAGGGTATTCGCGATCTTAAAGCGGTCTATCCCGACGCGGCTGTGTTGGTTCACCCTGAGTCGCCAGCGGCGGTGGTCGAATTGGCAGACTTTGTCGGGTCAACGACCCAGATCATCAATGCGGCTAAGACCTCCCCGGCTGCGCAGGTGATAGTGGCCACCGATCAAGGAATTTTCTATAAACTGCAGCAGATGGTCCCTGAGAAAGAATTGATCATTGCCCCGACCGCGGGCAGTGGTGCGACCTGCCGTAGCTGTGCCAATTGCCCCTGGATGGCAATGAACTCCCTCGATGCCTTGGAACAGGTCTTGCTCAAAGGAAATAACGAGATCTTTGTGGATCCCGAGCTGGGAGAGCGGGCGATGCTGCCGCTCAATCGCATGCTCGATTTTGCTGCTTCGCTGCGCAACTGAGTTACAGTTTAACGTTCTTCAGTTCCTCTAAATACAGCAGGCGCTGTTCAATCTTGGCGGTTTGCATGTAATCGCCGCGGGCGATGTTCAGCGCGTAATTTAGCTGTCTGCCCGCTTCGTCGAGAATGCCGGTCAGCAAGAAATACTCCCCGCGGGCGGTATGAACCCCCAAAATATCCCCCGCTAGCCCCTTGGCTTCTGCGAGTTCGTACCACACCGCTGGGTTGTCGGGTTGTCGCTTACTGTGCTGCTCAAGTAAATTCGCCGCTTGTTTCGGAAAGCCAAGTTGAATATAGCTGCGCGCTAGCGCCATCGTTACCGCGTGGCTATTCGGGGTGATCATCAGGAGATTTTCTAGGTGCTTCGCAGCGCGCGTATGCTGTTCGGCGCGGCTATAGATGTCGGCCTGCGCCAGTTGGTAGATCAAGCGCAATTCGTCTTGCGCCAGCAATGAGTCGAGCGCTTGTTGGGCCAAGTCTAACTGGCGACTTTCGGTGTACGCCAAGACCAAACCATAACGACTGGCCGTGTGCTCAACCGGATCGAGGGTGTTGGCCATTTCCGCTTTAAAGGTGGCGATGGCTTCCCCCGGTGTGGTGGCGAAATGCATTTTTACCCGCGCCTTAATTAGATGGAAGTCGAGGGATTTCTCTGTGTTGTTGACGTCGTAGCTCCTAGCGCGGGTTTTGCTGTTGGAAATACGGCGCTCGGTAAGGGGGTGAGTCAAAAGGAATTCCGGATAATTTTTGCCGGAAAAACGCTTGGCGTCGAGCATGGTTTCGAACATGCGCGCCATGGCGAGGGGATCCATGCCTGCGCGCACCAGCGTGTCCATACCAGCGCGGTCGGCTTCGGTTTCGTGAAGACGGCTGTGCGCTAACTGTGATTCAGCGGCGGCGGCTTGCGTGGCGGCGATGGTGGCCACCCCGGCATCGCCACCACCGGCGGCGAGGATGAGCATGCCCGCCAGCATACCTGCCATGGTTGGCATGGTGCGAGCCTGCGATTGTTCAATACTGCGAGCAAAGTGGCGCTGGCTCAGGTGACCCAGTTCGTGCGCGACCACAGAGGCAAATTCCTGCTCGCCTGGGGCGTTCAAAAACAGACCGTTGTTAATGCCCATGACCCCGCCGGGGACGGCGAAGGCATTGATAGCCGGGTTGTCGACAATCACGAGTTTGATGGACTTGTCTTCCAGTTCGCTGAAGTTGGCCATGCGGCGCACGAGATTCTCGGTGTATTCTAGCAGCAGAGGATCGCTAATGGTTTGCGCGCGCGCACGGTACATCCGTAGCCAAGCGTCACCGAGGGCTTTTTCCTGTTGCGTGGATACAATCCCAGAGATGCCGTCCCCGAGGGAGGGTAATTCAATGTGATCGATGTCGGCGTGCACGGCCACCGCGATCATCGTACTGGCAAAAAGGGTAAGAAGGGTTTTGTACATATTCACTCGTGTGGTTTTAGCCTTTGAACATAAAACCTAGAAATAATTCAATTCCGTTCGGCGCTGTGTTTATACTAGCGTTTTTACGCAAAAGGTGGGAGCGTTGGTGAAGGTTATTGATCTCACAGGTTTGGCCTGTCCACTACCTTTACTCAAAGCTAAGGTGGCGCTGCGTGATTTAGCGTCGGGGGAGCAACTCAAAGTCTTAGTGACTGACGCGGCGTCGGTGCGTGATTTTGCCGTATACGCCGAGTTAAGTGGAAACCCCTTGGTATCGTCGACCTGCGAGGGCGACTGTTTTATTCACATTTTGCAAAAGGCCTAAACGGAGTTTTGGATGCTTAAGATTTTTCAGCGCTGGATAGAGCGCTATTTCAGTAACGAAGAGGCCGTTATTTTAACCTTGTTGTTATTGGCTTCGGCAGTGATTATTTTCTCGATGGGGAAAATTTTGGCGCCGGTATTTACCAGTATTGTGTTGGCGTTTCTCATGCAGGGCACCACGGCGAGCATGACCCGCTACAAGGTGCCTGAGTCATTGGCGGTCATGCTGACGTACGCCTTGTTTATAGGAGTCTTTTTCTGGATAGTCCTGTTCTTGGTGCCCTTGGTGTTCAACCAGAGTAAATTACTGCTGACCGAGGCGCCAAGTATGCTGCGCAATATGCAGCACTGGTTGCACGAGATGGTGGGTCGCTACCCAGACTTGATCGACGAAGCGCAGATTAAACAGTGGATGAGCACGTTGAATAGCCAGATTGGCAGCTTGGGTCAGACGTTGTTGTCGCAATCTTTTGCTACCTTAACCACGCTATTTAGTTTGGTGATTTACCTGGTGTTGGTGCCGCTGCTGGTGTTTTTCTTCCTCAAGGATAAGGCAGTGCTTTTCGGCTGGATTAGTCGATTTTTGCCCAGTAATCGCCCGTTTATGAACGCTGTGTGGGTTGAAATGAACGACCAGGCGGCGAATTACGTCCGCGGCAAAGTGATCGAAATTATCATTGTCGGTAGTGCCTCCTACGTAGCCTTTGTGGTGTTGGGTTTGAACTACGCTGCCCTGTTGGGCATTTTGGTCGGTCTATCGGTGTTAATACCCTACATCGGTGCGGCCATGGTCACCATTCCTGTACTTGCGGTGGGTTTCTACCAGTGGGGTATGGGCGTAGAATTTTATTGGTTATTCGGTGTCTACATGGTGATTCAGGCCCTCGACGGCAACGTGCTAGTGCCGTTGTTGTTCTCAGAGGCGGTGAATCTTCATCCGGTGGCTATTATATTGGCGGTATTGGTGTTTGGTGGTTTGTGGGGTTTTTGGGGCGTTTTCTTTGCCATCCCGTTGGCCACTTTGATCAAGGCATTGCTGTACGCCTGGCCGCGAGCTCGCCACCCTAGTGAGGAAACTAACTAAGGAGTTGTTATGCGCGTTGTCGCCGGAATTGTTTTTGCTTTGTGTCTGACGGCGTGTGGCAACGCGCCCACCCAGGAACAAGCATCACTCCAGCAGGAGACGACAGACGCCCTTCAGCCCATAGCAGGGGCTAGTGATCCGCGCGCCTTTCGCTACCTGACCTTACCGAACCAGTTGCCCGTCTTGTTGGTGTCGGACCCGGCGGCTGACAAGGCGGCGGCCGCGCTTGATGTTGCGGTCGGCTCAGGGAGTGACCCTATTGATAGGCTAGGTTTGGCCCACTATCTAGAGCACATGCTTTTCTTGGGGACGGATAAATATCCCAACCCGGACGACTACCAGCAGTTCATCGCGAATCACGGTGGCAGTCAAAATGCCTATACATCCTTCGATCACACCAATTATTTCTTTGATATCGCCGCCGATCAGCTTGAAGGTGGGCTGGATCGCTTCGCGCAATTTTTTATCGCGCCGCGCTTCGATCCCCAGTACGTGGCGCGCGAGATCAATGCCGTGCATTCGGAGTACAGTTCCAAAATGCTCGATGACTTCCGGCGTGGTTACGATGTCTTTAAGCAGCAGCTAAACCCCCGCCATCCCATGGCAAAATTCAGCGTCGGAAGCCTTGAAAGTCTGGCGGCCGATGGCGATTACGAAGCGTTGCGTAACCAGTTAATGGCGTTTTATCAGCAGCACTATTCGGCCAATAAGATGCGCTTAGTGGTGTACGGTGCAGAGTCACTCGACACCCTGCAGGGCTGGGTAGAAGAGAAGTTTTCTGCCATTCCTAATTACCAGCGTGGCGATATCGTCATTCGCGAGCCGCTTTTCACTGCCGGGGCTTTGCCGGTGCGCGTGGGGGTGGTGCCGCATCGCGCCCTGCGGCGTCTCAATTTGTCTTTCCCGGTGCCTGATACCCAGTCGGAATACACCAGTAAGCCCTTCTCCTATATTGGCGAGGTGCTGGGGCACGAGGGAGAGGGTTCGCTGTTGTCACACCTGAAACAGCAGGGTTGGGTTGACGCCTTATCCGCGGGGCAAAGTGTGCAGTATCGCGGTGGTGGTATGTTTGCCATCAATATGGATCTAACGCCTGCGGGTGAGACGAATATTGACCAGATTGTAGCGGCGGTATTTTCGGCGGTTAATATGCTGGTCGAGGGTGGCGTAAAGTCCGCGCTGTTTTTAGAGCAGGCGACGATCTCTGAGCAGGCGTTTGCGAATCGCGAGCCCCAATCTCCCATGGGCGAAGTGAGTCAGTGGGCGTCGGATATGCATGATTTTGCGCCGCGCGATATCTTGCGGGGTCACTATTTATTAACCACCTTTGACGCCGAGAGAATCAGAGAGCTATTAACCTACATTCGCCCGGATAATATGCTCCTTACCCATACTTCGCCCAGTATCGAGGCCGCTCAGCAATCCCCGTATTTTGCCGCGCCGTATCGTGTGGATCCGGTGTCAGCCGACGTCTTGGCGACGTGGCGCCAGCCGCCAGTGATTGCGGCCATTAAGCCGCCGCAGGCCAATCCCTTTATTGGTGAACACCGCCTTGTCGAGGTTTTGCCGGCCTATACCAGCAAGCCCGAGTTGTTTATTGAAGAGCCCGGCATGCAACTTTGGTTTGTGCAGGACGATGTGTTTAGGGTGCCCAAGGGGCAAATGATCATACGCCTGACCAGACCTGCGATGGCTCAGTTGCCCGCCCGCGACGTGGTGTTAATGGATTTGATGGCGAGATTGGTATCCGATCGCCTCAATGAGTTTGCCTACCCCGCACAAATAGCCGGGGTGAGTTTTCATGTTTTGGGCGGAACAAAGGGTTTGGATATTCGTTTGGGTGGATTTAGTTCGGGCCACAGCGTTTTGTTGAGAGAGGTCCTCGTTAGTGTACAGCGCGCGGATGTCGATGAGAGGCGTTTTGATCGCTTAGTACAAGATTTTCGCGAAGAGTTGCAACGCGCGTTGGTTGATAAGCCCTTTAGGCAAATTATGCGGCGCGCTAGCCAATTGTTGTTGTCGCCTAGCCAAGACCTCGCTGAAAACTTGGCGGCCTTACAACATTTGAAGGCAGACGATCTATCCCGCTTTATGCGAGAGATTAACGATGCATGGCAGATTGAAGCGATGTTGGCGGGTAATTACAGTCCACAGCAGGCGGGTGATGTGGCGGACCAACTGCGCGCATTGTTGCCAGCTAAGCGCGAGATGTTTCAGCCGCCGAAGGTTTCTGTCATGGCGCTTGACTGTGCCACGCCTTGTATAGAGCAGTGGGCGGTTGACGATAATGACTCCGCGGTGTTGGTGTATCTGCAAGGGCGCGACAGTAGCGACCTGGCAAGCGTCGATATGGCGATATTGGCCAATATGATGCAGTCGCCTTTTTTTCAAAGTCTGCGCACGGATCAGCAGCTAGGTTACATTGTGGGGGCCTATCCTTACGCGATGCACGGCTATCCCGGCCTGGCGTTACTCGTGCAGTCGCCGAGTGCTAGCGTCGACACCATGCTGGCGGCAATTAATGCGTTCAACCAAGCGTTTTTGGCAGGCGAAAAGGACGCCGTGTGTCAGAACTTTGCCCTGTCGGCAGCGGCGGTGGTGACACAGTTGACGGAAAAACCAAAGAACTTTGCCGAGCAGGTTGGCGAGTATTGGCAGGATCTTCAGTACGGCGAGCTTGGCTTTAACAGTAAGCAGCGCTTGGCCGCGCTGGCGAGTCAACGCGAGTGCGGCGCTTGGCTGGGCGAGAGTGAGCGCGTGTTGTCTGAGTCATATTCTCGACGCATGGTATTGGCGGCGGCGGGCGAAAACTCCCCTAAAATAGACAAAAAACTGCCAAATATCGCTTGGACGTCCACCTCAATGGGTAGAAATTAACAGCATAGCGTACGATTTCTTGTAATTTTTTTACAAAACTCTATGTTGCTGTTTTATATCATTTATTTTTACTTTTTTGGGGTGTTATGGGGCTTGGTTAGTTTCGCTCGCTACTTCTTTTACAAGGCCACAAAAACCATATAAAACATATACTTAGGGTGGAGGTGATTTACTTTGGTGTCATCCGGGTGTAATATTTTTACCCCTTTGGAATGTTAGGTTTATGACTTGGCATTCTTAACGCCTTGGGACGTGTGCTCTATCCGGCATGAAAGCCCCGGGAAATAACAACATTGGTGCATCATCAGTGCATGAGGTCAAAGTATGAGCGAGATAGATAGAGATCCTATCGAAACTCAAGAGTGGTTAGATTCGCTTGAGTCCGTGATTAAATATAGTGGTCAAGAACGTGCAGCACATCTGCTGGATGTTTTGACGGAGTCCGCCGCCGACAAGGGTGTAAATGTCCCGGCAGCCATCACTACCCCTTACAAAAACACCATCGCTCCCGCTGATGAAAAACCCATGCCCGGTGACCTGTTTATGGAGCGTCGCATTCGTTCCATTATTCGTTGGAATGCCATGGCCATGGTGATGCGCGCCAACATGAATAACGAAGGCCTCGGCGGCCACATTTCAAGTTTCGCGTCCAGCGCGACCTTGTACGACGTCGGATTCAACTACTTTTTCCGCGGCAATAACCAAGCTAACGGCCAGTTGGGTGATTTGATTTACTATCAAGGCCACGTGGCTCCGGGTATGTATGCGCGCTCTTTCTTAGAGGGTCGTATCAGCGAAGAGCAGCTGGACAATTTCCGTCGTGAGTCGACTGGCAAGGGTGTGTCATCTTATCCTCACCCTTGGTTGATGCCAGATTATTGGCAGTTCCCGACGGTATCGATGGGCCTTGGCCCGATTCAAGCCATTTACCAAGCCCACGTCATGAAGTACCAAAACAGCCGTGGCCTAGTTGAGCAAGGTGACCGTAAGGTATGGGCCTTCTTGGGCGACGGTGAGTGTGATGAGCCAGAATCACTCGGCGCCATTTCGCTGGCGGGTCGCGAAGAGCTCGACAATCTGATCTTTGTTATCAACTGTAACCTACAGCGCCTCGACGGCCCGGTGCGCGGCAACGGAAAAATCGTCCAAGAGTTGGAAGGTGTGTTCCGCGGCGCTGGCTGGAATGTGATCAAAGTTATTTGGGGTCGCCATTGGGATCCGCTATTGCAGAAAGATAAAACGGGCCTGTTACAAAAACGCATGGACGAAGTGTGTGACGGCGAGCTGCAAAACTTTAAGGCCAACGGTGGCGCCTATACTCGCAAGCACTTCTTCGGCAAGTACCCCGAGTTGCTCGAGTTGGTGAAAGATCTTAGCGATGACGACATCATGCACCTCAATCGCGGTGGCCACGATCCTTATAAGGTCTATGCGGCCTATGCTGAGGCAGTGGCGACCACAGGCAAGCCCACGGTTATTTTGGCGGCCACGGTTAAGGGTTACGCCACCGGTGCGGCGGGTGAAGCACAAAACGAAACACACTCATTGAAAAAGCTCGATTTAGAGAGTCTACGTCGCTTCCGTGACCGCTTTGGTCTGCCTATCAGCGATGACGACTTGCCGTCGGTGCCTTTCTATAAGCCCGCCGATGACAGCCCGGAAATGCAGTATATGCACAACCGTCGCCAGTCACTGGGTGGTTATTTGCCAGAGCGTATTGCGGAATTCGAACCGATGACTATTCCCGCGCTTGATACGCTGGGCAGTCAGTTGAAGGGTACGGGCGATCGCGAAATCTCGACCACCATGTCGTTTGTTCGCTCGCTGTCTACCTTGACCAAGGATAAAACCATTGGTAAGTGCATCGTCCCAATTGTGCCCGATGAGGCGCGTACCTTTGGTATGGAGGGTCTGTTCCGTCAGTTGGGTATTTACTCCTCGCAGGGGCAAAAATATACCCCGCACGATCGCGATCAGATCATGTATTACAAAGAGGAAAAGGACGGCCAGATTCTCGAGGAAGGTATCAACGAGTCAGGTGCGTTTTCCGCGTGGCTAGCGTGCGCAACATCGTACAGCAATCACAGGCGCCCGATGATTCCTTTCTATATATTCTATTCAATGTTCGGCTTCCAGCGCGTGATGGACTTGACCTGGGCGGCGGGTGATTCGCAGGCACGTGGTTTCTTGATCGGTGCCACCGCGGGCCGTACGACACTAAACGGCGAGGGTCTGCAGCACCAAGACGGTCATAGCCACTTGATGGCTAATATGATTCCGAACTGTGTTTCCTACGATCCTACCTACCATTACGAGCTGACAGTGATCATGCAAAACGGTATGGAGCGCATGTACAGTAAGCGCGAGAATATTTTCTACTACATTACCGTGATGAACGAGAACTACAGCCATCCCGATATGCCTGAGGGTGCGGAAGAGGGCATCATCAAGGGTATGTACTTGTTAAAAGACGGCGGCAAAGGCAAAAAAGGCCAGCCACGTGTGCAGTTGATGGGCTCAGGTACCATTTTACGCGAGGTCGAGGCGGCTGCTGACATTCTGGCGGAATACGGTGTCGTAGCCGATATCTGGAGCGCGACAAGTATCAATGAATTGACTCGTGAGGCGCAGGATTGCGAGCGTTGGAATATGTACCACGTCGGTGAGACACCTCGTGTGCCCTACGTTACACAGTTGCTAGAGGGTCGTGAAGGCCCAGTGATTAGCGCGACAGATTACATGAAAGCCTACAGCGAACAGTTGCGTCCTTTCATTAATCAGCGTTTTGTGACCCTGGGTACCGATGGCTATGGTCGCAGTGACACTCGCTCGGCTCTGCGTCACCACTTCGAAGTCGACAGTAAATACGTGGCGTTTGCCGCGCTGCGCAGCTTGCTGGACGAAGGCAAAATTGCCGCGGATGTCGTGAAGAAGGCAATGGTTGCCCTCGATATCGACCCCAACAAACCCAACCCACAATATAGCTAAGGAGACGACATCGTGAGTATTGAAACCGTAGTAGTCCCCGATATTGGTGCCGACGAAGTCGAAGTCATTGAGGTGTGTGTTGCCGTCGGTGATACCATCGAAGCTGAGGACTCGCTGTTAGTGCTAGAGAGCGATAAAGCCTCTATGGAAGTGCCTTCGCCAGTAACTGGCAAGGTGGTGGCAATCACAATCAAGGTAGGTGATCAGGTGGCGCAGGGTACGGCCATCATGGAGGTCGAGGTTGAGGGCGCGGGCGCAGTAGATAGTGCTGCCCCTGCCGAGGCACCTGCTGCTACAGCTGAGGCGCCTGTCCAGGAAGAAGCGCCTGTGGTTGAAGAAGCGCAACCCGCCGCAAGCGCCGCACCTGCTGGTGTGCAGGTGGTTACTGTGCCCGATTTGGGTGGTGCCAGCGACGTTGAATGTATTGAAGTGTGCGTGTCGGTGGGCGATGAGGTCGAAGAAGAGCAAAGTTTGATCGTGCTGGAAACCGACAAGGCCTCGATGGAAGTGCCTTCACCGGTGGCTGGTAAGGTGGTGTCGGTGGCACTGAAAACCGGCAGCACCGTTAATGTCGGTGATGTCATTTTGGAATTGGAAGTCGCCGGTGCGGCGGCTTCTGCCCCCGTTGCTAGCGCCGAGGCGCCTGCGCCCGCGGCAGCACCGGCAGTGGCGGCGCCAACGCAAAGCTTTGAGCCTAAGACTGAAACTCAGCCTCGCTCAGAAGTTGTCGAAAAGCACGGTGACGTCTACGCCGGCCCAGCCGTGCGTATGTTGGCTCGCGAGTTGGGTGTGGATCTGCATGCTGTGTCTGGTACGGGGCCCCGCGGCCGCGTTTCTAAGGACGATTTACACGGCTACATCAAGGCGCGCATGGCGCAACCCGCAGCATCGGGCGTGGGTGGTGCTATCCCGGCGGTGCCTGCGGTCGATTTCTCTAAATTTGGCCCCGTGCGCGAAGAGAAAATGAGCAAGTTGCATCGCTTGACCGCTGAGAACATGAGCCGCAACTGGCTAAATGTCCCCCATGTGACGCAATTTGACGATGCCGATATCACCGATTTGGAAGCCTTCCGTACTAGCATGAAGGCTGAGGCAGAGAAACAGGGTGTGAAATTGACGCCGCTGCCCTTCTTGCTGAAGGCGTGTGCGGCGGCACTGCGTGCTAATCCTAAGTTCAATGCGTCACTCGCCGCCGATGGCGAAACCATTGTATATAAGGATTACGTGCATATTGGTATCGCAGTAGACACCCCGGCGGGTCTCGTCGTGCCAGTGATTCGCGATGTGGATCAAAAGAGTATCTACCAGTTGGCGGCAGAAACCGCGGAATTGGGTCAGAAGGCCAAAGACCGCAAGCTGACTGCGGCAGAAATGCAGGGCGGCTGCTTTACCATTTCTAGCTTGGGTGGCATCGGTGGCACAGGCTTTACACCCATTGTAAATAGTCCGGAAGTGGCGATTTTGGGTGTATCTAAACTGGATGTGAAACCCGTGTGGAATGGCAGTGAGTTTGTTCCGCGTAAAATGCTGCCCCTCTCGTTGTCGTATGATCACCGCGCCATTAATGGTGGTGATGCAGGTCGCTTCTTCACACAGTTGGGTGGCTTCCTCGCCGATATCCGTCGCCTAGTTCTCTAGGCGAGCACTTGTTGAAGCCGGCTTTGCCGGCTTCAGGGCAAAAAAAACCCGCCGAAGGGCGGGTTTTTCAGAACAGGTTTCCGATTAAACGGGAACAACGTTCTCAGCTTGTGGGCCTTTGTTGCCTTGAGTCACAGTGAACTGGACTTTTTGGCCTTCAGCCAAAGACTTGAAGCCTTCTGATTGAATTGCGCTGAAGTGAACAAACACGTCTGGGCCACCTTCTTGCTCGATGAAACCAAAACCTTTTGAATCGTTAAACCATTTAACTTGGCCAGTGATAGTAGACATACATTACTCCTGTATTTCAAAAATTACGGTGTAGCGGGAAACACAGGTATTGCTAGGGAGGGGCCAGTTTAGCTTTGACTTCCGTGAAACAACTGTTTTTCTTGCTGATGGCATTATGGGTGAGGCAATGTGAAAAAGCAATGTGGCTGCAAACTATTTTTAAGGGGGCGAATGGCGTGTTTTGCTGCTGATTCGCGACGGCAAAGCCCTTATAATGCAAAATTCGTCCAAAGAGGTGGTTATGGGTCAATATCGCTCAGCCGTCAGTGCGGCCAAAACATCCTTAATGCTTTTACTCTTGAGTACCTGTCTCGACGTCGGGGTCCTGACGCTCGCCTATCTAGGTACTCAGTCGTCGTATAGCGCCACGACCTTTGCCTTGTTAGCAGGGGTGCCGACAGTATTACTGGCCTTGCCTGCCGCTAAAATGAGTGTTTTTTGGTCGCCAGAGCGCACCGTTCGTCGCGCAGCGCTGTGGGCTATCCTGGGGTTGGTGGCGGTCACCGTCGCAATCGAATTCGCCCCGGCCTTAGTCTTGCCTGCCTTTGCTTTGTACGCCTGCCGTTTGGCGTTCAACTGGCCATCCATTTTGCTCATTGTACAGCGACAGCAGCGCCATTGGTCGGTGGCTACGGTGATTGCTATGCGTTTGGCGATCGGTGTGTGCGCCGCGACCATCGGTTATGCCTTGGTCAATTATTTGTTTTTCAGCATGGGTTTGAGCGCTATCTTGCTAGCTTTGTTAGGCCTTGCCCTAATGCAGTTGTGGTTGGCGTTGCGCAGCCCAGAGACGCAGCAAAGCCAACCCTTGCCATCGTTGTCTGCTTGGATCGATGCCGAGTCGTATCGCCGAGGTTTTGCCCATTTGCCGCCGGCTTTGCGAAGCCGTTTAACCGCCATTTTGCTGCCCCAGGGGGTGCTGGTGTTGTTGGCCATTTTTGCCGTTCAGGCCATGCGCTACTTATCGGCGAACCAGTTGGCGGAGGTGGAAGTGAGTGGTGTGGGTTACACCGCGGCACTGGGGTTATTGCTTGGCGCTCTGTTGAGTGCGCACCGTCACCGTGATTTTGTTGAAACCAGTAGTTTGCCGTTGGGGCTGCTAACGTTGTTAGGTGCTTTGGCATTATCGCTGGTGGTGTCCTCGTCGTTCGGCTACCACGTGGTGATTCTCGCCGCGGCCTGTGGAGCTATGATGGCCTTAATTAGTCTGCGCGCGCTGGGTCGGGTGAAGCAAAGCGAGCAAACCAGTGCGCTAATTATGCAGTTGGAAACGGCCACCATCGCCCTTGCCACGGTGTTGGGTATTGCGCTGCATCTTCTGGTATTGCAAATCAGCGATTCGCCGATCTTGGCCTTCGTCATCGCTCTGGTGTTGGTGACCATTTCCTTGCTGCAGTTATTATTCAGACTGCCGTGGTCGATGGCGCGCATGTTGATCGCTGGGCTCACCTTCACGCGCCATAATATTTATGTCCAAGGCAGTGACAACATTCCCCTAAGTGGCGGCGTGTTTCTGTTGGCAAACCACATTTCTTGGCTGGATTGGGCGATTATCCAAGTGGGGTGCGCGCGCCGTATTCGCGTATTGCGCCCCGTCGGTGCGCCCGAGCGCGGTTTGGTGAAATGGTATTTTCAGCGCACAGGGGCCATTTATATCAATGTTGCTGACCCGGGTGAGGACGATGTCGAGCGGGTGGCGAAGGCGCTCAATGATGGCGATGTCGTTCTGGCCTTCCCCGAGGGTACCACCAGTCGTACGGGGCATATGGGGGTATTCAACCGAGAGTTCGAACGCGTTTGCCAGCGGTGCAACGACGATGTTGTGATGATGCCGGTCTACTTGTCGGGGATGAAGGATGGTGAATCCACTGGCTTGGCGAGTTTTATTCGTGGCTCGAATGCTTCGACAGGGCATCGCGATCAGATCCTCGCCTACGGCCAACCGCTATCGATTCATACCAGTGCGGATTTGGTGAAAAGGCGCGTTTTCGATCTTTCTATCAGTTCTTGGGAAAACTACCTTTCCAACCTGCCTACGGTGGGGCAAGCATGGTTGCGCACAGCGAAGCGTTTGGGTCATCGTATGGTGATCGCTGATACGCTGGCGGAACCCTTGAGCGCCTATCGCGCCATGACCGCGGCGATAAGCATGGGACGTGTTATCGCTAAAACGAGTCCCGAGCAAAATATCGGTGTGCTCATGCCTACGAGTGCTGGTGGAGCCCTGGCCAATATGGCGATTGCCCTGCAGGGCAAGACCATTGTTAACCTCAATTACACCGCTAGCGTTGAGGCGCTCTGTGCCGCGATTGATGAAGCCGCCTTGGGGACGATCTATACCTCCAAACTGTTTTTGCATCGCTTGATGCAACGTGGTATCCACTTGGACGAGGTGTTGGCCAAGGTCAATGTGGTTTACCTTGAGGATGTAAAGGCTTCTCTGTCTAAGTGGGTGTTGCTGCCCACCTTGCTCGCGGTCATGTTGTTGCCCACCCGGATAGTTATCGCGTTGTTTAATAAGGGTACAGACCCCAATGCAACGGCCGCCATATTGTTCTCTAGCGGCAGTGAGGGTAAGCCCAAGGGCGTGATGCTCAGCCACCGCAATATTATGGGCAACATGAAGCAAATTTCCTTGGTGCTCAATGCGGGTGAAAGCGATGTGGTGATGGCGTCGCTGCCCTTGTTTCACGCCTTTGGCTTAACAGCGACGATGTTCTTGCCTTTGATCGAGGGCATGCCGATGATCTGTCACGCCGATCCCACCGATGCGGTAGGGGTGTGTCAGGCTGTTGCCAAATATCGCGCCACGCTGTTGTTTGGGACGTCGACGTTCTTCCGTTTGTACACCCGCAGCAATAAGGTGCATCCCCTCATGCTCGAGAGTTGCCGTCTTGTGGTGGCCGGGGCAGAAAAGCTTTTGCCCGAAGTTAGGGCGGCTTTCGAGCAGAAATTTAATCGCCGCTTGCTCGAGGGATACGGTGCGACCGAGACCACGCCCGTGGCAAGCTGCAATTTACCCGACGTGCTCGATACCCACTACTGGTCGGTACAAGTGGCGGGCAAGGTTGGCACGGTGGGGATGCCACTGCCGGGTACGAGCTTTAAAATTGTCGATCCCGAGAGCTTTGAGGAACTGCCTAGTGGCGAGGCTGGCATGATCTTGATTGGCGGTTTGCAGGTGATGCAGGGTTACCTAAACAACCCCGAGAAAACCGCCGAGGTTATCAAAGAGATTGAGGGCACGCGCTGGTATGTGACCGGTGATAAGGGCTGGATTGACGACGATGGCTTCCTGACCATTGTCGATCGCTATTCTCGCTTCGCCAAACTGGGGGGTGAGATGGTTGGCCTGGGGCGCGTGGAGAGTTACGCCAAAGAGGCCTTGGGTGGCGGTGATATTGTGGTGATTGCCGTCAATGTGCCCGACGAGAAGAAGGGTGAGAAAATTGTCTTGCTGTGCGATGCTGAGGTAGATTTGCGAGCGCTGAAAAAGGGCATGACCCAGGTGGGCGCTAGCCCATTGGAAATTCCTAGCGAGGTCTTCACTCTCACAGAAATGCCCCTATTGGGCTCGGGTAAAACCGACTTCACCAAAGCAAAAAAGGTAGCGTTAGCATGTCTCAATCAGAAGTAGTGCCGGGCTTATACGTTCACTATAAAGGGGGCGAGTACCGCGTCGAGGAAACGGCTATTCACAGTGAAACCCTTGAGCCCATGGTGGTGTATCGCCCTCTCTATGGTGAGGGTAAGCTGTGGGTACGGCCGGCGCCGATGTTCCATGAGACGGTAGAGGTCGGCGGCAAAACCGTTAAGCGCTTTACCCGTATTGGCGATTAATCTTCCCGCAAAGGCTGCTATTGAGGCGTATGCGCGCTAAAATGACGTTTTTTTCTGAGAGCTGACCATGAGCAAGCAGGGATTCACCACCACGATTCTTCATTCTGATCGCCGCAAGTCGGTCGAGCACGGCGCCTTGCACAAGCCGGTGCACACCTCGGTGGCTTATGGTTACAGCCAATCTCGCCAAATTGCTGAAGTATTTCAAGGTACGCAAAGTGGCTATACCTACGCCCGACAAGTGAACCCCACGGTCACCGCGTTAGAGGATAAAATCACGGCGATGGAGGGCGGCTTAGCCACCACCTGCTTTTCGACAGGTATGGCGGCGATCACGGCCTTCTTGTTTGCCTTGCTGAAAGAAGGCGATCACTTCGTCGCGAGTAAGTTTTTATTTGGAAACTCTAACAGCCTATTTAACTCGATGAGCAAGTTCGGTATCGATGTCACCTTTGTCGATATTACGGATACGGCTGCCGTCGCGGCGGCGATTCGCCCGAATACTAAGGCCTTGTTTGTGGAAACCATCGCCAACCCCTGCACCCAAATCGGTGATCTCGGTGCCATTGGTGATTTATGTGAGGCCCACGGCATCGTCTACATCGTCGATAACACCATGACCTCGCCCTACCTGTTTCAGCCGAAATCGGTGAAGGCAAGCTTGGTGGTTAATTCGCTCACTAAATGTGTGGGCGGCCACGGCGCGGCGCTGGGCGGTGCGATCACTGTCACAGGTCTCTACGATTGGTCGAACTACGACAATATTTTCGATGGCTATAGAAAGGGCGATCCACGCCTGTGGGGCATGGTTCAGATCAAGAAAAAGGGCCTGCGTGACACCGGCGCCACCCTCTCTCCCCAGGCAGCCCATTTGTTAGCCCTGGGGGCGGAGACACTGGCGCTGCGTCAGGAGCGCTCATCGTCGAATGCCATGGCCTTGGCGAAGTATTTCGAGGCGCACCCCAAGGTGAACCGAGTGTTTTACCCCGGTCTTGCGAGTCATCCGCAAAACGATTTGGCGGCTAAATATTACCGGACACCCGGTTTCTTGATGAGTATTGAGCTGCACGACAGCATTAACTGCTTCGATTTCTTGGATGCCCTTGAGGTGGTGGTGATCTCAAGTAACTTGGGTGATAACCGCACGCTAGCCATTCCCGTGGCGCACACTATTTTCCACGAAATGGGCCCGGCGCGCCGCACTGATATGGGCATCACCGATGGCACTATTCGCTTCTCGGTAGGTATCGAGGATATCGATGATTTACTCGCCGACTTTGAGCGCGCCTTCGCCAGCTAGATTGTTGGCATTGGCCGCTGCTCGGTCATGCGCAGTCCGCCTCTAACAATGCGGTAGAGCACCCACAGCCCGGTGGCCAGCATCATGGCAAACGCGATGGGAAAGCCAATGATGGTAATGAATAATAAAATGGCGATCACATACCACAGCGCGGCGTACCAAAAGGTTCTGATTTGCCAGCTGAAGTGGCTATCTAGATAGGTGCCAAACGTATCGTCGCGATAGATATAGTTGAGTACCACAGCGATAATAGACGGCCAGCCCGTTAAAAAAGCGGTGACTACAAACGCTGAGCTCAATACGCCAGTGATAGCGCTGAACAAATGCAGACCGTAAATAACATAGGTCAGCGTGACTAGGCGTGACTCGGGTTCTCGTATAATCAGGCTGTCGGTGGGGTTTTCCATGACTTTTCTCTGTGGTTAACTACGCATAAGACGCTGTGAACATACCTTATAGATGCGGTCACAGCCAGAAATTTCAACCTTTGGATGCGGCATGGATTCACGCGAGCTCGTTACATTGTTGGCCGATGGTCGTGTATACACGCTCGTCGAGTTGGCCCAGCAAATGGATAGGACGCTTCCCCAGTTAGAGGCTTGCCTAGCGTCTTTGCCCGCTCTGGGGGTTAAGGTGTTGCAGGCCGAGGGTAAGGTGCAATTGGCGCGCCCCATCGAATTGCTCGACGCTAGCCTCATTGGACGATTTTTGAGCCCGACAGCGCGCCAATACCTGCGGCAAATTCACTGCGAGTGGGTGATCGATTCAACCAACCAAATGGCGCTGCGAGGTATTGCGCAGGAGCGCTATCACGGCCATGTCTATTTGTCCGAGATGCAGACCGCGGGTCGTGGGCGACGAGGCAGGCAGTGGGTGTCGCCCTTTGCCGGCCAGGTTGCGATGAGTATTGTCTGGCAGTTGCCGCCGAATACGCCGGATATTAGTGCCCTGAGTCTGGTGGTAGGGGTGGCGGTTTGTCACGCATTGCAGGGTCTGGGTATCCAAGGCGTTGGCTTGAAGTGGCCTAACGATCTGCTCGCCCAAGGCAAAAAATTGGGCGGCATCCTACTCGAGATGCAAGGGGACCCGCAGCAGCAATGCCATATTGTGATGGGGATTGGTCTCAATGTGGCGCTACAAGATACTCCGCTACACAGCATTGATCAGCCCTGGATCGATTTGCTTTCCCTGCAGCCCAATCGGGCCATGTCCCGCAATGAGGTGGTGGCGAGTGTCCTACAATCCCTTTTCGATTGGCTGGTGCGCTTTGAAGAACAGGGTTTTGCCGCGATAAGGCCGGCTTGGCAGGCGCTAGATGTTTACGCGGGCGCAGAGGTGATGGTTCAACGCGGCGAGGAATACATTTTTGGCACGGCCGCAGGGGTTGATGACAGCGGGGCGCTGTGCCTCGATACGTCCTCGGGTCGACAAACTTTCTATGGTGGCGAAGTCAGTTTGCGCCCCAAGGGTACCTTATGAGATTGGAATTCGATATCGGTAATACTAATCACAAGTGGCGCATTGTCGATGATTCGGGTGTTTTGCTGCGCGGCCATTTTGCCAATCACAGCGATGGCTTAAATGGGGTTCCCTACCAAGGGGTAGAGGAAGTTTGGGTCGCCTGCGTGGGCAGTGACACGCTGTTGGTGCGGTTGATCGACTGGGCGCGTGATCACAATTTGCCTGTGCAGCGCGCGTTGGTGACGGCGGAGTCCGCGGGCGTGGTGTGTGCCTATGCGGCGCCTCATCGCTTGGGGGTTGATCGCTGGCTGGCGGTACTCGCGGCCTACCATCAATACGGCGCCAGTTGCGTGATCGATATCGGCAGTGCCATGACGGTAGACGTGGTGGATAGCGATGGCCAGCACCTAGGGGGCTATATCGTACCGGGGTATCAATTGCTGCTGAATGCGCTGCTTAAAGATACGGATAAAGTGCGCTGGGCGGACAGCGAAGTCGGTGACGATGTATCGCTCGCACGCGATACGGGTAATGCGGTCGTGGCGGGTGCCAAGTTGATGCTTGTGGGGTTTGTCGAGCAGGTGGTGAAGCGCTTGCCGATTGAGCCTGTGCAGATAGTTTTTACCGGTGGCGGTGGTGAGTTGCTGCGCGAGGCGTGTCAGCAAGGCGCTATTCAGCAAGGCGCTATATGGCACGAGGATCTCGTTTTTGAGGGTCTTGCGTGGGCTTATCGAGAGACCTTACTTTGAGAGTCGTTCTAGCCATTGTGATCGCCGTGCTAGGCAACCTGGCACTGTATTTTTACCTGCAACAATTCCCCTCGTCGAATCTCGCTCAGGCACCGGAGCAGAACAGCCCCATTATTGTCGTGAAATAGCGCAAATTAGCCCTCTGCATCGCTCCCATTATGTCGTTAAGGTTGCTATGATAGGGCGCAAATAAAAGCCTGCGCATGGGCACAGTCCTTAAGGACTCTCCGTTAAGAGTTCGCAATATAGGGCTCTCTATTTAGGGAATTGATATGACAGATCTCATCCAGATGAGTGCTGATGGTGTAGAACAGCTTTCGTTGAAGCAGTACACCGAACAAGCCTATCTCAACTACTCCATGTACGTGATCTTGGACCGCGCCTTGCCGTTTGTTGGCGACGGCCTTAAGCCCGTACAGCGGCGAATTGTCTACGCCATGTCAGAGTTGGGATTAAAGGCGTCGGCGAAGTACAAAAAATCTGCCCGCACCGTGGGTGATGTTATCGGTAAGTTTCACCCGCACGGAGATTCTTCGGTCTATGAGGCCATGGTTATCATGGCACAGGACTTCAGCTACCGTTATCCCTTGATTGATGGTCAGGGTAACTGGGGCAGCAGCGACGATCCTAAATCGTTCGCGGCCATGCGTTACACCGAATCACGTTTGACGCGTCACGCCGAGTTACTGCTGAGTGAGCTCGGTCAAGGCACGGTAGATTGGGTGCCCAATTTTGATGGCACGATGGATGAGCCTAAGTTCTTGGCCGCGCGAGCGCCTTCGGTATTGCTCAACGGTACCACGGGTATCGCGGTGGGTATGGCGACAGATATCCCGCCGCACAACCTGCGCGAAGTCGTACAGGCTACCTTGCACGTGCTAGACAATCCCAAGGCCGATGTAGAAGAGTTGATGCAATTTGTGCCGGGTCCGGACTTCCCCACAGCGGCGGAAATTATTACTGGTCGCAAAGAGCTGTTGGAGATTTACCAAACCGGTCGAGGCAGTATTAAGTGCCGCGCGGTATACAACATTGACCAGGGTGAGATCATCGTCACTGAGTTGCCCCACCAGGTATCAGGCGCCAAAATTTTGGAGCAGATCGCGGCGCAAATGCAGGCGAAAAAACTGCCCTTGGTGGCCGACCTGCGCGACGAATCAGACCACGAAAACCCGACGCGTCTGGTGATTGTCCCGCGTTCCAATCGTATCGACTTCGAGGGTTTGATGGCGCATTTATTTGCCACCACCGACCTTGAAAAGAGTTACCGCGTCAACATGAACATGATCGGTATCGACGGCCGTCCGGGTGTAAAAGATTTGGCGCAAATCCTCAAAGAGTGGGTGGCGTTTAGAACGGAGACCACTACCCGTCGTTTGAACTACCGCCTTGAAAAAGTGCTGCATCGCTTGCACTTGTTGGACGGCTTGCTGGTGGCCTTCCTCAACTTGGACGAAGTGATCGAAATCATTCGCACTGAAGATGAGCCCAAAGCCGTGTTGATGGCGCGCTTTAACTTGAGTGAGATCCAGGCGGATTACATTCTCGATACACGCTTGCGCCAGTTGGCCCGTTTGGAAGAAATGAAAATTCGCGGTGAGCAGTCCGAGCTGGAAAAAGAGCGCGATGATTTGCAGGCGACCTTGGAATCACCGCGCCGCCTGAAGACGCTGTTGAAAAAAGAGTTGGCCGCGGTAGGTGAAGAGTTTGGTGACGATCGACGCGCCCCCTTGGTGGAGCGTGCAGAAGCTAAAGCCTACAGCGAAATCGATCTGATGGGCGCCGATCCTGTCACAGTCGTTATGTCAAAAATGGGTTGGATTCGCGCCGCGAAAGGCCATGATGTCGACCCCGCTGCACTGAGTTATAAGTCGGGTGACGACTACAATTTCTCGGTCAAGGGCAAGACCAATCAGCCGGTGATTATTTTGGATAGCACTGGACGCACCTACTCCATTGCCTCGCACTCGCTCCCGTCGGCGCGAGGACAAGGTGAGCCAGTGACCGGTAAAATCAACCCGCCTGCGGGTGCACAATACATCGCCGGTCTGATGGGCAAGGACGATGATTTGTACCTCATGTACTCAGACGCGGGTTACGGATTCGTGACAAAACTGGATGAACTGCAATCGAAGAACAAGGCGGGCAAAGCGGTATTGAGCCTCCCCGCGGGTGGCCGAGTGAAACCGCCGGTGCCTATCACAGCCTCGGATGATGCCTTTGTGGTGTGCGTGAGCAACGAGGGTCGTATGCTAGTCTTCCCGCTTAAAGACCTGCCGGTGATGGCGCGAGGTAAGGGTAATAAGATGTTGGGCATTCCCTCGGCACGGGTGAAGGAGCGCGAAGAGTACGTGATCGGCGCTCAAGTCCTGACACCCAACGATGTGCTTGTGCTGCACGCCGGCAAGCGCCACTTGTCACTCAAGTTCAGTGAGATGGAACACTACATTGGCGAGCGTGGTCGCCGCGGGCATAAGCTGCCGCGCGGTCTACAAAAAGTTGACCAATTAGAGGTGCAGCGAGGCGACGCCGAGTGAGGCTTGTCGGCGCACCGCAGGAAAGACCTGAAGCCTACCGCTGGCGCTGGTCTTATCTGGGGCCTAAATATTGGCCGATGTGGCTGTGGTTTGCTGTCTTATGGTTGGTGGCAAGACTACCACTGCCTCTGGTGCAAGGCATTGGCAAGGTGATTGGGCGTTTGTTTTTCGCGCTGGCCAAGAGTCGCCGTCGGATTGCGCTACGCAATCTTGAGCTGTGTTTTCCTGAAAAATCTGCCCGTGAACGCGAAGCGATTGGCCGGCAAAGCTTTGAAGGCATGGGCATGACGCTGTTCGAGTCGGGCATCGTTTGGTGGGCATCGATGTCTCGCATGCGGCGTCTAACCCACGTCGAAAACGTCGAGGCCCTTGAGCGCGCCATGGCGACCGGCAAGGGTGTCATGATGGTGGGCATCCACAATACTTGTTTGGAAATGGCCTACGCGGCGATTGCGTTTCAAACCGGGTTCAGCGCCATTTACCGTATTCATGACAATCCTATGTGGGAGTGCATTTCCGGTTGGGGACGCCTGCGTTACAAGATTGGACTCATCGGTCGTAAAAATGTTCGCGCCTTTATCGATGCCTTGCAGCGTCGTGAGGTGACGTTGATGGTGCCCGACCAGGACCTCGGCAAGCGTCGCGCAGAGTTTGTGCCATTTTTTGGTATACCCACCGCCTGGGTGACCTCGGCCTGTGATATTCCACAACAAGCCGATGCCACCGTAATATTTGTTACGGTGCGCCGACAAAAAGGTGGCAAAGCCCCCTATTTAATTCGTTTTGATGAGCCCCTCGACAACTTCCCAAGCGGGGATAAACACGCCGATATGGCGCGTATCAGTGCATTGACCGAACAGGCGATTCGTATTGATCCGACGCAGTACCTCTGGGCGCATCGCCGCTTCAAAAGCCGTCCCGACGGCGACCCCGATCTTTATTAATTGCATTGGCAAAATGTATAAATTGTTATTATTCTGTTACAACAATGTAACGGAATAATAATGATGCCAGGCCGTGAATTTTATCTCCAGGATGGAGGTTTAAGGGCGCGTACTACCGCCAAGGATGAATTTTCTAAGCAGTCGCTCAAGTTGCAATTGATGCAGGAATTAGATGCACTTCAACAGCGATTAGAAGATGAAAAAGGCGCGTCTGATATCAGCTTGCAGCAGAGCTACAGGGCCATGATACAGGCGCGCCTGGCGATGTTGAAAGAGTTGCCTTAAACCGCGCGAATGAAATATTCGGGGCTGTGGCAGCGGCCTTGTGCGTCAATACTGGCGGCTTTCATCATGGCAACAGGCATATTGCGTTGGTCGTAGATAACCGTGGCATCGCCCTGCGCGCGAACATCGCCAATAGCAAAGCGGCGATTGGCCATACGGAATTTGCTGTAATCAACTTGGGTAAAGGCAATCTCAGTCATGGTATGTCTCCGAAACACTGTATATGCGCACAGTATATTTTGGAAAAATGAGAATGCAAGAAAAAACTGTGTATTTGTACAGTGTTTTCCATTTTGGCGTATTTGACCGTCGTTTCACCGCTGCCTATATTGGTATCGGTAAAAGAGCGTGTATGCTCACAGAAAGGTGTGATCGGCTAATTGGGTAATGCCGTTCATGTAAGTGTCATACCTCTTGGCGATAATATTGGCACAGCGCCATTTTGTTAAAGGTATTCACACCCCACGAGCTAGGCGCTGACACCTAGTTCAAGATAATTCACGGAGCGATTTCATGGTTCAGGAACCACAACGTCACATCAGCCGCCTCACCAAGGATACTATGGCCCTCGTCTTGGCCGGTGGTCGAGGCTCGCGACTCTTTGAACTGACCGATTGGCGCGCCAAGCCCGCCCTGTATTTTGGGGGCAAGTACCGCATCATCGACTTCCCGTTATCCAACTGTATTAACTCGGGTATCCGCCGGGTGGGCGTGTTGACCCAGTACAAGTCGCACTCGCTGGTGCGTCATTTACAGCGCGGTTGGTCACACTTTAAGCGCGAGCTGGGTGAGGGTGTTGAGGTGCTACCGGCGTCGCAGCGCTATTCTGACAGTTGGTACCAAGGTACCGCCGATGCAATTTACCAGAACCTTGATATCATCCGCGCGGAGAAACCCAAGTACGTGATCGTGCTGTCCGGCGACCATATTTACAAGATGGACTACGGTGTGATGTTGGCGGACCACGTTGAGAAAGGCGCGCGCATGACAGTGTCGTGCCTAGAAGTGCCCGTACAGGAAGCGGCTAAGGCCTACGGTGTGATGGGGGTCGACGATCAAAATCGCGTCATTAATTTTATTGAAAAACCCGAGCACCCCGACCCCATTCCCGGCAATCCTGACTTGTGCTTGGCATCGATGGGTAACTATATTTTCGATACTGACTTTTTGTTTGAGTGTTTGATTGGCGACGCCCGTGATCCCAAGTCGAGCCACGACTTCGGCCACGACATTATCCCGCGAATTATCGCAGAGCACCACGTCAATGCCTTCGCGTTCCGCGACCAACAAACCGGTGGACGCGCCTATTGGCGCGATGTGGGTACGCTGGATTCGTTCTGGATGGCGAATATGGAGTTGATCACGACGGTGCCGCCACTCAATATTTACGACCGCGATTGGCCGCTGTGGACGTATCAAGAGCAGTTGCCACCGTGTAAATTTGTGTTTGAAGAGCACGATAGAAAAGGTATGGCACTGGAGTCAATGGTCTCTGGAGGGTGTATAATATCGGGCGCTGAAATTCGCAAGTCGGTGCTGTTCAGCAATGTCGTTATTCGTTCTTACACCTACGTTGATGAGTCTGTGATTTTGCCAGATGTCACCATTGGCAAGCACTGTAAAATTAAAAAAGCGATCATCGATCGCGGTTGCCAGGTACCCGACGGTATGCAGATCGGGGTCGATCACGATCAAGATCGCGCCAATGGCTTCCGTGTCACCTCAAATGGCGTGGTGCTAGTCACACGCGGAATGTTAGGTCAGGAAGAAGGCTTCGCCTAACACTGGAGTTTATGTAAATGACAATTAATGTAGTTGCGACACAGGCCTACGACAACCAGCGTCCTGGTACGTCGGGTCTTCGCAAGAAAGTGGTGGAATTTCAACAACCCCACTACTTAGAAAATTTTGTACAGGCCATTTTTAATGCCATTGGTGATTGTCGTGGCAAGTTGCTGGTAGTGGGTGGCGACGGTCGTTATTACAACCGTCACGCGGTTCAGGTCATCGCTCGTATGGCGGCTGCCAATGGTTTTGGTAAATTACTCGTTGGCCAAGGGGGCGTTCTCTCCACCCCAGCGGCTTCTTGCGTGATTCGAAAGTATCAAGCCTGTGGTGGCATTGTGCTGTCGGCCAGTCATAACCCAGGTGGGCCAGACGAAGACTTCGGCATTAAATTTAACGGTGCCAACGGCGGCCCTGCGCCAGAAAAAGTAACTGAAGAAATTTTTGCCTACACCCAGTCGCTGCGCGAATACCGCAGTTGCGATCACGCCGATATCGATCTCGATACTATCGGCACGGTGAACATTCTGGATACCGAGGTTGAGATCATCGATTCGGTGGCGGATTACGCCGACCTAATGGAGCAGATTTTCGATTTCGAAAAAATGCGTACGCTGCTCAGCAACCGTCGTTTTAAAATGTGCTTTGATGCCATGCATGCGGTAACAGGCCCCTACGCGGTGGAAATCTTAGAGCGTCGCCTTGGTGCTGCGCCGGGGACGGTGATGAACGCCGTGCCAAGCGAAGACTTTGGTGGCGGTCACCCGGATCCTAACCTTGTTCACGCCCACGAGTTGGTGGCGCGCATGAACGGTACCGAGCCGCTTGCCTTTGGCGCCGCGTCCGATGGCGATGGCGATCGCAATATGGTGTTGGGTAGCGGGTTTTATATCAATCCTTGTGACAGCCTGGCTGTTTTGTTGGCCAACGCCCATTTAATCCCTGGCTATCAGCAGGGCGTGAGCGGTGTGGCCAGATCCATGCCAACTGGGCGTGCGGTTGATCGCGTCGCTGCGGCCCTCGAGGTACCCTGCTACGAAACACCTACCGGCTGGAAGTTCTTTGGTAATCTCATGGATGCCGGCAAAATTACCCTTTGCGGTGAAGAAAGCTTTGGCACTGGCTCGGATCACGTGCGTGAAAAAGACGGGCTTTGGGCGGTGTTGTTCTGGCTCAATATTATCGCTGAGAGAAACCAGCCTGCGCGAACCATTGTGAGAGATCACTGGGCGCACTACGGCCGTGATTATTTTACACGTCACGACTTCGAAGGCGTTGATGCCGAGGCGGCTTCGCAAATGATTCAGGCGTTGCGCGACAAGTTGGACGGCTTGCCAGGCCAAACCGTGGCGGGGCTCACTATTGAGTCGGCCGACGACTACCACTACGTCGATCCCATCGATGGTAGCGAAAGCGCTAAACAGGGTATTCGTATTTACACCACCGATGGTGGTCGGATTGTTATGCGCCTATCGGGTACGGGGACATCGGGTGCGACACTGCGCGTCTACTTTGACCGCTATCAACCCGACCGTGCACTCGTCGGGCAGGACCCGCAAAAGGCTTTGGCCGACCTAATACAAGCGGCTCACGAGATCGCAGGTATAGCGTCATACACCGGCCGCAATCGTCCCGACGTTATTACCTAGGAGTTCCGGTTGAACATATTGATGCTCGCCTCCGAAAATGACGCCCTGCCCAAGGGTAAGGTAGGAGGCATTGGTGATGTGATCCGCGACTTGCCCAGAGCCTTGGCGGCCAGCGGGCAGCGGGTCACGGTTATGACACCGGGCTATCAATGGTTTTCCACCCTGCCAGGTGCTGAGCACTTGGGTGATTTTGAGGTGGCGTTCTCTGGTTTTGATAACGAGGTATCGTTGTTTAGGGTGCCCGCCATGGATCCCACCGAAGGTGTCGATTATCTTGTCGTTGAACACCCGTTCTTTGGCTCTGCCGGGGTGGGTAAAATTTATTGTAACGATCCGCCAGATCGCCCCTTTGCCAGCGACGGCATCAAATTTGCGCTGTTTTCCATAGCGGTGGCGGAGGCCTGTATACAGGGGCTGCTGGGCGATTTCGATGTGGTCCATCTGCACGATTGGCACGCGGCGACGTTTGCTACCTTGCGCGCGCTGCATCCGCGTTACTGCGCGTTACAACACCGACCTTGCGTATTCACCATCCACAACCTCGCGCTGCAGGGTATTCGACCACTGCACGGCGATAATTCGTCGCTGCAGGTGTGGTTCGACGGCTTAGTACCGGAGGATGACGCCATCGTCGACCCTCGTTATCCCGATTGCTACAACCCGATGCGCGCGGCGATAAATTTGTGTGACCGGGTGCACGTGGTGTCGCCGAGTTATGCGCAAGAGGTGCTATTGCCAAGCGATCACGATGCGGGCTTCTTTGGTGGAGAAGGCCTTGAGGCTGACCTGCACGCCGCGCAGCAACAGCAGCGTTTGGTAGGGATTCTCAATGGTGTCGACTACAGTGGTCAGCAGCGGCCGGCCATCGATCGCGATGAACTTTTCCAGCTGCTGATCCACCAAATGCGCGAATGTGCCGCCGAGGATGCCTTGCTGCAAAGCCCGCTTAGTTTGGCGGCGAACCGCTTGCAAGAGCTGCAGCGTCACGGTGACCACCGCAAGGTGTTATTGACCTCGGTGGGGCGTGTCTCTGATCAGAAGATGTTGCTGCTTCGACAGCGCCTGGATGACGGCCGCTTTGCCCTCGACGCCTTGTTGGAAACCTTAGGGTCAAAAGGTTGTTTCGTGATGGTGGGTAACGGCGACCTCATGCTGGAACAGTTCCTCTATGCGGCCAGTAAACGCCACCCCAACTTTGTATTTTTGCAGGGATTCTTTGCTGAACTGGGTCAGCGCCTCTATGAGAATGGCGATTTGTTTGTGATGCCCAGCTCGTTCGAGCCCTGTGGTATCAGTCAGATGGTGGCCATGCGCCACGGTCAACCCTGCCTGGTACATGCCGTGGGGGGGTTGAAGGATACCGTGCAAGACGGACTGAGTGGTTTTGTCTTTGAGGGGAAAGATTTAGCCGAGCAGGCCGAGGCGATGATAGCGACACTGGCGCGTGCGCTTGAGGTATTAACCGAACAGCCTGCAACGGTAAAGGCGATGCGCCGCTCGGCAGCGTCGCAAAGGTTCACTTGGCAGGCGGTGGTCCCCGCCTACCTCGCACAGCTCTATCAAGCTTAGAACTGATTCGCTTGCTGCAGTGCGGCGTTGAACTCATCGCCCATACGAGCGATCAGATCGGAGGTGGTGGGGACGTCGTCGATGGCACCCACGCCTTGACCCGCCGACCAGATTTCCTTCCAGGCGCCTTTCTGTTTGGTGCCTTCGCTTTCTTTTAGACCCAGCTCTTCTTTCATGTCAATTTCTGTTTTGGGCGCCAAATTGTCGGGGTCGAAGCCGGCGTTGCGAATACTTTCGCGGAGGAAGTTGGCGTACACACCTGAGATATTAGGGGTATAGATGATGTCCGCAGCGGCCGAATCGAGAATCATCGCTTTGTAGTCGTCTTGTGCGCTGGCTTCTTTGGTGGCGATGAAGCGTGTACCCGCGTAGGCTAAATCGGCGCCCATGGCTCGCGCTGCGGCAATGTGACCGCCGTTCGAGATACAACCTGCCAACAACAGACAGCCGTCATAGAACTTGCGGATTTCAGCGGTCAGCGCCAAGGGATTCAATGTGCCGCCGTGACCACCGGCGCCTGCACAGACGGCGATGATGCCGTCAACGCCCTCGCGCGCTGCTTTTTGCGCGTGGCGAATGTTGATGATGTCGTGGAACACCAAGCCGCCATAGCTATGCACAGCGTCGATCACGCGCTTGTCGATACCCAGCGAGGTGATGACAATGGGGACTTTGTATTTTACGCACAACTCGAGGTCGGGCATGACGCGCGAGTTGCTGTGGTGAACGATGATGTTCACGCCGTAGGGCGCATCGTTCGGTCCTAGTTCAGCATTAATGTGTTGCAGCCATTCCTCAAACCCTTCGCTGGTACGCTGGTTAAGCGCGGGAAAAGTCCCAAGGGCGCCAGACTTACAGGTGGCAATAACCAGCTCTGGGCCCGAAGCCAAGAACATGGGTGAAACTACCAGGGGAAGCTTTAAGCGATTTTTTAAGGTATCTGGAAGAGCCATAGTGTCCTCGTTATCAGCGAATTAGATGAATATACTCACCATGTTAAGGGAAACGGCGCATACCTTAGGAGTCTATTTGCGCTATAGCGCGCCACTAGGATGCGAGTGACTTAAATGCACCTAGTGCCCGTTCGCGCGATGCCTTCACTTCCACAATGGGGAGGGGGTAGTCGACCCCAAGCTCTACGCCGGCCGCCTTTAGCAACATTGGCGGAGCTTCCCAGGGTTGGTAGAGGTATTTCTTTGGCACATCCTTCAGTTCGGGCACCCAGCGGCGAGTGTAATCGCCCTCTGGATCGAATTTTTCCCCTTGTGTGATGGGATTAAAGATGCGGAAGTAGGGGGCGGCATCCGCCCCGCATCCAGCGACCCACTGCCAACTGGCACTGTTGCTGGCGAGGTCAGCGTCAAATAGCGTATCCCAGAACCAGGCTTCACCGTGGTGCCAATGCAGCAGAAGATTCTTCACTAAGAACGATCCCACAATCATGCGCACGCGGTTGTGCATGTAGCCGGTATGCCACAGTTCGCGCATGCCGGCATCGACAATGGGGTAGCCGGTCATGCCACGCTGCCACGCTTTCAGTGCGGAGGTGTCGTCACCCCACGGGAAGGCATCGAACTTCGACGACATGTTCCTTCTGGGCATTTGCGGAAAGTGGTATAGCAGGCTGTAGGAAAACTCGCGCCAGCCAAGTTCTGATTTAAACGTGTAGACATTGTCGTCGTCGCCCATCAGCGTAGCTGCGTGCCACACGGTGCGGGGGGATATCTCCCCGAAATGCATGTAGGGGGCAAGGCGCGAGGTGAAGGTTTTGGCAGGTAAATTGCGGCCTTCTTTGTAGTCGTTAATACCTGCTTCGGCGAATGCTTTAAGCCGCTCAAGCGCACCCTCTTCACCGATTCGCCAGTGTTGTAGCATGGGTTCATCCCAGCGGATCGAGGGCTGCAAAGCGAGGGCCTCGATATTGGCCAGTGCGCCAAAAGCGCCCTCGGCAAAGTTGATCTCGCTGGGGGCCGGTTTACACGGAGCGGGTTCCGCGGCCTTCAAACAGCCGTTTTTAAAGAAGGGTGTGAAGACCTTGTAGGGCGTGCCGTCGCCTTTGAGAACCTGCCAGGGTTCCCAAAGCAGGCTGCCGTTACACGAGATGACTTCCACGCCGGCGGCTTTGAGGGCGGTTTTAATCTGACCATCGCGCTCAATGCGCCACGCCTCATAGCAGCGGTTCCAGCACACACTGGAAATATCGTGGTCGCGGCATAGTTGGGTCAAAACATCTAGCGCATTGCCCTGATAAACGCGAAGCTGGCCTTGCAGGCTTTGGTTGAGCGATTGCAGTGAGTGGTGCAGCCACAAGCGACTGGCGCCACCCATAGCGTGCTCGCCGGCACTCTCGTCATCGAGAATGTAAATGGGTAACAGGTCGCCGCGAGCAACGGCTTGGCAAAGCGCGGGGTTGTCAGCCAAGCGCAAATCTTGGCGGAACCAATGAATAGCAATCGTCATACAGTCTTCGTCGTGTTGAGTTCAGATAGGTGGTCGACTAGGGCGGCGCTGCTGGTGAGCGCGGCGATAACGCCGCCGCCATTTAGCCAGTCGGCACAAACGCCTAGTTGGCGCTCACTATCCCAAAGGCATTTGTCATTGCTGAGTTGGTAGTGGCTGCGACCGAATAGCCAGCGGTGCGTATTGAGTCGCGTAGCGAGGTCGCTAGGGATGTCCAACATGGCGCAAAAGGCATCGCAAAGCAGGTCGCCGACATGCTCTTTGTCGAGGTTTAAATGTTTGTCAGTCCAAGAGGGGCTCGCCTGCACTACCCAAAGAGACTGCTGGTGATGGCGGCCCGGTTTGGAGCTGTCGAGCACGGCGTGCTCGATGACCGGGTGGTGGTGATAGGCGTTTTGCGGTGGTTTTACATCGTCGGGTAACGCCACAACAATGGTCCACTGGGCTTCAATCGTTTGATCTGCCTCGTCAAACAGCGGCAACCAGTGAGCCGGCCAGGCGTGACTCATTTCACTGGCCTGGGCGGGGGGGGACGTCACGATAAGAGCATGGCTGCGGTAGATGTCGCCACTCAAGCACTCCACCAACCATTGGTCGTGCTCGCTGCGCTCGAAACGGTGGACGCGCTGCTCGGTATGCAGAGTGATTCCATACAGTAGGTCCTTGTGCAGGGCGTTCATGTTGGGCGCTCCAACGGCGTGGACTTCGTTGCCATCGCTGTAGTTGGCGTGCCAGTCCACGAGGAGGCCACGCGCCCGCCAGTCTTGAATTTGCTGAGCAACGCGAGGCGATTGGTTGGCTTCGAGCAGTTGCTGTTGATTCAAGCTTATACAGCCGATGTCGACGCTGCCACTATCGACTTGGCGGCGGGCACAACGGCCACCGGCGCCGCGGCTTTTCTCAAGCACCGCGACAGAATAACCCAGTGTCTGTAGTTGTTTGGCAGCGAAGCTACCGGCGCTACCCGCACCAATGACGATCACATCGACGTCTTGCATTGTTTCTCCTGACAAGCCCGAGGCACATGACCGGGCATTTTTTATACGCGTGGTAAGAAGTCTTAGACCCAACTTACAACGTATAAAAAAGATATGCAAAAGCAGGTGCGAACAGGGCAATGAAAATACTGATCAGTGGCGGTACGGGATTTATCGGTCGCCACTTTATGGCGCGTTATCCCGACTACGAATACACGGTATTGACCCGCGATCCTGCGCGAGCACAGGGTCAACTGGGTGATCGCCACGTCTATGTGACGTCACTAGATGAAGTGGCACGCGACGCGGCCTTCGATGCGATTATTAACTTGGCCGGCGAACCGATCGTTGGACGGCGCTGGAACGACAGCCAAAAGCAGCGCTTGAACCACAGTCGCTGGCATATCACCCAGGCAATCGTCGATTGGATCGCCGTGGCGGATAAGAAACCTGCGGTGTTTTTAAGCGGGTCCGCGATTGGTATCTACGGTGTCTCCCAATCGTTGACGTTCGATGAGTCGAATACGGCAATGCTCGAGGATTTTTCTACCCAATTGTGCCAGCGCTGGGAGCGCGAGGCCACATTAGCGGTGAGTAAAACCCGTGTGGTGCTGTTGCGCACGGGTATTGTACTCGCCGCCGATGGTGGTGCGCTGGCGCAGATGCTGCCGCCCTTCAAGTTGGGCTTTGGTGGCCCGGTAGGAAGTGGCCAGCAGTGGATGTCTTGGATACATATGCAGGACTATCTGGCGGCGCTGCACCACCTACTGGTGTCGTCAGAATGCATCGGGGCCTACAATCTCACCGCGCCCGAACCTGTGACAAACGAGCGTTTCGTGAAGGCCCTGGCGGAAGCACTGCACCGGCCTTGTTTTGTGCGCGTACCAGCATTTGCGATGAAACTCTTGCTAGGCGAGGCATCAACCCTGCTGCTGGAGGGCCAACGCGTGATTCCCAAACGTTTACTAAATGCCGGTTTCACATTTAATTTTCCTCATATCGAGGATGCCATGCTGGATATACTGACATGAAAAAAAACCTGTTGATTGCCGTCGCGGCGTTAATGTTGTCCGCCTGTGTCGGCGTGCCTGATGGCATCACGCCGGTGGGCAATTTCGAGCGCGATCGCTACCTGGGTAGGTGGTACGAGGTGGCGCGATTGGACAATCGATTCGAGGCGGGGATGTCGCAGGTCACAGCGACTTACAGTCGCAACGATGACGGTAGCATTGCTGTGCTCAATCGCGGTTTCGTCGATGCCGAGGGGGCGTGGAAAGAGGCCGAGGGCGTCGCTAAATTTGTCGACAGCGAAGACAGAGGGCACTTAAAAGTCTCGTTTTTCGGTCCGTTCTACTCGTCCTATGTTGTGTTCGAACTGGCCGAAGATTACAGCTATAGTTTTGTCACAAGCCGCGACAAAAGCTATCTGTGGCTTTTGTCGCGCACGCCAAGAGTGGATGAGTCGCTAAAGCAGCACTTTGTCGCGCGCGCCCGCGAACTGGGCTTTGCCGCGGATGAGATCATGTTCATCGATCAATCCCAGCACAACACCGCGAATTAGCGTTCTATTTGGGTGATTTTGGAGCCTTCAAGGGTCAGGTTGTACATCAACCCCTTGTTGGAAAAAATAAAAGCAATAACAGGTTGGCTAGCGGTTTTCGTATCGATTTCACCGCCCGCGCCCAACGACGCAATCGCGACGCTGCCGTCGACACCCGCATCCCAGCCATCGCTTTGGGTAAATTTATTCAACGCGGTGTCGGTCATGAAAAGCAAGATTTGTGACTTTTGTTGCACGCCCAGTTGAAAGCCCACCGAAGCCGCAGAGATGTTGTAGTACGCATGAGTGCCGCCGTTGACGATGAGTTTGCCTTCGCCGTATTCACCGCCTATACCAAAACCCGCCTTGTAGACCTTCGGGAACACCAAAATACCCTTGGCTTGCTGCGAGAGTTTCTTGCCCGCCGGCGAGTGCTTGTAAAAGGCGCTCAGGGCTTCGTCGACGTAGGCGTCGATTTCGTTCTTACTGGCCGCCCAAGTGGTTGGACTCACAAGGGCAAGCAAGAGACTCAGTGATAATAAAATGCGCATGGCGCTTCTCCTCAGGGATTGAACTCACGCTAATAGTGTAGTTCAACCTGAGATTATTGAGAGGCTTCCATAAAGCGAATATTGTCGAGTCTGAAGCGACTGCCATTGTGGTTGGTCGCCCAGATCACCAAGCCGGTATTGATATTATTTAGGTTCAATCCGCCATTCTGTAATGTGGCCAAAGGCACTTCTACGGTTTGCCATGCACTGTCCCCGACAGCTCCGATACCCAAGTGGCCAGAGGTGCAGGGCCAGAAGCAGTCGAGCTTCATGGTGTATTGGTTTTCGCCCGCCATGTGCAAAATATCAAAGGCGATGACGCCGTTGGCGTATTGGCTGGCATCCACACCGCTGGCCGAATCCATAAACAAGCCAGCAAACAGGGCACCACTCGGGTGGGAAACCTCTAGCACTTGACCGCGGTCGGTATCGCTGACCCAAGCCCAGTCGATGCTGGGGCAGGCGGCGCCATTGTCGTTAACACACTCGCCAAAACCAAGGGCTTCGTCGAAGGCTTTGATGCCGCCCTCGAAGCGCGACTCTACCGCGCCATTGCGCATTACCCAAATAGCGTCTTGCGGGGTGTTGTTGCCATCCGTTGTGCCACTGTTGTCGGTCGGCGCGCTACTATCCGCGGCGACAATGCCGCTGCTAGCGTTGTTGGGGTCTGTACTGAGAGCCACCAGGGTTGTGGTGTCGTTAAGCGACAAGCCATAACCGCGGTCAAAAAGATCTGCTGCCACAGGGGCTTGAGCATCGCTGGGGTTAACCGCACCACCGGGCCAGGCGAAAGGCAGTCTACCGGTAGTATCAAAGGTGGGGTTATTGCGGTCCTGCAGCAACACATCGGCGACACCAGCGCCCTCAGAGCCGGGTAGCCAGGCCACCACGAAGGCGTCGCTGGCGTTCAACCATTCGTTGACCCAGCGAGGTCGGCCAGTGAGAAACACCGCTACGGTGGGAATGCCGTCGGCCTGAAGCGCGCGAAGATAATTCAGCGACAAATCGCTGTTGCTGTAGGCTAGGCTGGATAAATCACCGGCACCCTCGGCGTAGGGTTGTTCACCAAACACCACAATCGCAGCGTCGGGGCGTGTGATGTAGGCACCATCGATGGAGTAAGAAAAATTGCCCTGGGCGGCAGTGACGGCCTCACTAAAACCAGCGAGTAGCGTGGTCGCTCCGGGGAAATCGCTGTTCGAGGTGCCTGTGCCCTGCCAACTCACTGACCAGCCGCCCGCTTGTTGTGGCAGGCTATTCGCCGCTGCGCCGACAACCAAAATGTGTTGGCTCGGGTCGAGTGGCAAGATTTGGTTGTTGTTTTTCAGCAGTACCAGTGATTCACGCACAGCGCGGCGAGCCAAGGCGCGGTGTTCATCTGAGCCTACCACCGACGCCGGTGCGCGGGCGGGGTCGAAATTGTCATCGAACATGCCCAGTGATTCCTTCATGCGCAAAATACGCAACACCGCTTCATCGATGCGCGCCTCGCTAATTTGGCCGCTGCGAACTTGTTGCACGGTATTATTGAGAAATCCTAGCCAGCTATCGGGGGCCATGATCATGTCTATGCCGGCGTTGATCGCCTGTGCACAGCTGTCGGTACTGCAACCCGCGACCTGGGCTACGCCGTGCCAGTCGCTCACAACCATGCCCTCAAATCCCAATTGATCGCGTAGCATGCCGGTTAAGATATCGCGCTCGCCGTGCACTTTTTTGCCATTAATGCTGTTAAAACTGGCCATGGCGCTCATGACCTGCGCACCAATAGCGCCCTCGTAACCCGAGGCGTGATCGCGCAATAACTCAGTATTGGTGGCGAGGGTGTTGCCTTGATCGGTGCCGCCGCGGGTACCACCGTCACCAATAAAATGTTTGGCGGTGGCTGCAATACCTTGTGATTGCAGGCCATTAACCATGGCTGCGGCGTAGTTCTTCACTAAGGCGCTGTCGTTGCTGTAGCTTTCGTAAGTTCTCCCCCAGCGGTAGTCTTGTGCTTGCGCGACGGTTGGTGCAAAGGTCCAGTCGACGCCCGAGGCACCCACTTCCTTGGCGGTAGCGACGCCGATATCGTAGAGAAGGTCGGGATTGTTGGCCGCGCCCAAGCCTATATTGTGTGGAAACAGCGTGGCGCCGTTTAAGTTATTGTGGCCATGCACCGCGTCGGTGCCCCAAATGATGGGGATGCCTGCACTACCCTGCGACGTGTCGAGGGAGGCGGCGCGCAACTGTTTGGCAAAGTTAAGCCAGTCGCTAGCGCTAGCGGCGCGGTTACCGTAGGGGTAGGCACCGCCACCATTGAGCACGCTGCCAATACCGTATTGGCGAATATCATCGAGGGAGATATAACCGATTTCGGCTTGGATCATCTGCGCCACTTTTTGTTCTAGCGTCAACGAGGCCAGCAGCGCTTCCATGGGGTCGCTGGGGGTGTCGGTAGTGGTTCCACTGTTGTCGGTGCTATCTGTAGAGCCACTGTTGTCTGTAGAACCGGAATTATCCGTGCTTGTGTCGCCGCCATTGTTAGTGCTGTTATCCGCAGGAGGTGTTACCGGAGCGGTAGGGGTGGCAGAGCCACCGCCACAGGCAGAGAGGGCTGAAATGAAGAGTATGACTATAAGAAATCGCATGGCTACTTACCTGATAATAATCCCCCAGTAGACCAAGATGCCGTGTGGATGTAGAGGGGGCTTGCGGTAGAGCGGACGAAGTCAGCGGTGGTTAGTGCCCAGCGCTTGAGATCGCGGGTGTCGCTTGGGTGTTTCCTTCATGGACCTTGGCCCAGCACAGCGCAGATAGGGCCAGACAAACCGCGCTAATGATAAACACGATGCTTTTGTCCTCCGCGCGACTGATGAGCAGACCAATACCCAGGCTGGCCACCAGTTGCGGCAGCACCACCGACAGGTTGAACAAGCCCATAAACAACCCCATTTGCGCTTGGTTAACCTGTACCGACATGATCGCAAAGGGCAGTGATACGATGGCGCCCCAGCCGATGCCGACCACGGCCATCAACACATACAGCATGGTGGGGCTGGTTGCGGCATTGGCAATCGCGAAATAACCCACCGCCATCAAGGCTAAACAGAGGGTGTGGGTACGCACACGGCCAAGCTTTTCGCTGATGGGCTCAAGCACAAAGGCGGGCAGTAGCGCCGACACAGCACTCAACACTAAAAAGGCCATCGATACGGTGCGACCCATGCTGGCGTCGTCTAGATTAGGCATGGCAAATTGCGTGTAGGCCACCATGTAAATAAACATGGTTTGCACCCCGATCCAGCTGAAAGAGTGGGCGGCGAGCACCTTTTTGAAGCCGACTAAACCGGCCTCGTGATGGCTTAGGCCCTGGGTGTTGGTGAACAGCGTCTTGGCGACCAAGAATATCGTCAGGGCGATGCAGGCATACTCTACATAGTAGTTGTCGACCTCGATGTGGGCGAGGCGCAGGGTCATGGCGTAGATGTCATACACCAAAAACCCCCACAGCGGTTGGATGTGCATGAGGATGTCCACCAGGCCAGCCGAGCGCTCGGCGGGCGTCTCGCTATCGTCCTCTAGTTGGCGCGGCTCCTCGATGAAAAAGGGCGGCAAAATCGAGAAGATCAGCACCAAGCCAACGCCGACATAGATGAGCGCGTAGTTATCCCAAACAGCGCCGACACCGTAGGCGAGCACGCCGAAGCTGCCCGAGATTGTTTGCATCCATGTGTAGCCTTTGGTGCGTGCGTCGCCGCTGGGCGTGACATCGGCGATAATGGCGCGGGTGGGGTTAAAACTAATATTGATCGCGAGGTCGAGTGTCAGTGCCACCGCGATGGCGACACCGAGAATACCGCCGACACCCATGCTGTCGCTGATGACGTCGATGCTGGGCAGTGCCAGTAACATCAGAGCAGCCAGTACACCACCCACCAAAATAAAGGGTCGGCGACGGCCATTCCACAGCCACACCTTGTCGCTGACTATACCGATCAATACCTGGCCAATAATGCCCGCCAACGGTCCTGCGGCCCACACCAAGCCCACATCGTGAATATCGAGGCCGTACTGGGTGGTCAAAATCCAGCTCAGCGCTGAAATTTGTACACTGAGGGCAAAGCCCATGGCCGTGGAAGGCAGGCTCAATAGGGCGTAAAACGAAGGAGACAATTGGCGTTGCATCGCAAACATGGCGGCACCTGTATTGTTATGGTTAAGTAGGTTATACGGTGTTTAGAAACCGATTGCAGCAGTATATGCGAAAACGCGTCGAGATAAAGCCTTGCGATGGCTTTCGTTATTTTGGCTGGCGCAGAAACTTCTGGTGAAGGCGGTCGATCTTGGCGTACAGCGATGCCAGATCGCCGTCGTTGACGAGCACATCATCGGCTAGCTGCAGGCGTTCAGCACGTGGCATCTGCTGCTTAACGATGCGGCGAATCATCGATTCGGTGTTGTTGTCGCGGGCGGTCGCGCGCTGTACTTGAAGCTCGACAGGGGCATCCACAACCAGAATGTGATGGCAGCGATAATTCTGCTGGCTTTCTAGTAGCAGGGGAGACACATAGATCACGTAGGGGCTTTGCGCATTGGCGAGTTGGTTGTCGATCTCTTGACCAATCAACGGGTGGAGTAGGTTTTCTAACCACGCTTTCTCAGTAGCGTCGGCAAACACCCTTTGCCTAAGCGCCGCGCGGTTGAGTGAACCGTCGGAGAGCAAAAGTTCGTTGCCGAAGTGCTGGGCAATTTTTTTGAGCGCGGGCGAACCGGGGTTTACAACGATGCGTGCCACAACATCGGCGTCGACCACATCGACACCAAGTTTATGGAAATAATCTGAAACCGCGGTTTTGCCGCTGCCAATACCACCGGTGAGGCCGACAACGAACATTAAGACAGTATCCTTAAATAGTGTTGGGTGAGGGTTTCACCCCACAGAAGTGCGATCACGCCGGCGATGGCAAGGTACGGGCCAAAGGGAATGGGTTGATCGCGATCGCGGTGCAGCCAAAGCATGGCAAGAATACCCAGTGTGGCACCGACAAAAGAGGATAACATAATTATCAGAGGTAATGCCTGCCAACCTAACCAAGCACCGAGCGCCGCCAGTAATTTAAAGTCGCCGTAGCCCATGCCTTCCTTACCGGTCAGCAACTTAAAGGCCCAGTAAATACTCCACAGCGATAGGTACCCCACCACCGCCCCCCATACGGCATCAACCAATGGGACGATGTCGAACAAAGCGTTAAATACCAAGCCACCCCACAGTAACCCTAGGGTGATACTGTCGGGCAACAATTGGTGGTCGATGTCGATCATGGTCAGCACCAGCAGGGTCCACACCAGGGCGATGTAACCAAGCGTTGTCACCCCAGGGCCTAGCACATACACCGCCGCCATGCCGAGCAGGGCGGTGCACAGTTCGATCATTGGGTAGCGCAGGCTGATGGGGGCTTGGCAGGCGGCACACTTTCCACCGAGCAACATATAACCCACGAGGGGCAGGTTGTGCCAGGGTTTAATAGGCGTTTGGCAGTGCGGGCAGTGGGAGCCCGGTACCATAATATTGAAGGGCGGCGGGGGTGGAATGTCTTTGTCGGGGTGGAGAATACACTCCGCCTCGAAGTGCCATTCGCGCTGCATGGCCACCGGCACGCGATAGATCACCACGTTTAAAAAGCTGCCGATAAATAGCCCGAGCACGCCAACAAGGGGTAGCAAAAGCGCCGCGTCATCGACGAGGCGTTGTAATAAGTCCATGTTATACCACTGATCCCATCATAAAGATTGGCATGTACATGGCGATCATGAGGCCGCCGATAACGATACCGAGAAAGGACATAATCATCGGTTCTAGTAGCGCGGTCAAGTTATCTACGGCGTCATCGACTTGCTGCTCGTAGTGCACTGCCACTTTTTCTAACATGGCGTCCAGCGCGCCGGACTCTTCACCGATCGAGACCATCTGCAATAGCATGGTGGGGAAGAGCCCGGTCGAACGGATGGCGCCGTAGAGGGGAATGCCCCCGGTGACATCGTCTCTAATGCGTTTAATGGCATCGCGATACACCGCATTGCCTGATGCACCCGAGGTAGACTCGAGGGCCTCGACCAAGGGCACTCCTGCCGCAAAGGTAGTGGCGAGGGTGCGCGAGAAGCGCGCGATGACTGAGAGATTGACGATCTTGCCAAACACCGGTGCCTTTAGCATCCAGGCGTCTACCTTGTCGGCAAAGTCGGGGCTCTTGGCGATGGCGCTCTTGAAGGCGTAACCCGCGGCTATAATGCCGCCAAACACGATGTACCACCATCGTTGAAAGATCTCCGACAGGTCGACCACAAACTGGGTAAAGGCGGGCAGGTCGGCGCCAAAACCGGCAAACACCTCCGCAAAGGTGGGAACCACCTTAATCAGCAAAATTGAGGTCACCACAAAGGCCACCACCAAAACCGAAATAGGGTAGGTGAGGGCTTTTTTGATCTTGGCTTTCAGGGCTTCGCTCTTTTCCTTGTAGGTGGCGACGCGGTCGAGCATGGTTTCCAGAGCACCGGCCTGTTCGCCAGAGGCGATTAAGCTGCAGAACAAATTGTCAAAATGCTGTGGATGTTTTTCCAGCGCTTCGGCGAAGCTACCACCGGCGCTGACATCGTTTTTAATCCCCAGGATCATTTTGCGCATGGCGGGTTTGTCGGAGCCCTCCGCGACCAGTTCAAAACTTTGTACTAGCGGCACGCCTGCCTTCATCATGGTGGCCATTTGGCGCACAAAAATGGCGATATCGGCGGGGACAATCGGCTTGCCCTTACCGCTAAACAGCGGCTTGGGTTTTTTCTTGAGGGTTTTGATCTTGATGCCCATCTTGGCGAGCTGGGCGCGGGCGAGATTCTGGTTTTCGGCGTCGAGCTCGCCCTTGGCGCTGTCACCGCGACGATCCTTGCCCTCCCATTGAAAGGTCTGCAAATCTGCGACTTTGGTTTTGGCCTTGGCCATGGTCCTTTCCTTCAGCGTATTGTGACCTCTTAAGCGTAGACCAAAAAACGCTAATCGGTGGTGATGCGGTTCACTTCTTCCAAACTCGTTAAGCCATTAGCGGCTTTTAACAGCGCCGAGGTGCGCAGGTCAGGGTAGCCCTCGTCACGGCACAGCCTGGCGATCTCGAGCGAGTTGCCTTCTTCCATGATCAAACGACTGATTTTGGGGGTGACTTTGACGACTTCGTAGATGCCGACACGGCCCTTGTAGCCCTTCGAACATTTGTCGCAGCCGACGGGTTTCAGCAGGGTCATCGAGGTGATTTGCTGCTCGCTAAAGCCCTCCTTGCGTAGGGTCTCTGCGGGGATATCCGCGGGTTCTGCGCAGTGCTTGCACAAACGGCGCGCCAAGCGCTGGGCGATAATTAAGTTGAGCGAGGTGGCCAGGTTAAACGCGGGGACGCCCATGTTGAGCATGCGGGTGATGGTTTCAGGAGCCGAGTTGGTGTGCAGGGTCGACATTACCATGTGGCCCGTTTGCGCGGCCTTAATGGCGATTTCGGCGGTTTCCAAGTCGCGGATCTCACCCACCATGATGATGTCGGGGTCCTGCCGCAAAAACGAGCGCAGTGCGCTGGCAAAGGTCAGCCCCACCTTGGTGTTCACGTTGACCTGGTTGATGCCCTCGAGGTTGATTTCCACGGGGTCTTCTGCGGTGGAAATGTTGGTTTCGGGCTGGTTGAGAATATTCAGGCCGGTGTAGAGCGACACGGTTTTACCCGAACCGGTGGGGCCCGTCACCAGAATCATGCCCTGCGGTTTGTTGAGCGCGTCGACGTAAAGTTGTTTCTGCTCATCTTCGTAACCCAGTGCGTCGATACCCATCTGCGCCGATGTCGGGTCAAGGATACGCAGCACGATTTTTTCGCCCCACAGGGTGGGCAGGGTGTTGACCCGAAAATCGATCGCCTTGGTGGCGCTGATCTTCATTTTGATACGGCCATCTTGTGGTACGCGCCGTTCCGAGATGTCCATTTTTGACATCACCTTCAGGCGCGCGGCAATGCGCCCCGCCAACGATACCGGCGGTTTGGCCATTTCGTGTAAGATGCCGTCGGTGCGAAAGCGCACCCGATAGCTGTGCTCGTAGGGTTCGAAGTGCAAGTCAGAAGCGCCCATTTTGATGGCGTCGAGCAGGATCTTATTGATGAAGCGCACGATAGGCGCCTCATCCTGTTCGTCAACCTCGTCCTTGTCCTCTTCCTCGGTCACCGCGTGGATGTCTAACTGGTCGAGCGCCTCGTCGTCGAGGCCTTCGCTAAAATTGGCGCCCGACGCATCCATGTAACGCTTGATGGCGTCGCCCAACTGACTCTCGTCGACCACCACCACTTCGACGTTCATGCCGGTGTTGAACTTGATTTCGTCCACCGCGCGTAGATTGGTGGGGTCCGACATCGCTAAGAATAAGCGCTTGCCACGCACGTAGAGCGGTAGCGCACGATGCTTTTGCACTAACTTGTCGTCGATGAATTTTTTCGGGAAGGCGTGCCCCGCGTGGTGACGCAGATCGTACAACGGCGAGCCAAACTCCTCCGCCGCTGCTTCCGCCACCCGCTGCCCGTCGACCATGCCACCGCCGACGATATACGACACGAAGCTCAATCCCTCGGCGAGTGCGGCTTGGCTGTACTCCGCCGCCTGGGTTTCATCGAAGACGTTGTCGTTAACGAGACGGCGCGCAAGACCGCTGAGTTTGGATGTGACCATGGAAACACTTCCGCAAGGCTTTTAGGAAGTATAGACAAGAAAAAGGCGCCGAGTGGCGCCTTTAAAAGTTAAGCGCCCGTACCCGCAGTGGTTACGGAGCAAGTGCCGCTTTCAACACTGCATTCGATCGTACCGCCAGCTCCAGAAGTAACTGTAAAGCCTGTTGTACCTGATGCAGTGAAAGAGCTGCAAGAGCTAAAATAAGTTCCGCTGTCAGCAGTTGCATCGGCAAAAGCTTCATCCAGTGCAAGATCTGCCGTGACTCTTTTTGCGTAAGCGGCGCCTTCAGCTAGGCATGCGTTATCTTTACTGGAATTTAGGTAGTTAGTGTATGCCGGCAAGGCCACGGCGGCCAAAATACCAATGATCGCCACAACGATCATTAATTCGATTAGGGTAAAACCTTGTTGTTTTTTGTTTGTACGCATGATTACTCACCTCGTGTTTTAAAAAATGCGCCTCGGGGACTGTTGTGTGATGTCAGCCCTAATGCCGGCGCCACTGAGATAAACGTAGCAAAGGTTTGGCCAGTCTGCTGTGCAAATGTATTTTTTGCTGATTTGTGTGGGGTTTTGTGGCCTGTTACACAATTGTCATGTGATGTAGGTCACAAAATTTATCTAAGAGTAGGTTGGCGTTATGCCTTTTGGTTTGGTTGTGGGGTTTCGGTCGGCGTTTGATCACGCGAAGGCGAGTAGCTATTTGGGCACAATGTGACAATTTTTGTCACATTGTGACGACTTGAGTGCTGCTTTTGTTGAAATGCTTCGCAATACCCCCCTGTGGGATGCGATAGCGCAGCTATCGTATCTTGAGACGGCTTTGGCGATGTCGGCTAGTTGTTGCGATTGCTTCGCAATGCAACGCACAAGGGGCGAACTTATGAAAAAGTTCAGCTAAGTTTCTAAGCGTGACGAGCGAAGGTAGAGCGAGGCGAGCGGTCTAGGCAAATAGCGGAGTGTACAAGGAGTACTCGAGGATTTTGCCTAGGCCGCATAACGAAGCT